>CAMBBO010000183.1 GCA_945862935.1 Pseudorhodoplanes sinuspersici | reverse complement strand
TTCCTGCAACGGCTCGAGCCATTGCAGACCCTTCTCAACAGCCTTGAGTGACGCATCGTCGCCCGCTTCGAGCAGCGCGTGACACATCAGCCCCGTATCCCAGACCGGCGACAAGCATGGCTGAACGTAAGCCTCGTCTTCCTTCACCGTAACGAGCTTCTCGACCGACTTTCGCGCAATCCCGCGATCCGGGTGATCCGCCATGCCGAGCACGTCGAACATCATCACCGAATTCGCCATCGCCGGATAAATCGCGCCAAGCCCGTCCTCGCCGTTCAGCCGCTCGCGCACGAATTCGACCGCCCTATCGTAGGCGCGCTGGCGCATCGGCAGTTTTTCGAGCAGCGGCTCGACCGCGCGCAACACCGCATCGACCACCGCAAAGAACGCAAACCATCCGCGTTTCTGGTGCGGCGCGCGGTGCGGCGGGCCAAGGTCGCGCGGATTTTGCAGGAAGAGCTCGTCGATCCCGACCTTGCGCGGATTTTTCGCCAGCGGCTTCTTCGCCTGCAGCACCAGCAGCGGCACGATCACCGTGCGCGCCCAATACGAAATCTTCATCAGGTGGAACGGAAACCAGCGCGGCAGCAGCATGATCTCGACCGGCATCACCGGAACGCTGCGCCACGTCGTGACGCCATAGAGGGACAGCAGGCAGCGCGTGAACACGTTGGAATTAATAGCGCCGCCGCGCGCATGGATCGCCTCGCGCGCGCGCTTCATGTGCGGCGCGTTAATGTCGTCACCGATCATCTTCAGCGCGAAGTAAGCCTTCACGCTGGCGCTCATATCGAACTCGCCTTCGTGGAACAGCGGCCAGCCGCCATGCTGCCCCTGAATGCGGCGCAGATAGACGCCGATCTTGCGTTCGAGTTCGAGGTCCGGCGTCTCCGCGAAATAATGCACAAACAAAACGTATTCGGCAGGAATCGTCGCATCGGCTTCGAGTTCGAATACCCAATGCCCGTCCGGCTTCTGCAAATCGAGCAACGATTTAGTCGCTAGCCCGATGCGCTTTTCCAGCGCACCCATAGTGAGCGGATTGGCGGCGGACATCATGTTGGCAGCATCGGTCATTCGAAACGTCGTCTGTTGTTAAATCGTTTGCGCGGCCGTGAACCCCGAGCGGATCGAACCTTCGATCGTCGCCGGCAGGCCCGTGTCGGTCCAGTCGCCCGCGAGAACGAGATTGTCCCATTGCGTGCGCGCGCCGGGGCGCTTGGCATCTTCCTCGGGGGTCGAAGCAAAAGTCGCACGCCGTTCGCGCACGATTTGCCATGCAGGCATCGGGACCGCAATGCCGGTCGCGGCCTGAATCTCGGTCCAGATTTCCTGCGCGAGCTTGTCGCGCGGCAACGAAACAAACCTGTCCGCGTTGCTGATCGTGATCGAAATGCGGTCCGGGTAAACGAATATCCACTCGGTGGTCGCGTTGACGAGGCCCATCACCGGCGGCAGCCCCGCGGGCGGCACCATGCGAAAATGACCGTTCACGATTGCGCGCGTCTGCGTCGGCGCAGAAATTTTCGGTTCCAAGGACGCTGCAATCCAGAACGGCACGGCGAGTACTACCTGATCGCGTTCGTCGAGAGCCACATCGCCTTCGGCGAATTGCAGCCCCGCGACCGCGTCTCCCGCAAACCGCAACGCGTGTAATTGATGTTCGAAACGGATATCTGCGCCGCGCGCGCGCAGAAATTCAAGTGCCGGATCGATAAACGCCGCGGTCAGGCCATCGCGCGCAACCAGCGGACGGCAAGCCTCGCCGCCCGTGAGCAACGTCTCGCGAATGATCGTGCTTGCGAGTTTCGCCGACCCTTCTTCCGCACCGACATTCAGCGCGGCGACGAGCAAAGGTTCGACCAGCCGCTTGAACAGCATCCCCTTGCAACCGATCGCCTGCCTCACCGTCTTGCTCTTCGAGGCCCAGAGAAGCGGGACAAGCTTCAGATAATCGAATGGCATCGTGTCCGGCACGCGCGCGTCGGGATCGAACACCCAGGATGGGAAACGTCCGTTGTTGATCCGCAGTGTCCACTTCTGCTTCGACGCATAGTCGAAGAATAGAAATTCAGCGTTGTCGGGCCCGATCAGTCGATCCTTCGCCCCAACCGTGTCCAGAAACGCAAGCGCGGCATGATTGCCCGACAGCAGCAGATGATTGCCGTTGTCGATGGTCATGCCGAGCGTGTGGTCGTAGAACGAGCGGCACCGTCCGCCCGCCTGCGCGGTCGCTTCATGAACGACGACGCGCTCGCCTTTCTCCGCAAGCCGGATCGCAGCGGCGAGACCGGACAGGCCAGCGCCTATGACGTGAATTGTGCGTCCCATCACACGATCGCGTAGCGGGCGAGGATCCAGAGAAGGTAAGGCTTGCTCAGCTTCACCTTCTCGCGCGGCGCGGTAAAGCCGCGCGCTTCCAGCGCATCCAGGATGGATTTGTAGGCTTCGCCCATGATGCGGGGCGCACGAACGGCAGCGCGCGGCGTGCGGTCCATGATCGCGTTCGCCTGCCGGAAATGCTCACGCGCACGCACAGCGATTAGCGCACAGGCTTTGCCAATGGCGGGATGGTTGATCGCCTGATCTGGATCTGATGTTTCGATCCCGGCCGATTTCAGCACGTCGCGTGAAAGATACAGCCGCCCGATGGAGGCATCCTCGTCGATGTCGCGGAGGATATTGGAAAGCTGCAGCGCGCGGCCAAGATGATGCGCGAGCGAAAGCCCGTCGCTTTCATTCATGCCGAACACCTTGACCGAAAGCCGCCCGACCGCACTCGCAACCCGGTCGCAGTAAAGATCGAGGGTCGCGTCATCCGGCGCACGGATGTCGCCTGTGACATCCATCTCCATGCCGTCGATGACGCCAAGAAAATCGTCCTTGCGCATGCCGAACTGCTGCACCGCCTCGGCAAGGCCGTGCAAATGGCGCGGCGGCGTGCCTGCATAGAGTGCGTCGATGTCCTTGCGCCACGCCTGCAGGCGTTCACGCCGGCCGCTCCGCTCGCCCGGATCGTCGGCAATGTCATCGACCTCGCGGCAGAACGAATAGATTTCAAACATCGCCTGCCGTTGCGCGCGCGGCAGGATTCGCATCGCGACGTAGAAGGAAGAACCCGCGGCGCGCGTTTCCGCGTCGTCATGCTGTTGTTCTGCGAGCGCCACGATCAGACACCCTGCAATGAGGTTGACCGCCCCGACAGGCGCCGCGCACCGCCTTTGAGGAGGCCGATTAATGCAACACCCGCAAACGCCGGTTTGCCGAAATGCACATTCTCGCTCAGGGGATCGCGCTGCTGCAGGATTTTTACCAGCCGTTGCGCCAATTCCTGCACGATAGTCACCCACAACGCCGCGCGCGTGTTCTTGATAAGACCGGGCAGCGGATCGCCTTCGCGCAGATAGGTTTCGGTGCGCCTTGCAAGGCCTTGCAGGCAGGCAAGCAATTCCGGCGAGGATTTGCTGGCGTCGAGCGCCGTAACACTCGTTCCCGCAGCGGCAAGCGCATCCTGCGGAATATAGACGCGGTCGAGGCTGCGATAATCCTTCTGGCAATCCTGCAGGTGATTGATGATCTGCAACACCGCGCAAATCGCATCGGAGGCAGGCCATGTGTCGCGGCTTTCGCCATGCACGTCGAGAACGTAGCGGCCGACCGGCATCGCCGAGAAAGAGCAATAGTGAATGAGGTCGTCCCAATCGCGATAGCGGCGCTTGGTGACATCCATGCGGAAGGCCGTCAGAAGATCCTGCGCGTGACGCGTCGGCATCCCGCGCTCGGATAAAACTTTTCGCAGCGCCACGCCTTCAGCGTCGGCGTCGCTCTTGCCGAGAAGACTCTTTTCCAGCCGGTCGAGCGAGGACATTTTTGCGTCGTCGCTCAAGGTCGGATGATCCGAAATATCGTCGGCGGTGCGGACAAATTCGTAAAAGCACACGATCGGCGCGCGATGCTCCGGGCGGAACAGCAGCGACGCTACCGGGAAATTTTCGTCCCGGTGGGTTTTCCCCGAGCGGAAATCGGCCGCTTGATTCATCTCAGACCTTTGAAGCATCGGCCTGGACTCGCCCTTTCCAGACGCCGCCCCGGCCGCGAATGTGCTGATACGCGGAGTCGAGGGTGAATGCCATGTAGATCAGCCCGATGACCGGAAGCGCCACGCCCCAGAGCGGATTGAGGCGATAAAGCCGCAAGATCGGCTGGAACGACAAGGCCATCAGCGCCCAGACGGCGATTCCGATGATTTGCGGCAGGCCATGACCGAACAATGCGAGCAAAGGTCCGGTCAAGTAAGTCAGGATCATTCCGAGCGTGGTGCCTGCGAGCAGCAGCGGCGAATAGTGAAGCTGTGAATACGCCGAGCGCGCGACCATTTTGCGGATGTCGGAAAAATCCGGATAAGGCCGGATCGAGTGAACGCGGTCGGTAAGCCCAAGCCAGACCGGGCCCTGCTCTTTCAACTTTGCACCGAGCGCGCAATCGTCGATCAGCGCGCTTTTGATCGCCTCGATCCCGCCGGCTTTGCGCAAGGCGTCCGGACGAATGAGCATGCAGCCGCCGGCGGCCGCGGCAGTAGAATCGCTTCGCCGATTAACCCAAAGAAACGGATAAAGAAGCTGGAAGAAGAAGACGAAGGCCGGAATAAGCAGCTTCTCGGCGGTGCTTTCGCACCGCAATTTCACCATCAGCGATGTGAGCACAAGACCGCCTGCTTCCGCGCGCGCGACCAGACGCGCAACCGCTTCTTCATTCGAATAGACGATGTCGGCATCGGTCAGAAGAAGATAGCCGGGTTGCTCTGCGTTCTTCTGCGCTTCTTCGATGCCCTGCTTCACCGCGAACAGCTTTCCGGTCCAGCCGCGCGGCAATGGCTGCCCGCGAAGAATTGTCAGTCTTCCAGCCGAACCGAATTCTTCGGCCGCTTTTCTTGCGAGTTCGGCGGTGCGATCGCCGCTATTGTCGTCGACCAGAACAATCCGCAATTCGCCAAGATATCGCTGGCGTAAAAGCGAACTCACCGTCTTTCCGATCGTCTCTTCTTCGTCGCGCGCCGGAATCACCGCCGTGACCTGCGGCCATAGCGCTGGCGGCTGCGGCTCCCCCAAATCGTCCCGTTCCAGCGCACGCCAGAATTGCCCGCGCGCAGTGAGCAGGTAAATCCAGACCGCCAATGCGAGGCAGGCCAAAAAGGTCAGCATCATCAAGCTCTAATCCAGTCCTTCGCAGGCCCTTGGGACGCAGGAAATGTGGCGATTGTAGCGGCGGTTTCAGCCTCGAAGACGGCGCATTCCGGGGCCTGTCCGAACCTGTAGAATTGCGGCCTTGGAATTACTCAAATACCCCGATATTGCAACGCCTTGCCGCACCTTCAGGACCCCATGAGCAATTCGGACAAGGTACTCGTCACCGGCGCCTCGGGCTTTGTCGGCTCCGCCGTCGCCCGCAAGCTCGCTACCGCAGGCTATTCCGTGCGCGCGCTCGTTCGCTCCACAAGCCCGCGCGCGCATCTGGCTGGCGTGCCTCTGGAATTCGCTGAGGGCGACTTGCTGGACGCAGCCTCCGTCGCGCGCGCGATGAAGGATGTCCGCTACGTCTTTCACGTCGCTGCGGACTATCGTCTGTGGGCGAAAGACCCGAATGAGATTCTGCGGAATAACCTGTTCGGCACACAGAACATCATGGAGAAGGCGAAAGAAGCGGGCGTGGAACGCATCGTCTACACATCGAGCGTGGCGACGCTTGCGCTGACCAAGGGCGGCGATCCGGTCGACGAAACCGTGCCGCTTCTGGAGCAGAATGCCATCGGCACCTACAAGCGATCAAAAGTGATTGCTGAACGGCTGGTCGAAAAAATGATTGCCGAGCAAGGGCTTCCGGCGGTGATCGTAAACCCTTCAACGCCGATTGGACCTTCGGACGTGAAGCCGACACCGACCGGGCGTATCATTGTCGAAGCCGCGCGCGGACGCATTCCCGCTTTTGTCGATACTGGTCTCAATCTCGTGCATGTGGATGACGTCGCGGACGGACATCTAGCAGCACTGAAGAAGGGAAAGACCGGAGAACGCTATATTCTTGGCGGGGAAAATGTCTCCTTCGCTGATATGCTTGGAGAAATCGCGCGCATCGTCGGAAGAAAAGCTCCGCGCATCAAATTGCCGCGCGGACCTTTGATGCCGCTCGCTTTCGGCGCCGAACAGATTGCGAAATTCACCGGAAAAGAGCCGTTCGTAACCATGGACGGACTTCGAATGTCGAGATACCGCATGTTTTTCCGCACTGAAAAAGCCGAGCGCGAACTGGGCATCAAGGCGCGGCCATTCGCGCAAGGTCTGGAAGACGCGATCCGCTGGTTCCGCGACGCGGGTTATCTCACCCGCTGAAGAATCGACCCGAAT
>CAMBBO010000182.1 GCA_945862935.1 Pseudorhodoplanes sinuspersici | reverse complement strand
CGAACGCTGAAGGCTGGGATATCTGAAGACGTTTGGCGAATTGGGTGGTCGTCATACCCAACGCATCGCGGATCGCCCGCAGCCACCCTTTCGGTGGACGGTGGGCCTTTCTCACAAAAGGCCGCAAAGCCTCAAAACGCTGGTCTAAGTGGAGAATGGCATCTTTCATATATAGGATATATCCTATAATTCGTTACCAAATCAATAGGATTTATCCTATAGTAATGCGGATCAATTATAGGTTTTATCCTATATGAAAAACTTCCTTCCAGCTTTCGCATCACGGCGCCGGCGTTGCCGACGGCGACGGCCACCCATCACAAAAGTCGTGAAATCTATCCAGTGTTCAGCTTCTGGTTTTGACCTGCTTCACGGAGAAGTCCCGACACTTTGGCATGCGATTTGGGTAAGCGCTTTTGGTTTTAGGCGTTTGCAGGCCGCCGGTTCCGAACGTCCTAATATCTCCGAAACCTGACATCCGACCGTAGCCAGTTCCCCCGCAATAAATTGAACGGCTTCTCGTCCGTAGAAAAACCAAGCGACATTTTCTTGCATTGCCATCACTGCTGCACTTCTCTGAAACTCTTTAAATTCCTTTTCCAGTTTCCAGATCCGCCGGCAGAAGCGTGCAAGTGGACGACTGCTTTTGCTCCTACCGAGTTTTATATACGCCTGCCCGACCAACGAGGTAACTTCTTTGCGAACATTCTCGAACGCCTGACATACCTGTTCATAATCGCTGATCGTCGCATCCACGTCGAACTCCATAAATTGGTCGAACACGAAACGCTTGTTACAGCTCTCCGGATATTCAGCTGTTTTCTTTGTCTCCGGTTTTGCTTTTTTCTTCTTAGTCATTTTTACTCTCCAAATGCGCTCACAACGAGCGCCGATGATTTTACAAGGTGAGATCCACGGTCGGACCCCTCAAACAAACATGCAAAAGTCGTTGGGCACCAACATTGCCGATCCGCTTCACTTCTTGATGCTATTTACAAAGTTGATCGTGGTGCGGCGTCGCTCGGATGAGCGTGCTCGGATCACTCACGTCGATTGCAGCAAAATCTATCGAGTGTTCATCCGAGAGCGGAGCCGCTGCGGCACGCGCACCTTTGCTGCTTGGGCGCGTGCCTTGGCAGCGGGTCACCGGATTTGGTTCAACACAATCCGGATCGCTGTGAACGTCTGCTGAGCAAAGGCCACACACTCATCGAACCGTTCTGGCGATTCGAATTCTTTTTTCAAAACCCGGACCACGGCCGCGAGATTGCGCCGGGAGCCATTTCCGGCTATTTCCAAATCCACAGACCGAATTGGCAACCGGAGGTCGGAAACGCCGATTTGCCGGGCCATACCGTCGGTGATCGCCCAAACGCGATGCCCGCGATCATCTCGCGTTATCCAAACGGCTTTCTTGCGGCCCAGGAAGCGTAGAATTTCGACCACACGACATGGCTCCAGTACGTTCAGGTTCGGGTGGTCTCGGCAAATTTCTTTATCAATCCACATTGCCATTTCATGGGCCGCACTATCGAGCAACATCTTAAACTCCATCGTACTACGAACGGCTTCTTCCGTTCGTTACTATGGATATTTACAAGATCGGCTTTTCGGACTCGTACTTGTTGCCCGCAATCGGATTTAGGCGGTTTTCATCCTAAGCGCCGCCTGAGCCGCGCGGCGAAAGTTGACGCAGCTGCTCCGTCTGAAAAAGCGCTTTCTTGTGTCAGAGCAAAATTAGCGAAACCGGAAATCACCGCCCGAGCCGCAATGCCCCCTGTTGCGGCCTCAACTGCAGCGTTTCCGGCCGCGTGAAATCGGCTTTGCGGAACGACGGCGAAATTCGGCGAGCGCAGTTTTCATTGTCTTCGCCAGAATACCGACTCCCTCACCGCTCGCCAAAAGCAGATCGTCCAAATACAGGGCCTTGCATTGATTGAAGAGGTTGAGCTGATTTCCCTTCCGCAAGGTGCTCACAAATTGCTGAAATTGCGGTTGCTCATCTGCTGAGCTTAGGATCTTGCGCAGACGATATTCATTCCGAGGGCTCTTAAACGGGTAGCCGAGCGTCCGAGCAAATTCGCTTGGATGAATCGGCTTGGAATGCACGCCCGCCAGGCCGTCCGCGATGGGCAAATATCGGCCACGCTTCTCCAGAGCGTCTATACGACGACGCATTTCACTTTTCGAAAGGCCCCACGCGATTCCATGAAAGTGCCAGGACACAGCGGATTTGCCTGCACCATAAGACCCGGTTGCCTTGTTCGCATACAGACCCGGCTCAATACACCCAACGAATGAAATACCAGGCATCCGGAAACGCAGTCGCTGGCGAATTCTATCAATATCGATCTCGCTATCATCCACGCTCACACAGCATTCTACATCGACGATGGTGATCAGGAACAAAGGTTGATCCGGATAGCGATTGTGCGGATGCAGATCAAAGTGTTCGCAGAACTCCTGACAGAACGAACGAAAAAACCGTATTCGAGATCGAGGGCTGGCAGCATGCAAGAACATGCTTTGGTTCGGCTCGATCAATTCGCGATACCGTCTTTTTATCTTGTTCCTGTTGCGAGCGGTTTCAAACGCTTCCCGCAATCGATATTCCGCATTTACCTCACGTCTTCGAAAACCGGATTCCTGGAATAGCCACATACAACGCTCCATCAGATGTTGATGGATGCTCTTTACAGCGGTCCTCAATCTTCTCTGGAACGACGAGTTAGGGCTTCAACGGGCCTGTTTAGCGTTGGAAATGCGTAATTGAAGGCTTGGAGTGTGCTTACAAAGAGCGCGGATTTTTCCTGCGCCAGATATGCAAGCCCCCGCACATTCTGCACACGCCTTTGCAAGTTAAGCGCTCGAACGACAGAGCTAGCAGGCAATCCCGTGACGCGATGAACGGGCGCGGCAGCAAGGCCCCAGAAGGGTGTGCAAGTTGTGCGGCGATTACGAGCTCTCCGGCGCGCCCGTTCCAATCAACTTCGACAGAAGTCTGCACACCCTGCACACGCGCGAACGGATGAGAGCCCGCGTTGTCCACGTGAGCCGAGCGGCGTGCAAAGCGCACCATCTCAGCCGTCATGGCACGGCAAGCCAAACCCTTGCAATTTTCCGACGGGTTGGGCTCGATTCTCGTGCGGCGCGTCACGCCATCGATTCAACAGTGTGTACAGGCCACCAACCGTGATGGCCGTCGGAACAGCGAATGGCACCGGGCGAAATCGGGTCTTGTAAATGAATTGCGTTCGCCGAGCCGCGCTCGGCTTCACCAAGGAAACTAACATGTTGAGTCAATCTGAGTTGAAACCTTCATTCCAGGTCACCGCCCGTTTGGAAAACGCCCGTACCGGCGATTTCTCCGTTAAGATCCGCTTCACCGACAACGCCGGTTCGCACCGCGACATCACGGCGAGTCCGTCCCTCCTGAAGAGCCGCCGTCGGTTGCAAAGCATTCTGGAAGACAAGGGTGCCTATTTCTCCGGCGACCCGGACGTGGACGGCGCCGCTTGGCAGGAGCTTGACGCTTCCCTGCCAACCGCGCCTCAATACATCATCCCTGCCCAGCCCGGATGGTTCGGCGATGGTACGGAAGCATTCGCCAGCACCAACTGGGCGATCGACCAGCGCGACGAGCCGGTCGAACTCTGTGCGGCCCAACCGGACCCGAACTCGCCGTCCGCTAGGATGCGTAACGAGGGCTCCCTCAAGGCTTGGCAAAACGAAGTCGCGCGTCCTGCCTTGCAGTCGAGCCGAATGGTCTGTGCCATCTCCGCGACGTTCGCAGGCCCCTTGCTGAAACCGGCCGGCATGCATCCGTTCGGCCTGATGATGTACGGTCCGTCCAAGGCCGGCAAAAGCACTCTGCTGGTCAGCGCTGGTTCGGTCATCGGTTTCCGTGACGAATTGTCCCTGCCAAACTTTAGGGCGACGGCGACCGCCCTCGCCGAACTGCCAGCATCGTTCAACGACATGGCGCTTCTCTTGAATGAATTCGGCGCCGTGCGGGGCGGGAATGCGGATCTTCGTGAGATCCTCCGCGTCATGTCTTACGGGTTGGCAGAGGGACGCGGAACGCAATACTCCAGCTTGGCGTGTGGCCGAGCCGCTCCGGAGTCATGGCGCTGCATTGCTATCGGCAATAGCGAGCATAGCTCTGACGCGATCGCTGCCAAGTCCGGCGAAACGCGGGACGAAGGCGAGATGGTGCGTTGGATCGATCTGCCAGCGCTGAGCAAGAACTCCCCTGACATCTTCGACTACGTGAAGCAGGTGCCCATGGGCGGCAACCGCGCGGATTGGCTGATGAGAACGTGCAAGCGGATTCGGAAAGCCTGTGAAGAAAACCATGGGGTCGCTTTCCACGAGTACATTCACAAGCTCACGTACCACCGGCGGATCGCAAAGGTTGTCGCAGATCTGCAGGCCGAATTCGTCGAGATCGTGTCAAAGGATTCGGATTCTGCGCTCGTGCTGCACTTGGCAAACGCTTTCGCCATCATCTACGTAGGGGGTGTGCTGGGCGTGCATACCGGCGTACTTCCTTGGACCGAAGAAGACGTACTGAAGAGCCTGAAGCGTTGCTTTCGCGCCGCCAAGGGACAGATCACAACCGAAGATGATCTGATCAAGCGGGGCCTGAAGACCCTCGCAAAGAACGTCGCAAGCGAGAACATCGTTTCCCTCAAAAACGGGGTCCCGCTCCCGAGCAATCCGGAACAGGCCGACGGTTATCGGACGAAGGACGGTAAGCGCCCTCTCGTCACGATCAGCGTGCAAGCGCTTTACCGTTGGTTTCCCGATCATCGGGTGTTGTTCGCTTTGGTGAATCATCTCGCCAAGATCGGCGCCCTCCCCGGTCGGCCCGAACCCAAAATCGGCGCGAGGGGGATCAAATGGGCCGAACAGCAACCGAAATGGTCCGGCGGCAAACGTCATCGCTGCCTGCAGATCGACCTGTCGAAACTGAGCGCATAGCTGCCTCCAACAACGATCGACACGGCGCAAGGCCGTGTCGAACTGGTCCAAAAAAAATGCTTGTAAATGGCTTGCGGTAAACAGTTTGGAGTACCGCAATGAAAAAACAAAATACCAAGCACGCTGCAGGGCCTCGACTTCTCACGCGCACTGCAGCGGCAAAATACTGCAGTCTGTCAGAACAGGGCTTCAGCTCTTGGGTTCGCGCTGGCCGACTTCCCGCCCCCATCCTGGGAACGAATCGTTGGGACATTGTCGCGATCGATGCCGCGCTCGACCGGCTTAGCCAAATCGATTCTAATGTCGAAAAGAACGAGTTCGATCAATGGAAGGCGGTTCACAATGCGCGTTCTTCTTAAAGGCATTCACACTGTCCGCCGGCGCCTCGCAAATGGCAACGTCCGAATTCACCGTTACGCTTGGCGTGGCGGCCCTGCATTGACGGCGGCACCAGGCACCCCTGAGTTTGTCACGCAATTCCATGAAGCTCACGCTTCATTGCGTCGGCCAAAAACGGGCACCCTCATGACCGTGATCGCGCAGTACAAACTATCTGCCGAATTCACACGCCTCGCCCTGTCGACGATCAAGGCCTACAGAGCTTACATCAACTTGATCGAGGTCGAATTCGGCGATCTGCCTCTTGCTGCCCTCGACGATCGCCGCATGAGGGGCGAATTCAAAGCTTGGCGCGATACCATGGCGGCAACACCCCGCAAGGCCGACTATGCTTGGACGACGCTCGCCCGAATTCTTTCTTTCGGCAAAGACCGCGGCATGATTGGCACCAACCCATGCGAGGGCGGCGGCCGACTTTACCGTGCCGACCGCACTAATAAAATCTGGCGTGACGAGCACGTAGCCCAGTTCCTGCAATGCGCGCGGCCCGAACTCGGTCTGGCCATGATGCTGGCTCTTTGGACGGGGCAGCGCCAAGGCGATCTGCTGCGGTTGCCCTGGTCGGCTTACGACGGTTCGCTCATTCGGCTGCAGCAGTCGAAAACCGGCCGCAGGGTTGTTGTCCCCGTGGGCCAACCGCTGCGGCAGCTCCTCGATCGGACGATGCGCACTTCGACACTCGTGTTGACGAATTCCAGCGGAAAGCCATGGACGGCAGACGGTTTTCGGGCGTCGTGGAAAAAGACTTGTACGAAGGCGGGCATTCGGGGGCTGACGTTCCACGACTTGCGCGGCTCGGCGGTTGTTCGGCTCGCGCTGGCCGATGCCACCGTTCCCCAGATAGCGACGTTCACCGGCCACAGCTTGCGTGACGTCGAAGCAATCCTCGATGCTCACTACCTCGGCCGGGACGTGCAGCTCGCCGAGATTGCGATCATGAAGCTCGAAAAGCTCGAAGCGGGAACAAAACTGTAAACGGTACTGTAAACGGCCTTACGGCGTTCCGTTTTGTTCTTGGCTAA
>CAMBBO010000181.1 GCA_945862935.1 Pseudorhodoplanes sinuspersici | reverse complement strand
CAGGCCGCTGGTCTTGACGCCTTCCGTCGGGTTTACCGCATTTTTAACTTGCTGACGAACGATCGGCGCGCGCGATTTGGTTCGCTGTGAAGCTGTTTCGGTTATGCTCGCAGCATTGCCGTTGGAATCCTTGGCGATTCCTACGCGCTCAATTTTGTTGCGAAGATTTTTTCCATGCACGTTCAGGCGCTCGCTCGCGGAGCGCGAATTGTTGCGCGCCGTTCCCTCAGTATTGTCGAATGCGCCGCCGGAGAAAAATCCTGCATTGGAATTCGGATTGAATCGCCCGCCGCGCGTCACGGGGAGGCCGTTGATCATGTAGCCGCCGATATTGGTGCCGAGCACGCCGCCCAGTGCGCCACCGCCACCACCAATCCCGCCGCCGCCGATGCCTCCACCCGCGCCGCCAACTGCTCCACCGACGCCGCCCACGACGCCGCCTACGACGCCGCCAAGCCCGCCACCACGGCCCGCGGCTTGCGCCGGTTGCAACGACATCAATGCCGCACTGCTCGACGACATCGCGAGAACGAAAAGGATTGCCCGCAAGCGGGACTTCTGATGATGCTTGTCCACGACTTCCTCCATGAGTTGTTGTCAGGAAGGCAAGCAATCGGACCGCGCTAACGTTCAATCGCGCGTGCGTTACGGTAAGCACGGCGCAAACGGGATCGATAAAGTTTTATGGATATGACCTACCGGAAGAAATTAGGAACGCGCGCGCTTTTCATTGCGCTGTTCCTTCTGTCATTTCAGAAGACCGCGCCCGGGCAGGATATTCGCGGCTTTGAAACCTGCACCGCTGAAAAGGATATGGCGCGCCGCACGGGCTGCCTGCAATCGAATGCGAGCTTTCTCCACGAATTGCTGACGAAAGAAACGCGGCGCGCGCAAGCGGTCGAAGCCGCTGCCGCCAGAGATATTGCGGGATTGAAAGCCGATCTCGCGGCACTCAAGCTTGCGCTGGACAGGGCGCAGACTGAACTCGCCGAACTGAAAAAATCGAAACCAGCGGATGCACCCGCCAAGAAATAGGTTCCAGATGAAAACGATAGTGATGATCGCGGGTGTTGTTGCGGTTCTCTCAGGCCTCGTTTGGGCCGCGCAGGGAGCCGGAATTTTCCCGTATCCGCGATCGAGCTTCATGGTCAACGAGAGCCGCTGGATTTACATCGGCCTTGTGACCGCTTTGGGCGGTATCGCTGCAATCATTCTGGCGCGGCGCGCATAAGCGCGCTCAGACTTCTTTTGCCATCTCACGCAGCTTGAATTTCTGAATCTTGCCGGTGCTCGTTTTCGGCAATTCGGCAAAGACGATGGTGCGAGGACATTTGAATCCCGCGAGGTTCGACTTGCACCATTGGATCAGTTCGTCCGTCGTCGCGCTCTTGCCGGGTTTCAGTTCGACGAAGGCGCAGGGCGTCTCGCCCCACTTGTCGTCGGGTTTTGCGACCACGGCTGCGGCCAGCACCGCAGGATGCTTGTAGAGCGCATCTTCTACTTCGATGGATGAGATATTCTCGCCGCCGGAAATGATGATGTCCTTGGAGCGATCCTTAAGCTGGATGTAACCGTCCGGGTGCATCACGCCGAGATCGCCGGTGTGAAACCAGCCGCCCGCGAATGCCTTATCGCTTGCTGCGCGGTTTTTCAGATAGCCCTTCATCACCACGTTGCCGCGCATCATCACTTCGCCAAGCGTCTTGCCATCACCCGGAACGGGCTGCATCGTTTCCGGATCCATCACGTCGAGGGCTTCAAGCGCGCCGTAGCGCACGCCCTGTCGTGCTTTCTTCGCGGCCTGTTGCGCGAGCGGGAGCGTGTCCCAGTCGCCATTCCAGTCGTTCACGACCGCAGGGCCGTAGCATTCCGTTAGCCCATAGAGATGCGTGACGTTGAAGCCCGCGTCCTTCATCCCCGCGAGGACGACTTCCGGCGGCGGCGCTGCGGCGGTGAAAAATTCAACGACATGCGGAAGCGGCTTCTTTTCCTCGGCGGGCGCGTTGAGCAAGGTCGCCATCACAATCGGCGCCCCGCAAAGATGTGTCACCTTGTGCGTGGCGATCAGGTCGTACATCGCGGCGGCCCGCACAGCGCGCAGGCACACATGGGTTCCGGTGACGACGGAGATGGACCACGGGAAGCACCAGCCGTTGCAGTGGAACATCGGCAGCGTCCACATATAAACTGGATGCTTGCCCATGCCGCATGTCACGACGTTGCCGACGGCCAGCAGCGACGCGCCGCGATGATGATAGACGACGCCTTTCGGATCGCCGGTCGTACCTGATGTGTAGTTTAGCGAGATCGCGTCCCATTCGTCGTTCGGCATGGTCCATGCGAAGTCGGGATCGCCGTCCTTGATGAAGTCCTCGTATTCGATCGTGCCGAGGCGTTCGCCGCTGCCCGCATACTCCGGATCGTCATAGTCGATGATGAGTGGCTTCGCTTTGCAGGCCGCGAGTGCCGCTTTCATCACTTTGGAAAATTCGCGGTCGACAATCAGAACCTTCGATTCCGCATGATCGAGGGTGAAGGCATTCACCGCCGCATCGAGGCGCGTATTGATTGTGTTGAGCACCGCGCCGCACATCGGCACGCCGTAATGCGCCTCAAGCATCGCGGGCGTATTCGCGAGCACAACGGACACCGTATCGCCGCGCTTGATGCCGTGCTTCGACAGAGCCGACGCAAGCTTGCGCGCCCGCGCGTAGAATTCGCGGTAATTGCGCCTGAGCTTTCCGTGAATGATGGCGGCGCGGTCCGGAAATGTTTCCGCGGCGCGCTGCAAGAAGGTGAGCGGCGTTAGCGGCTGGAAATTCGCCGGATTGCGGTCGAGATCGGTATCGTAAGGCGTTTTCGCCATTGGCCGTTTCCCCTTATTGGGAACGAACCTAGCGAACGGAGCGGGCCGCGCGCAACAATCGTTGCGCTGCAATACGCCCTACAAGATCGCCCTCGAGGCGCGCCATAGCAGCGCGAGCGAGATCAGGAACACCAGCACATAGGCGATCTTGTAGAAGATCCCCGTGGGCGTCTTCTGCACCAGCCAGATTCCGGCAAAATTCGAAATGATCGCGACCGGCAAAAGCAGGAGCGAAGTGGTGAAATTCTTCGCCGAGAATTGCCCGAGCGCGAAATAGGGGACAATCTTGAACGCGTTGACCACCGCGAAAAACATCGTCGATGTGCCGACGAGGATCAGCTTGTCCATGCGCTGCGGCAGGATGTGGACCTGAAACGGCGGGCCGCCGGCCTGCGACATGAACGATGTGAAGCCCGACATTCCGCCCCAGAAAACACCGCTCGCCGCCTTCGGTTTTTTCGGCTCGACCACGCCGCGCCGGGAGAAAGCGTGAATGCAGAACACCACGCCGATGATGCCGACGATCAGCCGGATATGATCTTCGGTGATCTGTGCCGCGAGCGCCCAGGCGAGGCACATGCCGACAATCGCGCCGGGCAGCATCACTTTCAGATTCCATGCGTCCCAATCGTGGCGATACCACCACACGGCAATCGCATCCTGCGTCATCAGCACCGGGAGAATGAGCGCGGCCGCTTCGAGCGGCGGCATGTAGAGCGCGAGCATCGGCGTCGTCGCGGTCCCAAGGCCCTGGAAGCCGCCCTTGGACAGCCCGAGCAGGATCACCGCGGGCACGGCAAAGACATAGAACATCGGCTCGGTGATGACGGGATGCATGGACAATCCGGCAGGTGAGGCAAATTCGCGCGGGATCAAACCTTAGTCGCAGCCGCGCCGCCAGACCTATTTTCCGATCCGAGCCATGCGCGGGACGCTTGCAAAAGCGCACCGCAACGCGAGAATTGCGGCGAAGCTCCGGAAAGGAGCGGGAGGAAACGATGGACGCGCGTGCAAGCCGCTATCACGATACCTACGCGCGCTGGCAGCGTGACCCCGAAGGCTTCTGGGGCGAGGCTGCGTGCGAGATCGACTGGATCGAACAGCCGAAGAAAGTGTTCGACAAGGACGCGGGCGTGTACGGGCGCTGGTTCACCGGCGGCGTGGTCAACACATGCTGGAACGCGGTCGATCGCCATGTGAAGGCCGGACGCGGCGCGCAGACCGCGGTGATCTATGATTCTCCGATCACGAATTCACAGCGCAAGCTGAGTTACAGCGAGCTTCTCACGGAAGTGAGTACGCTTGCTGCGATGCTCGGCGATCTCGGCGTGGCCAAGGGCGACCGCGTCATTCTTTATATGCCGATGGTGCCCGAAGCCTTGATCGGGATGCTCGCCTGCGCGCGCATCGGCGCCATCCATTCCGTGGTGTTTGGCGGGTTCGCGGCAAAGGAGCTCGCGACGCGCATCGACGATGCGAAACCCAAACTCATTCTTTCCGCGAGTTGCGGCATCGAACCGGGCCGCGTGGTGAAATATAAGCCGCTGCTCGATCAGGCGATTGAACTCTCAAAATTCAAGCCGCCGCATGTCCTCATTTTGCAGCGCCCGCAGGAGCAATGCGAATTGACGCCGGGCCGCGATCACGACTGGGCGGCGTTGCGCGAGAAGGCGATTGTCGCGAAAAAATCCGCCGATTGCGTGCCGGTGCTCAGCACCGATCCGCTCTACATTCTCTACACGTCGGGCACGACCGGAATCCCGAAAGGCGTCGTGCGCGACAACGGAGGCCATCTCGTCGCGCTGAAATGGTCCATGAAAAATCTCTACGGCATCGAGCCGGGAGAAGTGTGGTGGTCGGCGTCCGATGTCGGCTGGGTGGTCGGGCATTCTTACATTGTCTATGCACCGCTGTTTCACGGCTGCACCACGATCCTCTACGAAGGAAAGCCGGTCGGCACGCCCGATCCGGGCGCGTTCTGGCGCGTCATTTCGGAACACGGCGCGGTCGCGATGTTTACGGCACCCACAGCCTTTCGCGCGATCAAGAAGGAAGACCCGAACGCGAAGTTTCTCGCCAAATACGACATGTCGAAATTCCGCACGCTGTTTCTCGCGGGCGAGCGCGCCGATCCCGACACGGTGAAATGGGCGGAAGACACGCTGAAAGTGCCGATTGTCGATCACTGGTGGCAGACCGAAACCGGCTGGTGCATCGCGGGCAATCCGGTGGGCTTGGGCTTGCTGCCGGTGAAGCATGGTTCGGCGACCGTGCCGATGCCGGGCTATGAAATCCACGTTCTCGATGAAGGCGGCAAGAAATTGCCCGCGAACAAGACCGGCTCGATTGCTGTGAAGCTGCCGCTGCCGCCGTCGAATTTTCCGACGCTGTGGATGCAGGACGATCGCTTCAAGGAAAGCTATCTCACGCAATTCCCCGGCTATTACGCGACCGCGGATGCGGGCTTCATCGACGATGACGGCTACGTCTATGTGATGGGCCGCACCGACGACATCATCAATGTCGCGGGGCATCGCCTTTCGACCGGCGGGATGGAGGAGGTGCTGTCGTCGCACAAGGATGTCGCCGAGTGCGCGGTGATAGGCATGAAGGATGAACTGAAGGGCGAAGTGCCGTGCGGCTTCATCGTGCTCAAAGCGGGCGTGAATCGTCCGCCATCCGAGATCGAGAAGGAAATCGTGGCGCTGGTGCGCGAGAAAATTGGTCCGGTCGCGGCGTTCAAGATCGCGATCACGGTGCCGCGTTTGCCCAAGACGCGCTCGGGAAAGATTTTGCGCGGCACGATGAAGAAGATCGCCGACGGCGATGCTTTCAATATGCCCGCGACCATCGACGATCCCGTTATTCTGGATGAGATCGGGAATGCGCTGAAGGGGAAGGGTGTGGGGGCGTAATTTTACCGTGACTATTGAATCAGAAATTATTTCATTAAAGGCTTCCGTGAAAGCAGCGCGGGAAGAACTGGATACTGCTATCGTTTTCCACGAAGTATGGAAGCCAACGGCTTACGATAGGAAGCTGCATGAACGCGTAGGTCGTTCCTACGCTGCGCAGGCATTCAAGATTGTGCGAACTTCTCTTCGCCGTGAAATGCTAATGGCGCTGCTGCGTCTTTGGGATACTTCTCCAAAAGCCGTTAGAATTAGTCGTATAGCTAGCTTCATACTGAAGCCGGAAGTCCTGAAAACTCTTGCAAAGGAGCGTGCCGCAAAGTTTGAAGACTTTGAAGTTGAACGACAAATGCGAAACGAGTTGGAATCGCTAGCGAAGCAAATAGGCGAGTTAGCCCGCAAATATTCTAACGACGGTCCGCACTTTGAGACATTGAGAAAGCTTCGTATTTTCAGGAATGAACATTTCGCACATCGCCAAGTTGAGCGATCGGTCGACTTGAGTCTGTCTGAAATGGATCGAGAAGTTGAGGCGTTTTATCTGGACAGCTCAAAAATAGTTCGGCTGCTACTTAGTGTGGTGTCTGCCACCGCATATGACTCCAATCAGACTGCTGACGTGTTTGGATTTTACGCCGATAATTTTTGGGCAGGCGTTTGTGGTGAA
>CAMBBO010000180.1 GCA_945862935.1 Pseudorhodoplanes sinuspersici | reverse complement strand
TGACCTGGCCGAACTGGCCGGTGAAGCTGCGTATCTCGTCAAGTCACGAGGAAGGCGCGGAGCGGCAATTCGCCGTGCTCACGCAGAAATTCATTGGCGCGAACGGCAAGGTCGAGAAGCTGCAATGCGTGAAGGTGGACGGCCAGTTCAAGCCGGTCGCCGGAACGGAATTTGAAATTCCGGCCGATCTCGTTCTGCTCGCGATGGGCTTCGTGCATCCGGTACAGGAAGGCTTGCTCAAGTCGCTCGGCATAGCATTTGATCCGCGCGGCAACGCGAAGGCCTCGACCGAGGATTACAAGACGTCGGTCGGCAAGGTGTTCGCGGCGGGCGACATGCGCCGCGGCCAATCGCTCGTGGTGTGGGCGATCCGCGAAGGCCGCCAATGCGCGAATGCCATCGACACGTTCCTGATGGGATCGTCGACACTGCCGCGTTGAAGGCGAATTACCGGAACAATCCGAAGAAGCCGTCGCTCGGCGGTCGGCGATAAACTGGCGCCGAACGCCAGAACCCTTGCGTTTGCGGCTGGCCGCGCGGTCCGCCCGCTTGCGGCTGGATCTGCCCCGAAAGAACCGGCTGTCCCGCAACAATACGCGTCTGGCCCGGCGCGCCGGGCACGGCGGCGCGCACGGTCGGCAGGGTCTGCTGCGGAGGCGCAATGCTCGCGATAGGCGCCGTAGTCGGCGGCAAAGGCTGATCGACCTTGGTGTTCGGTGCGCGCAGCGGCCAGGTGAAATCGTCGGCGCGGCCCATCGCCACCTCGACCGCTTCGCCCTTCACGAGAATGCGCTTCGACGCACTGTCGTCGTTGGGTTGGCGCGACGGTCCACCGAGCAGTTCGGAGGATTCGCGCGGCGGCGTATTCAGAAACAGCACCGGGCCGGCAAGCGGACGCACCGCCGGAATACCCGGCTTCGCAGGCGTCTGCTGCGATTCGATTTTTTCAGGAGCGTTCGGCAAGGCCGCAACCGCTGGAAGCGATCCGGGCGTGAGCAGGCCGCGGCGCAATTCGCGCTCGACATAATGCGCGAGCTTGCGCGCGCCAGCTTTCGTGTAATGCACGCCGTCTCCGGCGCGTAGCCTGCGGTTCTGACCTTCGACGTCAGGGCCGGACGCCATGAAGCGCCCCTGCTCGTCAACGAAGCCATCCCACACATCGACAAAGAAGATGCCGGCCTTCTCCGCGCGCGCGCGATAGATTTCATTCAGGTAGCTCGCCTCGGCCGTCGAGCGCGTGCCGCGGATCGCAGGAAGCCCGACCCACACCACCGCAGCACCAGACGATTTCAGCGCAGCGATCATGTCGTCGACGCGCTTGCCGTAAGCCTCTTCCCATTTCTCGCTACGAAATTCGTATGCGCCGCCCGCTTTAGATGCTTGCGGCGCAGGCTCCGGCACTGCGATCACCGGATTTTCCGCTTCACGCTCTGCATCTGTCCGGGTGTCGGCTGCGTCCGGTTTCTTCTCAGCGGCATTCTCGCCGGGTTTGCCCGGCTGCTTTGCCGGAATTTTTTCGCGGATCGCCTGACGATCCTGCAAGCCCAGCACCGCGACCACGATGTTCGGTTTCGTCGCTGCGAGCAGCTCGCGCGCTACCTGCGGCCATTCGATTTCGCTGCGCGTCTCGTAGCGGATCAGCCCGGAGAATGACTTGTGCTTGCGCACGACCGCGATTTCCGGCGTGTCGGCAAGCGCGTCCTCAAGTCCGTAGGCGAGCCAGTCCGCGGTGGAATCGCCGACAACCATGATCGTCGAAGTCGGCGCAGGCGCATCCGGGCTACGCGGCGTGGGAGCCGGCGCGCGCGAATAATCGACCGGCCGCTCGTCGACCGGCGGTTCTCCCCACCCGCTTCCGCCCCTGCGGTTGCGCTGGTCGAAGAACGGATAGCGGTCGTTGAAAAACTGGGCATAGGCCGACGGCGCGAACATCACGCCGACGCTCAGGGCACCCGCGAGCGTTGCGGAACCCAGCAGCGAAGCGGCGAGAAACCTGCGAAACAAAAGGGTTTTGGCCATGTCGTCGTTAACCGTGATCGGCGCGGCGTAGGCACAAGACATGCGCCTGGCGGCCATGTCGGGTCAATAGCCGCAGACCGTGGCGGGAGCGCGGCGTGGAAGGAGGCTTAATCAGGAGCCACGCAGCTTTGCGAGCACCACGGTCGAGGCAAATCCGTCCGGCACCAGCCCGGCCTTGGCCTGATAGTCGCGGATCGCCGCACGGGTCTTGGAACCGAACCGCCCGTCCGCCTCACCCACATCGAAACCGTTTTTCGCCAGAAGCTGCTGCATCTCGGAGCGTTCAGCCATCGTCAGCGCGCGCTCGTGCCGTGGCCACGCCTGCAGCAAGGCTTCTCCGCCGCGCAGCCGGTCGGAAAGATGGCCGATGGCAAGCGCATAAGCCTCGGACGGGTTGTAGCGCATGATCACGCGGAAATTCTGCAGCATGAGAAAGCCCGGCCCCTGCGAACCGGCCGGCACCATGAGATACGCGCGCGCGCCATGCTGCGGGAACGGCTTGCCGCCGGCGCGGCGGATGCCAAGACGCTCCCATTCATGAATGGTCATCTGCCGTCCGCGATCGGCCAGCAGATAATTGAAATTCTTCGGGACCTCGACCTCGTAGCCCCAGGTCTGACCGGTCTCCCAGCCATTGCGCTTGAAATAGTTCGCGGTCGACGCAATCAGGTCCGGCACAGAGCCGACAATATCGCGGCGTCCATCGTGGTCGAAATCGACGGCGTATTGCTTATAGACCGTCGGCATGAATTGCGTCGGCCCGAACGCACCAGCCCATGAACCTTTCAGTTCGTCCGGCGTCACATCGCCGCGCTGCAGAAGTTCGAGCGTTGCGAGAAATTCGTTGCGGAAATAATCCTGCCGGCGGCCGACACATGCAAGCGTCGCGGTCGAGCGCAAAACGTACCGCTCGCCGATCATGGTGGAGTATTTGGACTCGATCCCCCAGATCGCAGTGATGACGTTACGATCGACGCCGTATGTTTTTTCCACCGTGTCGAAGATCGCGCGATGCTGCGCGAGAATTTCCTTGCCGCGCGCAACACGATCCTCGCTCACCAGTAGATCGAGATACTCCCAGAATGCCTTGGTGAATTCCGGCTGCGCATCCACGAAATCCATGATCCTGAGTTCGGGAGTGAGTTCGCGCGTCTGCGCGTCGAACACCGCGCGGCTGATGCCGCGCCGCGACGCGTCCGGCCACATCCCCTGAATGCAGGCATTGAAATTCTGCGCGGCGGAATTGATCGCCTCGGCGGTCATTTGCGGATGACCGGAATCACCGGATCGCCCGCTCCAGTCCTGCGAACCCTGCGCATAGGATTGGCGGCCGGTGCTCTGGGTCGTCGCAATCGTGCGGCCGTCACCGGTTCCGCAGCCAGCGAGCGCGCAAGCAAGCAACACAAGCGCCAATGGAACGCGAACCGCCGGCTTCGTCATCATCCCCTCACGCACGCAGCATCCCGTCCTCTATGGGGAACGGATATGGTTGCAGGACTGTTAATGGGCGCTCCGATTTCCATGGACGGCCAATCGGGCGCATGGTTCTTACTGTGAAATTCGCTTCGAAACCACCCATTCGCGCCATCTGGACCAATGAAACGCATTCGCAAAGCCATTTTCCCCGTCGCCGGCCTCGGCACCCGTTTTCTTCCCGCCACCAAGGCGATGCCGAAGGAAATGCTGACCGTGGTCGATCGTCCGCTGATCCAGCACGTGGTCGATGAAGCGCGGCAGGCAGGCATTGAGCATCTGATTTTCATCACCGGCCGCAACAAGGGCGTCATCGAGGATCATTTCGATTTTCAATACGAACTGGAAGACACGCTGAGCGAGCGCGGCAAGAAGGGTGAACTCGACGCGCTGTCACGCGACCTGCCCGGACCCGGCACGACCAGCTTCACCCGGCAGCAAAAGCCGCTCGGCTTAGGCCATGCGGTGTGGTGCGCGCGCGAACTGGTCGGCAATGAGCCGTTCGCGCTGCTTTTGCCGGACGTTCTGGTGCAGAACGAACGCGGCTGCCTCGCGCAGATGATCGACGCTTACAGCGCGCTCAACACCGCCTCGAACATCATCGCGGTCGAGGAAGTGGCGCCGGAACTCGTGCATCAATATGGCGTTGTCGGCGTCGGCAAGACCGAAGGCAAAACCTTCCAGATCACATCCATGGTCGAGAAGCCTAAGCGCGAAGATGCGCCGTCTAATCTTTCGATTACCGGACGCTACATTCTCCAGCCTGAGATTTTCGATATCCTCGCGACCCAACCGAAAGGCGCGGGCGGCGAAATCCAACTCACCGACGCAATGCTGACTCTCTCGAAGTCGCAGCAATTCCACGGATTGAAATTCGACGGGCGCAGCTTCGATTGCGGTTCTAAAATTGGGTTCCTGACGGCGAACATCGCCTATGCGCTCAAGCGCAAGGATCTTGCGCCGGCATTGCGGGACGAGTTGAAGGGATTACTCGGCTAACGCTGCAGCCGCAATCCGAACATCACGATGTTAGCGGTATAGTCCTGGCCCGGCACGTTCGAGTTCAGCCATTCGCGGCGAAACTCGCCCTTGAGTTGCATCGTACGCGACATCTTGTAGGTGACGCCGACGAGGGCCGTGTAACGCTGATCCTCACGCGCCGTCCCGTCATACTCATCAAGCCCAAAGCCGAACTTGGCCGTGCCGATCAGCCAGCGGCGAAACGAATGATCGAGTTGCAAACTCGCATCGCGCCGCAGAATTCCCGAAACCCCGGTAATGGTCGATTCATCGACCGTCGATTTCGCGATGAGCGTTGCCGTGGTCAGCGGAGTTGCCGCATAGATCAGTGAAGCATCGACCGTCAGGCCGCTGAGATTTGAAAGCGTCGGGTCTTTGTACTCGCGCGCGAGATAGCCGACCGACGCCTCGCCGGTCAGCTTGCGCGTCAACTCAAAGGTCGTACCGGCCTTGATCGAACGGCCCTCGGAATCGCGCTGCACGCCGGTGTAGTCGAATGTCCGGTCGTGAACGCGCTTGTCGGCGCCCACTTCAACGAACGGCTTGACGCCGGGCAACCATTCGTAGCCACCGCGCAGCGAGGCGCCATATTGATTGTAGTTGCGGTCATCGAGCGGCAACACCGTGCCATCATTGAGCGAAGCGTCATGATAAACCTGACGATCCGCATCGCCTTTCATCGTGAATTCCAGACGATTGAATCGCTGCGTGACGCCAGCGCTCCCGCCATATTTGTCGTAAGTCGGCGGACTTGCGACATCGGAAGGATTGTTCGGATTGCCCGGCGTGTCGCTCGTATGCGCGTAACGCCACTCGAAATCTGCGTGCGCGTTCGATGTGATGTCGAGCCGGCCGTTCGCTTTCAGGTCGGCAGCACCGCGGCTGAAGCTCGGCAGGTCGTGATACCAGGCGTAATTGCCTTTCAAGGTTGCGGTCAGCTCATGCCGCGACCAGTTCGACGCGATCAGCAATTCGGGCGACACTTGCGTCAACAGCGATCCGCTGCCGCCAGCGACACGTCCGGGATTGCCGTCATAGCCGGTCATGATGTCGACCGCAGGCTTGTAGATGAATGGCCCATTGCGAATGCCGACCGGCGCGAACGCATCTTCTTCGGGCAGCCGCTTGACCGGGCGCTGCGCCATCGCAGGATCGACAATGCGTGTCGAACCCGTCAGCGTTGCGCGCGGTGCCGGAGCCGTCGCCCGATAGACCGGGGCCAGCGTCGCATCGGCCGGCGGCACGACAATCGGCAGGGGTAGCGTCGCGGGAAGAACGACCTTCTTTTTCTTCTTCGAATTCGTGGACACAAACCCCGTCGTGCCGGCACCCGCACCCGGCGGATTTCCATAGGCGCGCATCCGAAAAATCGGCGGCTCGCCTTTCATCAGATTTTCAAAGCCGGGCTTGCGCTGCGGATCGCTCGGTACCGGATTGAACAGGTAAGCGTCGTCCGCGCTTTGCGCGAACGCGCATGGCGCGGCGATTGCCGCCACGATGACGCCAAGAGCAAACGAACGCGCTGCTGGGCGAAGGCGCAACCTTCGGCCTCCTGCGGACAACCGCCGAAAGCCAGCCTTGCGGCCGGCGGGTTTGGTTAACGGAGTTAGAACGGATATGGTTAACGAGACGTTGATCCTTCGCCTCGCCACCCGCCGCGTGCTAGGACAAGGGCCTTCATCCCCTTCAAATCGAGACCAAAGCGCGCATGGCCGAGGCAAAAGTATCGAGTAATGCCACCCGGCTGGAGCCGGTTCGCCCCCCTGTCGAGTCGGCCTTGCGTACGCTCGACAGCGAGGCATCGGGCGTCGCGGCGCTCTCCGCGGCCCTGCGCGGGGACATGGCCGCGCCCTTTACCGCCGCCGTCGAGCGCATTCGCGCTGCGCGCGGGCGGCTCATCGTCAGCGGCATGGGCAAGTCCGGTCATGTCGGCCGCAAGATCGCTGCGACCCTCGCCTCCACCGGCACGCCTGCCTTCTTCGTCC
>CAMBBO010000179.1 GCA_945862935.1 Pseudorhodoplanes sinuspersici | reverse complement strand
TGTCGTCGACGGATTTTGCCGCATCGACACTCAGATGATCTGTGCCCGCGCCGGAGAACACTACGCCCTTGCGTGGCTTCGCGGCCTCGACCGAACGGCGGATCAGTTCGAGCGAGGTTGGCCAGTCGAGGCCCATGCCGCGCTGCGCGGTATCCATGGATTCGGCAACGCCGAAGCCAAGATCCCAGAGATGATGGCGGAACGCGATGGTCCGCTCCCAGTCGATCTTCGTATCAAGCCACGGATCGCCTTCGGCGAGCGGATCGGCGACAACGTGCGCCGCTGCGAACGCGACGCGGTTATGTGGCGCGTTAAGCTTTTGCGGAAAATCGCGCGGCGCGGAAACCTTGAACGATTCCAGCGAACGGTCGGCGCGCGGAAGCTGGATCGTCAGCGCCTGATCGGTGCGTTCGTAGCGGTTCATCGGCGGCCTCCTTTTTTGGCTTTCGATTTCGGCTTGGACTTGGATTTTTTGGGCGCGGCTTTCTTCGCACCGCCCGCCGGCATTTTGAGTTTCGGCACGTCGATCGTGCGCCGCTGCTTCCAGCTTTTCAGCGCGGCCTCGACAAGCTGCACACCCTTCGCACCTTCGACCAGATCGTACTTGTAGGGCGCGTTCTCCATCACGTGACGGATGAACATTTCCCACTGCACCTTGAAGCCGTTGTCGTAATTCTTGTCCGGCACTTTTTGCCAGCCGCCACGGAAATCGATGGTCTGTTTCTGGTCTGGATTCCACACCGGGCGCGGGGTCTCCTTGCGCGATTGCTTCACGCATTCGGTGAGGCCTGCGACCGCCGAACCTTCGGTGCCGTTGACCTGGAAGGTCACAAGGTCGTCGCGATAGACGCGCGTGGTCCACGACATGTTGATATGCGCGAGCACGCCGCCCGCGAGTTCGAACGTCGCATACGCCGCGTCATCGGCAGTTGCCTTGTAAGTTTTTCCGGCCTCGTCGACGCGCGCGGGAAGTTGCGTCGCGCCGATACAGCTGACACTTTTGACTTCGCCGAACAGGCTGTCCAGCACATAGCGCCAGTGGCACACCATATCGAGGATGATGCCGCCACCGTCCTCGTCGCGATAATTCCATGACGGACGCTGCGGCGGCTGGCTCGGATCGTCACCGGCGAACACCCAATAACCGAAATCGCCCTGCACGTTGAGCATGCGGCCGAAAAAGCCCTGCTCGCGCAACTCCTTCAGCTTCAGCAGGCCCGGCAGGAACAGCTTGTCCTGCACTACGCCATTCTTCAGGCCCGCTTTCTTTGCGAGCGCGCACACTTTCATCGCGGCTTTCAGATCGGTCGCGATCGGCTTCTCGCAATAGATATGCTTGCCGGCCTTGATCGCCTTGGTCAGCAAATCGGGACGCATCTGCGTTGTGCCGGAATCGAAGAAGATCGCGTCGTCCTTGTTGGCAAGCGCCTTCGTGAGATCGGTCGTCCAGCGTTTGACGCCGTGCTTTTTTGCCAGTTCCTCGATCTTCTTGCCGTTGCGCCCAACGAGAATGGGATCAGGCATCACCCGCGTGCCGTCCTTCAGCACGATACCGCCATCCTGCATGATCGCGAGCACCGAGCGCACGAGATGCTGGTTGGTGCCCATTCTTCCGGTGACACCATGCATAATGATGCCGAGACGTTTTGTGGTCACGAGGCCATTTCCTTCGTTGATTGAATTCCTGCCGCGCCGGGCGCGGAATTGATGAGTGATGGATCGACGCCGCTGGCAAAGCCGGGCGACTGGCTGAGCGATCCGATCTCGATCTTGCCGCCGCTGACGCGAATGCGAATTTGCCCGTCTGATTTTTCGTAAAGATCGGGGTGCGCCGCGAGAAAAGCCTCGGCCTCGCGCGCGGGTGCTGCGGCAAAGCCGTTGGCGTAGTGATGCCCGTTGCGCTCGCAATGCACGATGCCGTGGAAGGCCGCGAGCGCAGAATCCTGCTGCACGGCAAGCCCCGCCTGACAGGTGAGATCTTCCGCCGCGACAAAGGCTCGCGTTCCGAACGCGGTCATCCGCGCAGCACGCGCACCATTCAGCAGCGACTTGTAAATCCCCTTGCAGGATTTCGATGAAATGCCGCGATAACCGAGCGCCACGGCCTTCGGGAATGCTGCATAGCTGTCATCGGCCTCGTCGATGATGACCGCGAAGCTCTTGCCGACATCGCCGAGTGGCGCATCGAACGTCGTCTCACGCGGCAATGGCTGCTCGATATAGACGAGCCGTTGGTTGGCCGAAACCAATGCCTCGTCATGCAACAGCGCGTCGGCAAGTGACCTGAGCGCGTTTGCATCGCGATATTGTTCGTTGGCGTCGAGCGTGATCCGATAATCGGGCGTCAGCGCATCCAAAACACGCGTGATGTCGGCCAGCCGCGCACGGTCCACGTCCGGGTCGCCGCCGAGCTTGATCTTGAAATAACGCAGTCCCTGCTCGCGAACGAGCGGCGGGATCGATTCCACCGGATCGACGAGGCCGACGGTGTGCCGCACGAACAAACTGCCCTGCGGCTGACGTGAGGACAGAAACCCGCCGATTTCGTTGTCGCTGAGATCGGGAGTGAGGCGAGAATCGAGGCCTATCACATTGCGGCTCAGGCCCGCAAACACGTCGAGCTTCATCGCCCGCAAAAGCGCATCGAGGATCGCCTTGTCGATCAGCGCGCCGCCATAAGCCGCGGCCAGCGGCGGAAGGCCCTCACCGATGCAGGCATCGATCGCACGCTGATAGCAGGCGGCATGAAGACCAAACGCGGATTCAGGCTTGCCCGGCTCAAGATAAAGCGCACGCGCAATCGCAAGCGAGCGGCGTAATTCATCGACAGTCTCATCCGGCGTGCGGACAGGATTCTTGTTGAACCACTTAGGCACCAGCAATTCAGCGGTCGCGCCGCGGCTGCGCCCGCAGCCTTCGACTTCCATCTCGACGTGAATGAATGCCTCGTTCGCGCCTTCGACCGTCACCACGCCAAACCGGAACGGATGCGTGAAACGCACGGGCCGCTCGGTGATCGCGATATCGCGAATGGTGATCTTCGGCGCCATCGGTTTAGTCCGTCTGCGCGTCCGAAAAATGCTTGCGGATCTTCTGCGTTAGCGCAATGAAAACAGGATCCGACAGCACGTCAATCGACCGCGGCCGCTTCAACGGAACGGGATAAACCGCATCGATTGCGCCGGGCCGCGCGGTCATCACCAGCACACGGTCAGCAAGGAAAACTGCTTCCGGGATCGAATGGGTGATGAGCAGGATTGTCTTCTTCGTCTCCGATTGGATGCGCTGCAACTCAACATTCATGCGCTCGCGCGTCATCGCGTCAAGCGCACCGAACGGCTCGTCCATCAGGACGATTTTCGGATCGTGAACCAGCGCGCGGCAGATCGAAACCCGCTGCTGCATGCCACCCGACAATTGCCAGGGATATTTCTTCTCGAAGCCTTCGAGGCCGACCATCTTGAGCAAATCGAGCGCGCGCTCGCGATACTCTGCTTGCGGCAAGCCTTTCACTTCGACCGGCATCATCACGTTGTCGAGCACACGCCGCCACGGCAGCAGCATCGCGCTTTGAAACACGATGCCAACGCCGCCATGCGGCTTGGTGATCGTGTGGCCTTCGACGCGGATTTCGCCCTCGCTCGGTGCGAGCAGGCCGGCGATCATTTTCAAAAGTGTGGTTTTGCCGCAGCCGGACTGGCCGACGACCACGACAAACTCGCCATCGTGAATGGTGATGTCGAGCGGCCGCAGCGACGGCACATCGCCGTCGGCGGTCTTATAGGTCTTTGCGACCTTCCTGATTTCAATGACGGGACGCGCCGCCTCCGAAGTGGAGGCGGCGCGCAAGTTCGTGACAGACATTACGATCCAGCTTTAGGCAGATAGTCGTTGCTGTAATAGGTCTTGATCTCGTCCTTGGCCTTGGCTTCAAGCCCGCCATACTCGACCATGAGATCAACCGATTCCTTCATGTTCTCGTCGCTGACGCGCATGACCTGCTTCGACTTGCCAGTCGGGTCCTTGTAGAGCGGGATCGTCAATTCGAAGCCTTGCGTGAGCGTGTCGATCTTGCCGCCCTTCGGCATGGCGGTGAGGATCGACTGCGCCGCACCCTTCGGGTCCTTCGATGCAGCTTCCATCGCCTTCACGGTTGCGGCCATGAAACGCTTGGCCAAAGCGTCGTTTTCCTTCAGCCAGTCCTTGTTCACGATGATGCCGGACGACACGAGCTTGATGCCGTAATCGGCGAACTTGATCGGGAACACGTCCTTACCGGTCGCGTCCTTGATCTTCATGCTCTGGTCCATGACGTAGCCGAGAAGAAGGTCGGCCTGGCCATTGATCACGGCATTGAGCTTGGTGGTGCCGTCACCTGACACGATCTTGAAGTCGCTGTCCTTGAGGCCGGTCTTCTTCAGGAAGAGCGGCCAGATCTGCGACATGGAATCGCCCGGCGTCGTGGCAACCGTCTTGCCCTTGATGTCTTCGGGCTTCTTGATGTTCTTTTCGGCGAACCCCATCGCCGACATCGGCGAGGTCTGCAATGCGATGCCGATCGACGTGACCGGAGCGCCCTTGACCGCCGCGCGCATCATGGTCGGCACGTCGACGTAACCGAACTGCACGGTCTTGGCGGCAACGACCTGCGTCACCGTGCCCGAACCGCGGCCTTCCTGAATGTCGAGGTCGATGCCTTCCTTCTCGTAAATGCCCTTTTCCTTGCCGTAATAGAACGGCGCATGCTCACCATAGACGTACCAGTTGAGCATCAGCGTCACCTTGTCCGCCGCGAGCGCGGGCGTCGCAAGGAGCATGGCGCAAACCGCCAGTAGCAACTTCTTCATTGGGCTTCCTCCGGTATTGGCGGCGACGTTACGCCGCAATGACGAGATCATTCCGCTGGCTTGCATGCCAGGGAATGGTGAAGCGCTCGATCAGATCAATGATCCAGAACAAGATCACACCAATCAGCGCGAGAATGACGAGGGCCGCAAACATTGTCGGCAATTCGAAATTGCCGATGGATCGTTGAAGAACAACGCCCAGGCCCTCGCTCGAACCGACAAATTCTCCGACCACCGCGCCGACGACGGCGAGCGTGATCGAAACTTTCAAGCCGGCGAAGATCGCGGGCGTCGCGTGCGGAAGCGCGACCATGCGGAACATCTGCCAGCGGTTCGCTTCCATCGCGCGCGCGAGATCCATCATGTCCGGCTCGACCGACTTGAAGCCCTGCACCGCCGACACCACGACCGGAAAAAATCCGAGCATGAAGGCCGACAGCACTTTCGGGAAAAGCCCGAAGCCGAACCAAACAACGAAAAGCGGCGCAATCGCGATTTTTGGAATGGATTGGGAAAAGACGAGGAGCGGATAGACGTAGGATTCGATGGTCTTTGATCCTGCGATCAGCATGGCGATCGGAATCCCGAATGCCGCCGCGAGCAGAAAACCCCAGACCGTCGCGTTCAGCGTGGGCCATGTCTCCTTCAGGAGCATCGGCCATTCCTGATACAGCGTGATGATGACGTCCTGCGGCTTCGGCACCTGATAGGGCGGAATTTTGAATACCCGGATCGACAGGTCCCAGACCACGACCAGCATCACGAGAAACAGGATGGGCTTGAGCCACGCGGCCTGCAACAGGCGATGGGCAACACCCTTTGACATCGCACGCTCCCTGATCCGGCTTTTATTAACCGGTTGGTTAAATACTACGAAGCCGCGACCAGCCGGTCAAGCTTGGCCGTGGACCCGCGTCGCAAGGCCGCGAGCACCAGATCGGTCATGTGCGCCACGCGCTCGGCCTTCGCATCCTCGCCCATCAGGTCCCGGCCGAAGATCGTGCTCAGCGTCGCGTTATTCGACAGGTAGAAATACGACAGGCTGGCAATGGTGATGTAGAGCTGCACCGGATCGACATTCGACCGGAACGCGCCGCTCGCCACTCCCTTGCGCAGAATATCGGCAAGCAAGGCGACAAACGGCGAATGCATCTGCTTCACCTTTTTCGAACGCTTGAGATGGCGCGCACGGTGCAGGTTTTCGTTGTTGAGCAGCGCCATGAATTCGGGATTTTCCAGGAAATAATCCCAGGTGAATTCGATCAGGCGTGTGATCGCATCGGCGGGCGCGAGCGCTTCGAGATTGAGCTTGCGTTCGGCGTCGCGGATATGTTCGTACGCGCCTTCAAGCGCGGCGAGATAGAGCGCGTCCTTGTTGCCGATGTGGTAGTAAAGCATTCGCTTGTTGGCCTTGGCCGCGCGCGCGATGCGGTCGATCCGCGCGCCATCGCTGCCACGCTTGGCGAATTCGGCGCGTGCGGCGTCGAGGATGCGCTGGCGCATACCCTCAGGATCGCGCTGCCATCGTGACGGGGGCTTACGGGGCATTGGCCTCTCTTGGGCCTGTCGTGTGCTGACGAAATGTCAGCTTATCGGGATGAGCCGCGCCGGTCGATGGCTTGCGGTTAGTTGCGCGCCTGCAAAGCCGCGTGCACGGCCTTTTGAAGCCGATCGG
>CAMBBO010000178.1 GCA_945862935.1 Pseudorhodoplanes sinuspersici | reverse complement strand
GCGATCTATTCGCCGTCCGGCGGTTCGGTCGGCATCGGCTTTGCGGTTCCGTCGAAGACCGTCGTGCCGGTCATCAACCAGCTTCGCGAATTCGGCGAGACGCGCCGCGGCTGGCTCGGCGTTCGCATCCAGTCGGTAACCGAAGAACTTGCCGAGTCGCTCGGCCTGAAGGGCGGCGCACGCGGCGCGCTCATTTCCGGCCTTGATGAAAAGGGTCCGGCCAAGCCTGCGGGCATCGAGGCCGGCGACGTCGTGGTGAAGTTCGACGGCAAGGACATCAAGGAAGTAAAAGACCTTCAACTTCGCGTTGCCGATACGCCGATCGGCAAGGACGTCGAGGTCATCATTGTCCGCAAGGGCAAGGAAGAGAAGAAGACGATCAAGATCGGCCGCCTCGAAGACGGCGAGAAGACTCAGGTTGCCGCCAAGAGCGACGCGCCCGCGCCGGAGAAGCCTGTGGTGAAGAAGGCGCTCGGGCTCGATCTCGCCAATCTCGATGAGACGCTGCGCAAGCGCTTCAAGATCAAGGACAGCGTGAAGGGTGTCGTCATCACTGCGGTCGATGCGTCGTCCAGCGCCGCGGAGAAGCGGCTCTCGGCCGGTGACGTGATTGTCGAAGTCGCGCAGGAATCGGTCGCAACCGCGGACGATTTCCAGAAGAAGATCGCTGCATTGAAGAAGGACGGCAAAAAGACCGCGCTTCTTCTCGTGGCGAATGCCCAAGGCGAAGTCCGCTTCATCGCGCTCGGATTGCAGTAACGGCTTCGGCCGGATCGGTTGTGTCGGTTTACGTCGATGAGCCGATCTGGCCGTGGCATGGCCTGCGCTGGTGTCATCTTCTGGCTGACGATATCGACGAGTTGCACCGCTTTGCGGTGCGGCTCGGCATCCAGCGCGTGTCCTACCAAGGACCGCCGCGCACAGCGTCACCTCATTACGATCTGACGGGATTTGAACGAAAGCGCGCGCTCGCGCAGGGCGAGATTGCCTGCGATCGGCAGGGCATCGTCATGGTGCTGCGGCGCCTGCGCGGGCAGGCCGAAGCGGCTTAAGCCGCGAATTCTTCTTTTCGATAGCCTTGCGCGTACAAAAGCGAAGTGAGATCGCAATGGTCGATGCGCGCATGCGCGGCTGCGGCAACCGCGGGCTTTGCATGATAAGCGACGCCCAATCCCGCAGCTTCGATCATCGCAAGATCGTTCGCACCATCGCCGATGGCCATTGTGTCCTGCGGCGACAATTTCAGCGTCGCGGTCAGTTCGCGCAGCGAGACAAGTTTTGCCTCGCGCCCGAGGATCGGCTCTTTGACAAGACCGGCCAGCTTGCCGCCTTCGACGATGAGTGAATTGGAGCGGTCCTCGTCGAAGCCGACCTCCGCGCGCACGCTGTTGGTAAAATGGGTGAAGCCGCCTGAGACGAGGCAAGCGTAAGCGCCGTGCTTTCGCATCGTTGCGACAAGCGCGCGTCCGCCCGGCGTCAGCACAATGCGCTCGCGCAAAACCTCTTCGATCACCGATACCGGCAGACCTTTCAGCAACGCCACGCGCTCGCGCAGTGCGGGCTCGAAGTCGATCTCACCGCGCATCGCGCGCTCGGTGATCGCCGCGACATGCGCTTTTAGCCCGGCATAGTCGGCGAGTTCATCGATACATTCCTGGCCGATCATGGTGGAATCCATGTCGGCGACGAACAGCTTCTTGCGCCTGTGCGCCACGGGCTGCACCACCACGTCGATTGGCGTGCCTGCCAGAGCGGCGCGCAGTTTTTCCGAAACGCCGCGTTGGTCGAACGCGCCATCCGGGGTAAAGGCAATGTCGGCGGCAATGCCCGGCGCAAGCCATTCCGGCGCGCCGGGGGACGGCAACGCCTCGCGCGCGTGGACGAGATGTTCGTCGCGCAGCGATTGAGGGGCGATCAGTGTTGCAACGTGGGTCATGATGGGCCGAGATAAAAGCGCGGTGCTTATCGCAGGGCCGACCGCGAGCGGCAAGTCGGCGCTGGCGATGGAGCTTGCCGGCCGCATCGGCGGCACCATCGTCAATGCGGATTCGATGCAGGTTTATCGCAACCTGCGCGTCATCACCGCGCGCCCCACGCCCGACGACGAAGCGCGTGTGCCGCACACGCTTTACGGCCATGTCGATGAAGCTGAGAATTATTCGGCCGGGCGCTATGGCGTGGACGCGCAGACGGCGATTGCGAAGATTTCAGCGCGCGGAAGCGTGCCGATCTTCGTTGGCGGAACCGGGCTTTATTTCAGGACGCTGCTGACCGGGATTGCGGCGATCCCTGCGATCCCAGCCGACATCCGCGCGCATTTCAACGCGCGCCTCGAAGCCGAAGGGGTCGAGGCGCTGCATCGAGATCTGCAACAGCGCGATCCCGAAGCCGCTGCGCGCCTGATGCCGCGTGATCGCTCACGCATCTTGCGTGCGCTCGAAGTGGTCGAGGCGACCGGGCGCACGATTGCGGACTGGCACGGGGAGAGCATGAAGCCCGTGATCGTGCCTGAGCATGCGGTGAAAGTGTTTCTCGATGTGGAGCGCGCGCAGCTTGTGACGAATATCAAGGCGCGGTTTGCCGCGATGCTGGAGCAGGGCGCTTTTGATGAAGTGCGTGTGCTCGCGGAGCGCAATCTGATTGAGACATTGCCCGCGATGAAAGCGCATGGCGTGCCGTGGCTGCGGAAATATCTGCGCTCGGAAATCTCGCTCGACGACGCGACCGAAGGCGCTGTCATGGATACGCGCCGCTACACCAAGCGGCAGGTGACGTGGTTTCGCAATCAGATGCCGGATTGGGACTGGGTGAAGCCGGGCGATGCGTTGACCGCGATCACTTCTGCCCTTTGAGCCAGGCGTCGATCTGCGCGTCGGCCTTCGCCTTGTCGATGCCGTAACGCGCCTGAATCTTGCCGGCGAGGACGTCGCGCTTGCCGTTGGCTTCCGCGATGTCGTTATGCGTGAGCTTGCCCCATTGGCGCTTCACGCTGCCTTTCACGCGCTTCCAGCTTCCGGCGATCACGTCCCAGGTGCGCGCGGCCGGAGCCGCCGTCTGCGCGAAGGACGGAGAGGGAAGTGCCGCAGGGGCCGCAACGAAAAGAGCCGCGGCGACGATCAAAGCCTTACGCATGCCTGCCTCCCGGCCACTTGTTGGCTCTTGGACTTTCCCGCTAACGCTTGCATATTGGATGGCAGTCTCGGAAGCGCCCCGTTAACCTATGGTTAACCATAAAAACCGGCGGGCTTGACCGGGCGGCGGACCGCCATTATGGTCCGCGCAACGTTAGATCGGGGAATGGCCGTGTCGCGCAATTTTGTTTCGCTTATTGTAGGAAGGCGCACCGCCCACGGGTGAATGATCACCCTTGGCTGGCGGTGCGCGTGAGGGTCCTTCGGGGCCCTTTTTGATTCCCAAACGAAGCGAACGACGAATTCAGGTGGAGCAGACGATGACGAAGGAAATGACCGGGGCCGAAATGGTCCTTCAGGCGCTGGCCGATCAGGGGGTCGAGCACATCTTCGGCTATCCCGGAGGCGCTGTGCTGCCGATCTATGACGCGATCTTCCAGCAGGACAAGGTCAAGCACATCCTCGTCCGTCACGAGCAGGGCGCGGTCCACGCCGCCGAGGGCTATGCGCGCTCGACCGGCAAGGTCGGCTGCGTGCTCGTGACCTCAGGTCCCGGCGCGACCAATGCCGTGACCGGCCTCACCGACGCGCTGATGGATTCAATCCCGCTGGTCTGCATTACGGGGCAGGTGCCGACGCATCTGATCGGCAACGACGCGTTCCAGGAATGCGACACGGTTGGCATCACGCGCCCCTGCACCAAGCATAATTATCTGGTGAAGCGGATCGAGGATCTGCCGCGCGTGCTGCACGAGGCGTTTCATATCGCAGCGAACGGGCGTCCGGGTCCGGTCGTCGTCGATATTCCTAAGGACATCCAGTTTGCGAAGGGCATGTATACCGGCCCGAGCAATATCCGGCACAAGACCTATCATCCGAAGGTCAAGGGCGACATCGACAAGATCAAGGCCGCGGTCGAATTGATGGCGGGTGCGAAGCGTCCGCTGTTTTACACCGGCGGCGGCGTCATCAATTCCGGCAAGGAGGCAAGCCATCTCCTGCGCGAACTCGTGAAGATGACCGGCTATCCGATCACCTCGACGCTGATGGGGCTTGGCGCATTTCCTGCCGCCGATCCGCAATGGCTCGGCATGCTCGGCATGCACGGCACCTACGAAGCCAACTGGGCGATGCATGATTGCGACGTGATGGTCTGCATCGGCGCGCGCTTCGATGACCGCATCACCGGCAGGCTCGATGCGTTTTCGCCGGGATCGCGCAAGATCCACGTCGACATCGACGCGTCATCGATCAACAAGAACGTCAAGATCGACATCGGCATCGTCGGCGATTGCGCGCATGTGCTCGAAGACATGACGCGGCTGTGGCGCGCTTCGAATGTGCAAACCGACAAGCCCGCGCTCGCGTCGTGGTGGAAGCAGATCGACAAGTGGCGCGCTCGCAAGTCGCTCAACTTCAAGAACTCGGACACGATCATCAAGCCGCAATACGCGCTGCAGCGGCTCTATGATCTGACCAAGGACAAGGACACCTACATCACCACCGAGGTCGGCCAGCATCAGATGTGGGCCGCGCAGTTTTACAATTTTCAGGAGCCGAACCGCTGGATGACCTCGGGCGGATTGGGGACGATGGGCTATGGCCTGCCGGCTGCGGTCGGCGTGCAGATGGCGCATCCGGGTTCGCTCGTCATAGACATCGCGGGCGAAGCTTCGGTGCTGATGACGATGCAGGAAATCTCGACGGCGGTTCAGTATCGCCTGCCGATCAAGATTTTCATCCTGAATAATCAATACATGGGCATGGTGCGCCAGTGGCAGGAATTGCTGCATGGCGGGCGCTATTCGGAAAGCTATTCGGAGGCGCTGCCAGATTTCGTGAAGCTTGCCGAGGCGTATCACGCGGTCGGCATCCGCTGCACCAAACCGTCCGAACTCGATTTCGCGATTAAGGAAATGATCGAGGTCGATAAGCCTGTGATCTTCGATTGCATGGTCGATCAGGCGGAAAACTGCTTCCCGATGATCCCTTCAGGCAAGGCGCATAACGAAATGATCCTTGGTGACTCCGCCGTCGCGCTCGACGAGGCGATCACCGAAGAAGGAAAGATGTTGGTCTGATGAACGCTCTCCCAAGCTCAAGCCATTATCCCGCAGCTCCGACCGCGCAAGTCGCCGAGCCGCACACGCTGACCGTGCTGGTCGACAACGAGCCGGGCGTTCTGGCGCGCGTGATCGGGCTGTTCTCGGGTCGCGGCTACAATATCGACTCGCTGACCGTGTCGGAGACCGAGCATCAGGCGCACGTCTCGCGCATCACCATCGTCACCACCGGCACGCCGATGGTGATCGAGCAGATCAAGCATCAGCTCGAACGCCTCGTGCCGGTGCATCGCGTGCACGACATGACCGTCGAGGGCCGCTCGATCGAGCGCGAGCTTGCAATGGTGAAGGTGCGCGGCAAGGGCGAGGCGCGTGTCGAGGCTTTGCGTCTTGCCGATGCGTTCCGCGCGCGCGTGATCGATGCCACGACCGAGAGCTTCGTGTTCGAAATCACCGGCGGCTCTGAGAAAATCGAGCAATTTGTCGCGTTGATGCTGCCGCTCGGGCTGGTCGAGGTTTCGCGCACCGGGATCGTGGCGATCAGCCGCGGCCCGGAAGGGATGTGACGAGGCGTTCCCCGGCTGGTAAAGTCCGGGAAAAGCAGCCTGTGGAGGATCGCATGAGAGTCATTGTCGTCGCCGCTATGCTGGTGTCGCTCACAGGCGCCGCCCATGCACAGGCGCTCAATCTTGCCGCGCCGGACAAGCGCAAGGATCCGGTCAAGGAAGAGCGGGACGCGGAAATCGACCGCGCCTATCGCGATGCCACACAGGGCAAGAACGCCAAGCCCGTTTCCAATGCGAACGATCCTTGGGGTTCGGTACGCGCCTTTGAGCAGCCGCCAAAGCCCGCGCCGAAGCAGCACACCGCCGCCAAGCCCAAGGTGCAGGCCCAGAGCCAGCCGCAGGTGCAATCCAATAGCCCGTGGCCGCCAGCGCCGACGCAGCGCTGATTTCGTAAAGCAGCGTCCCCGGAGCAGGTTTTGGGCGCCGGGGGCCACGAACACGACGACCCGGAATAGCGCCCTGCGCCGGGCGTGCTTGATTTTCGCCCGGCAATGCCGTCTTTGCCGTTCACAACAAAGCTAGGGGAAGAGGACCAGTCTTATGCGTGTTTATTACGACCGTGACGCCGACCTGAACCTGATCAAGGGCAAGAAAGTCGCCGTCATCGGCTACGGCAGCCAGGGCCATGCCCATACGCTGAACCTGCGCGATTCCGGCGTGAAAGACATCGTCGTCGCGCTGCGCAAGGGTTCGCAGGGCGTCAAGAAGGCCGAAGGCGAGGGCCTCAAGGTGATGGAAGTCGCCGAGGCCGCCAAAGGGGCCGACGTGATGATGATGCTCACCCCGGACGAATTGCAGGGCGACATCTATCGCGACCACCTGCACGCCAAC
>CAMBBO010000177.1 GCA_945862935.1 Pseudorhodoplanes sinuspersici | reverse complement strand
TCAAAAATCTCCATGAAATTCGATAGGCAATGATACAAAGGACTGCCGCATAACACCCGGCACGAGTCCCGGTTCCGTCCGCTATCCACGGAGTCATCATGTTGGCACTGCGGCCAAATTGCGAATGCTGCAACAAGGACCTTCCGCCCGCTGCTGCGGATGCGATGATCTGCTCGTTTGAATGCACATTTTGCCGCGATTGCGTCGATACCAAGCTCGGCGGGCGCTGTCCGAATTGCGGAGGTAACCTTGTGCCGCGCCCGATTCGGCCGGCCGGGAAGCTTGCGAAAAATCCTCCGTCGACGGAGCGAGTGTTCAAGCCGCAAGGCTGCGGCAAAGCGGCGTAGCTACAGCGCCTGGAGCCGCTTCAGAATTTTGTAAGTCACGATGCCTGCGCCAAAGGCGATGGCCGCCGCATACCATGTTCCGCCGTCGGTATTCTGGAACGGCAGGTCCTTGGTGTTCATGCCAAAAAATCCGGTGATCAGCGTGGGCGGCAGCAATGTTGCCGTCAGCACCGAGAGCACGAATAGCCGCCGGTTGCCGATTGCGGCCATCTTCGCGGCGACCTCATCCTGCAAAAGCCTTGCGCGCTCGTAGAGCGATCCCGTTTCGTGATCGAGCGTATCGAGCTTCTGGCTGAGCGAACGAAGCGCCACCGCGAATGGCTTGTTCTCCGTTTCGATCCGGCGCTCCAGCCGGTGAAACAGCGACCGCAGCTGCGACAGATGCCGCCGCATGCGGACGGATTTGATACGGACCCGGCCGAGCATTTGACGTTCGTCGCCCGGTTCATCGCTGAGAACATGACGCTCCACGATATCGAGATCGTCGCCCGTCCGCTCCGCAAGATGACCGATCGTGTCGGCGAAATGGTCGATCACCGCGTCGAAAAACGAAATCGCTGTCGGAAACAGCCGGCCAGCTTCGATTGCGCGGCGTTGTGCTTCGATCGAATGGACTGGCTTGCGCCGCGCGGTGATCAGGAGCCGCGGGCTCATCACAAAATGGATGCGGACGATGTCGTCGACTTCTTTCGACAATTCCTGCTGCAAATCGGGAATGATTCCGACGATCTCGTCGCCGATCATGTCGAGACGCAGATGTTCGTCGGCATCGAGCAGCAGCTCCCGCCCGATCGCAGAAACAGAACGGGTCTGGGAAATCCAGTCGCGGCAGCGTTTATCGGCGAGGCCCAGATGGACCCAGACCCACCCATCGTCTTCGCCGAGCGCAGCGTCGAGCGTGTCCGGAGGGACAAGCCGTGCAGATCCGTCGGCGGCGAAGCGGTAGGCCCAGATGATTCCGGAAGCCGGTGCGGTCAGTATGGCGGTGTCGATCTCGTTCACTGATGGCTCCGTCTCGGAGCCTCAATGCGTGAGCCGGCGATATGACACTTTCATGAAGGTTTCCGCTGTATCTGCGGGCCGGCTTATCAGGCGGTGATCCGGTCGATTTCGGCGATCTCGTCCGCGCTCAGCTTCCAGTTCACAGCTTTCACATTCTGTTCGAGCTGCTCCGGCTTGGTTGCGCCTGCGATGATGCTGGAGACTTGTGGCCGCGCGGCGAGCCATGAAAACGCCAGTTCCAGCATCGTGCGGTTTTTCGATTTCACGAATTGCTCAAGCTTCTCGACAATCGTGAAATTGCGCTCGCTCAGGAATCGCTCCTGCATCGTCGTGTTCGCTTCCATGCGGGTAGCGACCGGCTTGTCGCCGCGCTTGTACTTGCCCGTGAGCAGCCCGCTTGCGAGCGGGAAGAAAGGCAGGAAGCCCATGCCGTGCGTCTTCGCCGCCGGGATTATTTCCTTTTCCACGCCGCGTACGACGAGGCTGTATTCATCCTGCGACGATATCAGGTGCGCGAGGCCGTTCGTCTTGGATGCAGCCTCCGCATCGTTGATCTGCGCCGCCGAGAAATTGGAGCAGCCGATCTGCCGCACCTTGCCCGCGCGAACGAGATCGTCGAGCGCGCGCATCGTTTCCTCGATTGGCGTTTCGGCGTCGGGCCGATGAATTTGATAGAGGTCGATCCAGTCGGTCTTGAGCCGTGTCAAGCTCGCCTCGATTGCCGACATGATGTAGGCGCGCGACGCGCCTTTCTTCTTGCCTTCGTCGTCCATCGGCTGACCGAATTTGGTGGCGAGCACGATGTCCTTGCGGCGGTTGCCGAGGATTTCTCCCATGATCGTTTCCGATCCGCCGCGCTTGCCGTAGCTGTCGGCGGTGTCGAACAACGTGATTCCGAGATCGAGCGCCTTGTGGATCACCGCTTGCGATTTTTCCTTGTCGATCCACATGCCGAAATTGTTGCAGCCGATGCCGACAAGCGAAACCTTGAGCGGCGAAGAGCCGATATTGCGCGTTTCCATTATTTCTTACTCCGCAGCCGCAAGCGTGCCGCCATCAATGAAGCCGCCCGATTGGCGTTGCCACAGGGCAGCATAGTGGCCTCCGGCACGCAGCAATTCGGCATGCGTGCCCTGTTCGATGATCTTGCCGCGATCAAGGATTACCAAGCGATCCATCCGCGCGATGGTTGACAGCCGGTGCGCGATTGCGATCACGGTCTTTCCTTGCATCAAATGGTCGAGGCTCGACTGGATCGCGGACTCGACTTCGGAGTCGAGCGCCGACGTTGCTTCATCGAGCACAAGGATCGGCGCGTTTTTCAGGATCACGCGGGCGATGGCGACACGCTGGCGCTGTCCGCCGGAGAGCTTCACGCCGCGTTCACCGACCTGCGCGTCGTAGCCGCGGCGGCCTTTGTAATCCTCAAGCTCGAGGATGAAGTCATGCGCGTGCGCGAATTTCGCCGCGGCGATGATTTCCTCGTCCGTGGAACCGGGGCGGCCATAGCGGATATTTTCGCTGATCGAGCGGTGCAGCAACGAGGTGTCCTGCGTCACGACGGAAATCTGGCTACGCAGGCTTTCCTGTGTGACATGCGCGATGTCCTGTCCGTCGATCAGGATGCGGCCGTCCTCCAGATCGAAGAAGCGCAGCAGCAGATTGACCAGCGTGGATTTTCCAGCGCCTGAGCGGCCGACAAGGCCAATTTTCTCGCCTGAGCGCACATGCATCGACAATCCATCGATGACGCCGGTTTCGCGGCCATAGCCAAAGCGGACATCTTCGAAGCGGATGTCCCCCTGGGCGGGCTTGAGCGCCGCAGCGTCCGCGCGGTCGGCGAGTGCGAGCGGGCGAGCGATTGCGCTCATGCCTTCCTGCACCACGCCAATGTTTTCAAAGATCGCGCTGACCTGCATCGCGACCCAGCCTGCGATGTTGACGATCTGCCACGCAAGCGGGATTGCCATGGCGACGGTGCCAACCTGCACGCTGCCGCGCGTCCAAAGATAAATGGCGAGCGCCGCGGTCGATGTGACCAGCAGCGCGTTCAGCGTGGTCAGCGTCAGGCTGAACAACGTGTTCAGTCGTAGCGACGCATGGAACAGGCCGGTGTGCCATTCCACCACGTCGCGCACATAGGCATCTTCCTCGCGCGCGCGCGCGAACAGCTTCACCGTGAGGATGTTGGTGTAAGTATCGACGATGCGCCCGATCACGACCGAGCGCGCTTCCGAGACCTGCATCGAGCGGTCGCGCATGCGAGGCACGAACAGATACAGCATCACTCCGTAAGCTGCGAACCAGACGATGACCGGCAAAGCGAGCCACGCATCGGCGGACGCGAGCAGCACGATCGCGCTCGTGCCGTAAACGAGGATGTACCAGACCGCGGTAATCATCGAGACGAGGCTCTCGCGCAACGCCGGTCCGGTCTGCATCACCTTGTTGGCGATGCGGCCCGCGAAATCATTCTGGAAAAATCCCCACGACTGGCGCGCGACATGCCAGTGGTTCTGCCAGCGGATCATGTTGGCGACGTTGGCTGAGATCGCCTGATTGGAAACGAGATTCTGCGCGGTGATGGCGAGCGGCCGGCCGACCAGCAAGATTGCCGCCATACCGGCGAGCAGCGGCCATGAATCGGCGATCAAACGCTGCGGGTCACTCGACGTGATGAGGGTCACGACCTTGCCCATGAAAACCGGCACGGTCGCGTCGAGCATAGCGACGGTGAAGCCGGTCACGAACAGCATGCCGAACAGGCCTTTCGCCTGACGGGCAAAGTGCCAATAGAAGGCGGCGAGCGTCGACGGCGGCTCGGTTTCTCCGGCCGCGGACGTGGGCAGCAATGCTTTTTCAAACAGCTTGAACATGAAGGTCTCAAGGCACGGCAAAAAGCGGCGCAGAGCGCGCCGCCCGGTCACGTCTTCATCGACGGAAGCGGTGTGCCTATTATGCCATCATGTCCGCAGCATGGCATCGGCTTTGGCGGTCCGCGCGTAGGCCGCATGCACAATGCGGGTTGGTGGCGAAGTGAGCCGAATCTACGGATTTTCTTCCACGATCAGGTTCAAATGGCCTTCCTGCGAAGCTTCGGTGCGCAGCATCAGCGCCGGAAAGCCTCGGGCTGCCCAGAAGATCAGGACGAAGACAATAAGGAAGGCTGCGAAGGTAAGCAGCGTGAATCGGGGAGATGTCATCGGTCGTCCAGAATGGCCGACCGCAATCGTAGCCGTTGATTGTTAAACGCGGAGTGATCGCGCGCGATCCCGTCGCTCCGTGGTGAGTGCTCCGTTAACAGGGCACCAAGAATTGGAGAAACCGGCGCGGTGCAATCACCGCGCCGGCATCGTTGTCATTTCATCAGGCCGAGGCTGCGCGGCAGCCAGACGTAGCTTTCCGGCACATAAGTCACGAACAGCAGCACGACCAGCATGCAGGCGAGCAGCGGCAGGAGTGGCGGGATGATCTTCTCCATCGAGATCTTGCCGACCTTGAGGGCTACGAACAAAGCCGTGCCGACGGGTGGCGTAGTCAATCCGAAGGCGAGATTGATCACCATGATCAGGCCGAGATGTACCATGTCGATCCCGAACTTCTGCGCCAGCGGGATCAGCATCGGAACAAGCATGATCAGCGCGGGTGTCATGTCGATGAACATGCCAACGACGAGCAGGAACACGTTCAGGATCAGCAGGAACGCCCACTTGCTGTCGATCAGGTTGAAGAAATTGGTCGCCAGCATGTTCGGCAGGTTTTCGTAGGTCAGGATCCACGAATAGACCGAGCAGGTCGCGATCAAGAGCATCACGACCGCGTTGGTCAGGCAGCATTCCCACAGGATTTCCGGCAACTCGGAAATCTTGATCTCCTTGTAGACGAACACCGTCAGCACCAGCGCGTACATCGCCGCCGCAGCGCCCGCTTCGGTCGCGGTAAAGATGCCGGAGATGATGCCGCCGAGGATGATGACCATCGTGAAGATGCCGGCAAAGCCGTCAATCACGCGGATGACCTTCTCACGCCTGGTGAGAACCGGGAGCTTCTTCTGGTGGTACAGCTTGCCGTGGACGAACGAGGCGACCATCAGCGACATGCCGATCATCACGCCCGGCACGACGCCGGCAAGGAATAACGCTGCGATCGAGACGTTGCCGGCCACGTGCGCGAACACGATCATGCCGATGGATGGCGGAATAATCGGGCCCATCGTCGCCGCAGTGAGGACGATCGCGGTGGCGAAGCGGCGGCTGTAACCGTCCTTCTCCATCGCCGGAATCATCATCGCGCCGATGGAGGAAACTTCCGCCACAGCCGATCCGGTCACGCCGCCAAAGAACATCGAGGCGACGCAAACGATCTGCGCGAGCGAGCCCGGTAGCCAGCCGACCAGCACTTCCGCCATCAACACGAGGCGGCGAGCGATGCCGCCGCGCGCCATCAGCACGCCAGCAAACACGAAGAAGATGACGGCGAGCAGCGGGAAGGTGTTGATCGCGGTCAGCATGCGCTGGACGATCGTGGCGTTATCGACGCCCGGCAGTAGGAACGTACCGATCACGGTCGAGACGCCGACCGCGAACGAAATCGGCAGGCCGACGATCGTCAGAATGATGAACGCAAGTCCAAGGGCGATGAGGGTCATGGCCGGTTCTCCGTCATGCCGACGGTTTCGACCGATGAACCCGCAAGGGCGCCGACGTCGCGACCCATGATCTCGTCAATCAGCAACTTCAGAGAGAACAGCATGATCAGGAAGCCGGAGATCGGCATTGCCGGGTAGTACCAGTAGTTCGTGAAGGAGATCGTCTCCATCAGATCGGCGCCGAAGTCCTGAACAAAGGTTACGCCGTAGCGGAACACGATCCATCCGAAGCCGAAGATGAGCAGTGTGAGGAACATGCCGAGGATTTTCCGCGGGCCTTTCGGCAAGGCGTTGAACAGCACGTCGAAGCCGACATGCTCGCGCCGCAGGACGCAGGACGCCGCGGCGAGGAATGAAATCCAGATCAGGATGTAGCGGGGGACTTCTTCAGTCCACGACACCGCTTGCCCGAAGCCGTAGCGCGCGATGATTGCGATCACTACGATTGTGAAAAGTGCGATCGTCAGAACGATGCACACGAAGCGAACGATCGCGGCGACCAACGCCACAAACCGGTCGAATGCTGACAACAAGGCCACGTTTTCCCCCCAGAAACAGAAGGGGCGGCGGTTTTCCGCCGCCCCTGTTTTTTATGCTGACAAA
>CAMBBO010000176.1 GCA_945862935.1 Pseudorhodoplanes sinuspersici | reverse complement strand
CGGATCGGTAGCACGCGCGTGGCTGGCCAACCCGACGAAGCGTTACCCGCACGGCGCGCTCGGCGACACCATCGAGGCGGCGAGCCTCACAATCGAGATGCGCGACGGAAAGATGCAAACCGTCGATGCCTCGGACGAAGCCGTGTTCGAGGAACTAGAACCGCGCATCGTCACGCTCGGCGGCGCAGATCATATCCTAACCGTGAAATCCTATCTCAAGCGCGGGTCGGCCCTTGCCGTGATCGGGCAGCGCGGCGGCACGTTCGGCATTGTCGCCGAAACGCCCGCAATCGGCACCGCACATCGGTGGCTGAACATCGCTGGCACCGGGAATTTTCTTGGACCGGGGCGCGACAGCGTGGCGATCGTATTAATGCCGCATGCCGTAGGCCGGCTTCAGGTGTGGGAGTGGAAGAACGGCAGCCTGTTCAAGCAGGCCGAAGCCGACGACTTCAGCAATCACATCTACGGAACTCGCGCCTTGCATATGAGTGCCGTTGCCGATTTCGACGGGGACGGCGCATCCGACCTCGCTATCCCGTCCTTTGACCGCCAATCACTTCGCATCGTCGGATTCATACCGAAGCTGCGCGACATTGCTAGGCTTGCCTTGCCCGCCCCGATCAGGACGAATATCGCGCTTCTTCAGGACCGGCAGAAGACCTTGCTGGTGTTCGGGTTGGAAAATGGCGCGCTCGCTATCGCTACCCGCTAGAGCCACTTCCGCCACTTGAAGAAGATGTAGGGCAGGATCGCAGCGATCACCATCAGGCCGAGCGCATACGGATAGCCGTGGATCCATTCAAGCTCCGGCATGTGCTTGAAGTTCATACCGTAGATGGACGCGATCAAGGTCGGCGGCATCAGCACCACCGCGACCACCGAGAAAATCTTGATGATGTTGTTCTGTTCGATGGTCACGACGCCAACCATCGCATCGAGCAGGAACGTAATTTTGTTGGTGAGATAGCTCGCGTGGTCGCTGAGCGAGCCGACGTCGCGCTGCATGATCTTGAGGATCGCGCGTTGTTCCTTCGGCCAGCGCATGCCTTCGGCCTCGTTGGCGAGGAACAGCACCAGGCGGCCAATCGACACGAGGCTCTCGCGCACCTTTGAGGTCAGGTCGCCCTTGCTGCCAATCGTGTGCAGCACTTCGCTATAGAATTGCGCGGCGCGCGTGCGGCCGGGATCGAAGATCTGCAGCGAGACCTGATCGACCTCCATGCCGATCTTTTCAAGAATATCCGCGGCGCGATCGATCACGGCGTCGAGCAAATCGAGCAAGACCGTTTCGCCGTTGATTGTCGGCGAACACGAGCGGCTGAGCCGGTTGCGGATGATGGCGAACGGTTTGGGGTCGTCGTAGCGCACCGTAATCAGCCGGTGGCCTGCGACAATGAATGTGACCGGCGTCGTCTTCGGCAGCGGAGAGTCGGACTGGCACATCAGCGTCGCAGTCATGTAGCGCGCGCCGTTTTCGGTATAGAGGCGACTCGATACTTCGATTTCCTGCATTTCCTCGCGCGTCGGGACACCGATGCCGACGAGCTTTTCGATCAGGTGATCTTCGCCCGGCGTGGGATTGGCAAGATCGATCCACACAGCTTCTCCGGGCACGTCCGTGCCTGGCTCGACATTCTTCTTTTCGATTGCAGTGCCGCGCGGGATGTAAGCCGTGAGCATGAGCGCCTCGGAGATTGCCTCGCGTTTCGCGAAGCGCGTGACCCCGAGCCAGTCATGGCCCGATCATGGGCGCCCCTGCAAGCGCCAAACATCCAGGCTGTGCACACGGCGTAAAGCGGTGCAAAGCGGCTGTGCCCGCTCAGGCCATGGCCTGAAGATAGCGATCAAGGCGCTGTGCCCTGTCTCTCGCCTCGACGCTGCGCTCGTCACGGGCGCTGGTGTCGTCCTTCGCCTTGTCCTCGCAGGCGAGCGCGCCCGCCACGGCGGAAATGCCGATCCGCTCATATTGACTGACGAGCTCCTGCTCGAACTTGGACCTCGGTTTAGAAAACCCCAAACTCGCAGACTTCATCGCTCCTCCTCGTCCGAACACTTTCCATTCGCCGGACTTCGGGAAGAACTTTCACGTGATAGTTTGGCGGAAGTGGGCGGCAAATCGTGTGACTTTGCGGCGTTTGGCGTGCGATGCACCAAAATTGGCCTGTAAACAGGCCGAAAACGCATGCGATATTCCTGCAACAGTTCCACAGGACCCACGTTTTTCGCGATACTTTGCCTATGCGACTGAAGGATTTTGTGGGTAATACAGAGACACTTAAGACCTAGAATCGATGCGGTGCGGAACCGCCAAAAAATTGAGGCCCGGCATGATCTTGCGCCTGGTAGCGCTCGTCGCTCTGACACTCTCTTTGGCTGGATGCATCCAGTCGAAGATCGAGCCTTCGTCCGAGGGCCAATTTACCGCCCGCGACAAGGAGTTGCTGGCGAAGGCGCCGTATGCGAAGGCGACGATCCCGCAGCCGTATCAGCGACACATCGTCGATTATCACCGCAAGGAAGGCCCCGGCTCGATCGTGGTCGATTCCGATGCGCGGTATCTCTATTACGTCATGGATGGCGGCAAGGCGATCCGCTACGGCATCACCGTTGGCGAAGAAGCGCTGGCCTGGTCGGGCGTTGCCAAGATCGAACGCAAGACCGAATGGCCCACTTGGACACCGACCAAGGACATCAAGACGCGCCTCGGCTCGGGTATCCCTGAATTCGTCGGCCCCGGCCCGCACAACCCGCTGGGCGCACGCGCGCTCTATCTGTATTCAGGCAACAAAGACACGCTCTACCGCATCCATGGCACCAATCAGCCGGAATATATCGGCAGCGCCATTTCGTCGGGATGCGTACGCATGACCAACGAGGACGTCATCGACCTCTACAACCGAGTAAAGCTCGGCACGATGGTCGTCGTTCTTGCGCCCAACCAAGGTGACTCGCCGAACAATCCGCGCGTCGCACTGCAGGGCGGTCCGGCACACTAGAATTCAAGTTTATGGGGGCTGTCAGAACGGCGCCGGTTCATCCGGCGCCGTTTTTGATTCTAGGCACCAAGCTGAACGCGCAGAATTTCCGGCGGCACGCCGATCCGCGCCGGCACAATGCTCGTTCCAAGCCCGCCGGACACGATCATGTTCCGCCCGGCCTCCACGATGTGTCCATAGGCGAAGCGGGCGCCGTAGGATGACGGGACAAGGCTTGGCCATAAGAACGGAATGCGGATCTGGCCGCCATGCGTATGCCCGGCCAGTGTCAGCGCTACGCGATCCGGTACCTCGGTAAAGATGTCCGGCTCGTGCACCATTAGAATGACCGGATCGCCGGTCGTGACCTTCGCGAGCGTGCCGGGAAGATCGTCGACCCCGCGAAAGCGGCCGTGCCCCAGTCTGTATGCGACCTGATCGCCGATCCCGGCCAGCCAGAATTGCTCGCCCTTCTCGCCCAGCAATAAAGCGTCATTTTCCAGCACCGGAATGCCAACGGCGCCAAGCGCCTGCCGCGTGCCTTGAATGTCGTACCACCAGTCGTGATTGCCGAAGATTGCGAAAGTTCCGAGCCGGGAACGCAGCCGCTTCAATTCGCCAGCCCAGGCCGCGTGGTGGACTTGCTCGGTTACAAAACGATGGGTGGCAAAATAGTCGCCCAGCAGCAGCACGAGATCGGATTTCAGCGCATTGGCGGCTTCAACGACCTCGGTCACGCGGGCGAGGCCCATATTCGGTCCGCCTGCGTGCAGGTCGGCAATCACTGTAATCGTGAGCTTTTGCCGCTCCGGCCAGTTGGCCGGATTTGGCCGGTATTGCGTGACCTGAAGGCCCATCGCCTCGGTAACGCCATAGGCCGCAGGTGCAGCACCCGTAAGACCAATCAGACCCGCGCCGCCAAGGATCAGCCCACGCCGGCTGACACCGGACTTTGGAGCAACGCGCAAATCACGCGGATCGACAGGTTTCATGATGCTGGTTTTAGCGCCGCGCTGGTGAAGGGAGCGTTCACGCGCTCACTCGTGTTCCGGCGTTTCCTCCGCAGCCGGGGCTTCTTTCGGACGCGGGCGCGGCAGCGGAATATCGGGCTTCGGGTCGAGCACCGCCCATTGGCACAGCTTGTAATTGTTGCGCCGCTCGGCGAGATCGAGATGGATGTGGTCCTCATGATAGCCGTCCGATTGCGGGCCGAGGACGGTCGAAAAGCGCGCGCAAATGCTGGCTTTCATCGCCTCGCGAAAATCCCGCGTGACGGTTCTGTCAGTCAGCCCGACGAATTTTCCGCTGGCGAGTTTCATCCCGCGAAAGTCGAGCGCATTGCCGCGGCCGTGTTCGCTGGTGCGCGCGCCTACAACGCGATTGCGGCCACGGCATTCATACGAATCGAAATTGTCGAGCGCCTGTAAACTACTGCCAAGCTTGGCGATTTCGCCGACGACATCCTCGCGCACCCAATGCGTCACGGCTTCTGCCATTTCGCAGCGAAGCGTCGGCGCAGGGATCACGGTGACACGGGTTTTATCCGCGAGCATGATCTCCTTCAGTTTGACGAGATCGATTGCACCGCAATCGGCAGGTCCCGCGATCGAAGGTAAAACCTCAATGGTTGCAATCTGATCGGCGACCATCCGCATCTGGCAGGCGGAGGCTTCGCGCGGCTCTGCCGCGAACACCGAATCGATCTCGATGACAGGTGGGGCTGCTTCCGCAGGCCGTGGACGCGGCAATGGCACATCCCCGCCCGCATCCTGCGCGCGCGCCGAAGCGCCCGCGAACAGGCTCAGAACAAGCGCGAATAGGATCAGTACGGCCTTCATCTTGTCCTGCGCGCGCCCACTTCTGACCGGAAGAAACATGGCGAAGAATCATGGCGCTTCCGTGCTAAACGAACGCGGCAAAAAACGGAAACCCGCCGGAAATGGCATACGACGTCGTGGTGATCGGTCAAGGTGCTGCGGGGAGCGCCGCGCTCTATCACCTTGCCCGGCGCGGGAAGCGCGTGCTCGGGCTTGAGCGCTTCACCGCAGGCCACGACCGCGCGTCCTCGCACGGGCAGACCCGCATCATCCGGCTCGGCTATTTCGAACACCCGTCTTACGTCCCGCTGGTGCGCTCGGCTTACGCGATGTGGCACGACCTTCAATCAGCATCCGGCGAGACGCTGCTGCACATCACCGGCATTGCCGAGATGGGGCATCCCGACAGCGAGCTGGTGCGCGGCACGCTCGCCTCCTCGCGCCAGCACGATCTGCCGCACGACATTCTCGACGCCAAGGAATTGATGCGCCGCTATCCGGCGTTCAATCTGCCGGATGACTTCGTCGCGGTGATGCAGCCCGATGGCGGCTACGTCATGGCCGAGCGCGCGGTCGCAACACACCTTCGTCTTGCGAAGGACTTGGGCGCAGACATCCGGCAGGGCGAGCGCGTGATCGCGATCGAGCCGCATGGTGATGGCGTTCGCATCGTGATGCAAGACGAAACCTTCGACGCCGGCAGCGTCATCGTCGCAGCAGGCGCGTGGGCCAAAACGCTGCTGCCCGATCTGCCGGTAAACTTAAGCGCAACACGGCAGGCGCTGATGTGGTTCGATCCTGCGGACCCCGCACCATTTCGTGAGCCGCATTTTCCGGTGTGGATGCTCGAAAGCGAATACGGCATCCATTACGGCTTTCCATTCAGCGACGACGAAGGACTGAAGATCGCCAAGCACCATCACGCGCAGGAAGTGGTCGACGCGGAAACCTACGACCGCAATGTGAATGCGAAGGACGGCTTCCTCATCCGCCAGGCGATCTCGCAATTCATGCCGCAGGCGAATGGCGCTGCGCGCGCGAGCAAGACCTGTCTCTATACGATGACCGACGACGGCGACTTTATTCTGGATCGCGTGCCCGGCGCGCCGCAGATCGTCATCGCCTCACCCTGCTCCGGCCACGGCTTCAAATTCTCGCCGGTGATCGGCGAAGTGCTGGCGGATTTAGCGACGTCGGGTGAAACGAAGCATGATGTGGCGAGGTTTGGGCTGGGGAGGTTTTGACCTACGTACCTATCGTCACGCCTATAAGTTGAGTTCCTAACGCCCAAGCCTCAAAGCCAAGAGCTGCGAAGTGAGCATGCGCCTCGCTAACGGCCCGCGTTTTATAGTCCAAAAATCGGCGAGATCGATCAGCGGCAAGGCGTTGAGGGGCGATCGAAAAATCTCCCCGAATCGCCGCCTGTGCAACGTACGGTGCCTGCCCTGTTGGTGGGTTCGAAGGCGGAGGCAATCTAATATCTCTCTCACGCTCAACTGCGACATGGACGTCTCTAATCGCATCGCCCATTCTTCTCGCTCGCCGCTCAATATCAGAACGAATTTTGTGCGCGACACTTTGAATTCCGGCTACGGCCATTTCGCGAGGCTCAGAGCAGACGAACGACGTGTGCTGATCATAAAGAATTCGATGTAGTCCGTCGGCTTCCCCGGCCGCGATCAATTGATCTTCAATTTGAACGGGATTCAGCAAGAGCGAGCTCTCTAGAATTTGTTCGCTTTCGTACGCGATGACCTGCTCCCCAACTTGCCCTCGTTCATAAGGAGAGTCTTTTCCGGTTATGCCCCGATGCGGGGCGTGCTGCG
>CAMBBO010000175.1 GCA_945862935.1 Pseudorhodoplanes sinuspersici | reverse complement strand
CCATATCCATCGACCACCTCGCGGTAGATCTGCTGCACGCGCTGGCCGAACGAGACGAGGCCGATGCGTCCGCCGAGCATGCATGCCGTCAGCAGCATCGCTTCGGTCATCCCGACCACCGGGACCGGCAGCATCTCGCGCAAGGCCCTAAGTCCCGTGTCGTAGGAGACGACAATCACAACCGCATCGCAATGCGCCGCATGTTGTGCGGCAAGCGTCACGGCTGCGTGTTCTGCAATCGCATTCTCCGTGCGCGTCCCGATGATCTGCGCGCCGAATTCGCCGGTAGTGGGAACGATATCGGTTCCCGCTGAGGCAACACGCCGTGCTTCGTCTGCCGCGCGTTCGGTGACAAAGGGCGTCGTATTCGCATTGAGAATGAGCAGGCGCATGGTCGGTTAAACAAATGGCCTAGTGCAAACGAGCAGCAATACGAGGAATAGCATTATTTCAATGATTGCGTGGCACCGCGAGCGATGATTTTGCGCGCGAAACATAGCGGCCGGATTTATCCTTCGTTGCGAGTTCGCCGTCGCGCACGACAAAATGCCCGCGCACCATCGTGGAAACCGGCCAGCCCGTCACGGCTATCGCTTCATAGGGCGTGTAATCCGACCCATGATGCAACAGCTTCTGCGAGATCGTCACTTCGCGGTCGGGGTCCCAGATTGCGATGTCGGCATCCGAGCCGACGGCAATCGTGCCCTTCTGCGGATAAAGGCCATACATCTTGGCGTGATTGGTCGCGGTCAGCGCGACGAATTCGTTCAGACTGATACGGCCCTTCTTCACGCCTTCCGAGAACAGGATCGGCAATCGTGTTTCGACGCCGGGAATTCCATTCGGCACCCAGCGGAAACTCGTGCGTCCCTTTGGCGTGAGCTTGCCTTCGGGGTCGTCATACCGGAACGGGCAATGGTCCGATGAGAACAGCGAAAACACGTTCTGCTGCAAGCCTTGCCAGCACGCTTGCTGGCTTGCCGTGTCGCGCGGCGGCGGCGAGCAGACGAGGCGTGCGCCTTCCATGTTCAGACCTTCGAGATCTTTCTCGGTCAGCACCAGATATTGCGGACAGGTCTCGCCATAAACCTTGAGACCCTTTTGCTGCGCGCGGCGAATTTCTTCCATCGCTTCGCCATTCGAGACGTGAACGATGACGATCGGGACGTCGACCAGTTCGGCGAGCGAGATCGCACGATGCGTGGCTTCGCGCTCGACCGGGATCGGGCGTGAGGTTGCATGGTATTGCGGCGCGGTTTTGCCCGCGCGCTCCAGCCGGTCGGTGAGGAAGCGGATGGCGTCGTAGTTTTCCGCATGGATCATGACAAGCGCGCCGGTTTCCCGCGCGACCGCCATCACGTTGAGCATTTCCAGATCGGACAGCGCCATGCCTTCGTAGGTCATGAACACCTTGAACGAGGTATAGCCATCTTCGACCAAGGCGGGCAGTTCCTGCCCAAGTACGCTCTCGGTTGGATCGGTAACGATCAGATGAAAGGACACGTCGACGTAGCACTTGTCTTTGGCCTGCTCGTGATACGCCTTTACGACTTCGCGCAGCGATTGACCTTTCTGCTGCATGGCGAATGGCAGCATCATCGTGTTGCCGCCAAAGGCGGCAGAGCGCGTGCCGCTTTCGAAATCGTCGGCCATGCGGATGCCGGGACCAGACGGCTGGGACACATGAACATGGCTGTCGATTCCGCCCGGCAACACGAGCTTGCCGGTGACATCCACGACTTCCTTGGCGCCGCCGAGGCTTTCGCCCAGCGCCACGATTTTTCCGCCGGAGATCCCGACATCGCAGCGTGTTGTGTCAGCCGCGGTTACCACCGTGCCGCCGCGCAGGATCACGTCCAATTCATTCATCGCTCAAATCCATCGAATAACTTTCCGCCGCGTGACATTGCGAAGCCGATCATCGCGCCTACTTTGGCGTGCCGGTCAAGAGGCTGGCAAGTTCGTGGCTCAATCCGATTGAATCAACCGGATCGGTCTTGCCTGCCTTCTTCGGAACGCTCTGCAATGACAATCGAACGGCACGGATCGACGATTCCAGCGCATCTATGAGCGGGACTTTCAGCTGCGGCGCAATCCGCGCAGCAAGTCCGACCAGCCCGGCGCCGCCCAATATCACGCTTTCCGCGCCGTCATCCTGAGCAGCAGCAAGGCATGACCGGCCTAAATCAGCGATGCTTCGCTCAGGATCGGCTGCGATTTGCGCGCCCGTCGCCGTTACAACCCTGACGGATGCGAGCAGGTGGCCAAGGCCGAGGCTGTCGACATATTCTCGCAATATCGGCGGCCAGCGTTCGCCGCCAGTCACAATCGAAAAGCGTTTTCCAGAAGCTGCGGCCTCGCGGCAGGCGGCCTCGGCCATTCCGATCACCGGCTGCGCAGCGATCTCCTGAATGGCACGCAAGCCCGGATCGCCAAAACACGCAAGAATTACGGCGTCGGCATCCGCGCCGTGTTGCGCAAAGGCGTCGAGGGCCGCATGGGCCGCGATCGCAAATCCTGCTCGGGTTGAAATGTAGCGTGCGCCCAAGCGGCCTGTTGCACCGGCAAATTCCATATCCGGCGCGATGCGTCTGGCCTCGCGCAGCACCTGCTCGGTGATCGAATTGCTGGTATTTGGATTGATGAGAAGGACGCGCATCACGACTGATCGATGAATGTACCGCAAGGTAGCGCTCAAATTTGCCCTGCACAAACTTGTGCGGGGGCTTGCCTACAGGCGGCTGGAATGCCTCTTGCATAGGCAGTTGCGGTACGAGAATTGGGCGAGCGAGTAACAAGAGACCATTGTGGCTGGTAACAGGACAGGGCGAGACACGCGCAAAGGCGCGGGGCCATTGGGCAATTCGCCTGATCAGACCCTTAAAATCGTCATTGTCGATGAAAGCGAGATCCGGGCGGCGATCCTGAAGGAGGGTTTGCGCGAGGCCGGCTATGTCGAAGTCATCCATATCTCCGAGATGACGAACCTGCTCGACCGCATCTACAAGATCGACCCGGACGTGGTGCTGATCGATCTCGAAAACCCGAGCCGCGACGTGCTCGAACAGATGTTTCAGGTCAGCCGCATCGTGCGCCGGCCGATCGCGATGTTCGTGGACCAGAGCGATACCGCCTCGATCCAGGCGTCGGTCGATGCGGGCGTGTCGGCTTATATCGTTGGCGGCCTGCAGAAGGACCGCATCAAGCCCATTCTCGATTTGTGTATCTCGCGCTTCAACGCATTTTCCAATCTGCAACAGCAGCTCGATGTCGCGCAGAGCGCGCTGACCGAGCGCAAAGTCATCGACCGCGCCAAGGGAATTCTGATGACCGAGAAAAATCTTGGAGAGGAAGAAGCTTACGCCCTGATGCGGCGTGCCGCGATGAACAAGAACATGAAGATCGTCGAGATCGCCCAATCCATCGTGACCGCCGCGGAGATGTTGAAATGACGAACGCGCGCCGGTTACGGATAGGGTTCATTCCCCTCGCGGACGCGACAGCGCTTCTGGTCGCGGTCGACAAAGGGTTCACCGCAGAAGAAGGGCTCGATGTCGATCTCGTGCGCGAAGTGTCGTGGTCGAATATGCGCGACAAGCTCAATATCGGGCTGTTTGACGCTGCTCATCTGATTGCGCCGGTTGCGATTGCATCGAGTCTCGGGCTTGGCCACGTCAAGGTTCCGATAGTTGCGCCGTTCGGATTGGGCATCAATGGCAACGCGATCACCGTGTCGCCAGCACTTTACGAAGCGATAAAGGCCGTTGCGGACGGCGACATTGTCGATCCAATGGTGTCGTCGCGCGCGCTTGCAAAGGTCGTTGCCGCACGGAAGTCACGCGGCGAAGAACCGTTGACCTTCGGAATGACTTTCCCGTTTTCGACGCACAACTATCATTTGCGCTTCTGGATGGCTGCCGGAGGCGTCGACCCGGATGAGGACGTGCGCCTCGTCGTGCTGCCGCCTCCGTTCATGGTCGACAGTCTGGCTAATCGGCACGTCGACGGCTTTTGCGTGAATGCGCCTTGGAATTCGATCGCCGTCGATCTTGGGATCGGCCACATCCTGCATTTTGTCTCGGAGATTTTGCTGCGAGCGGCTGAAAAAGTCCTCGCCGTTCGCCAGAAATGGGCGGACGACAATCCCGATCTGCTTTTGCGCCTGACGCGCGCGCATCGAAGGGCGGCGGAGTATGTTGAGCAGCCGAACAATCACGAAGCGGTGGCAACCATCCTTGCCGCGCCTGACCGTATTGGTGTCAGGGCCGAAGTCATCTTGCGGACGCTCGACGGAAAATTGAAAGTGTCGCCGCAGGGCGCTGTGCGCGAGAGCGATCGCTATCTTCTTGTTGGAAGGGCCGCGGCAGCGCGTCCCGATCCCGCTCAGGCTGCGTGGCTCTATGCGCAGATGGTGCGCTGGGGTCAGGCGCCGTTGTCACGGGAAATGCTTGCACAGGCAAAAGCGGTCTTTCGTCCCGATCTCTATGACGCGGCTATGTCCAGCGTGGATCGAATGCCCGACAGCGAGCCGAAGGATCATATCGGCGCATTTGCCGGACCGGCCTTCGATCCGGACGACATTGCCGGCCATCTCGCGGCCTGGAAAATACCCCGCCAATAACGTCCGCCTTGTCTGACGCCTGCACAATCCTTTTGCACCACAGACAGGAAATGGAGATTCGTTTGGCACGCGGCCGGAGCTGCGTATGGGCAAGGCTGGTTAAAGCCTGAAATTCCTTTGCTTTCCGGAATTCCTTCAAACTGGCACGAAGCTTGAAAAGGAAACGCTGAACGGCACGCCTGATTTTGGTGTGCCGCACGGTCCAACGACGGGCCAACAAGCAACGCCGCTGCACTGAAGAGGCTGAACAAGCCGACTTCATGCTGCGGTTTTTTTGTTTGTGGACGTCTGTGGCGATGAGCGAAGCAGGGTTTGAGAACCCCATAAAACATCAAGAGGAGTTGCGATGTCCTATCTCGTTCCTTCAGAATTCGTGACCAAAATGGTCGATGCCGGGGAATCCAAGGTCTTCATGTCGACCCGGGATACTCTGATCCGCGCATATATGGCCGGCGCCATCCTTGCGTTGGCTGCATGGTTTGCGATCACCATCAACGTCAATACCGGCCAGCCGCTCGTCGGCGCGCTGCTCTTTCCAGTCGGCTTCTGCATCCTGAACCTGCTGGGATTCGATCTCCTGACCGGCGTGTTCGTGCTCGTGCCGCTGGCGTGGCTGAATAAGCGGCCCGGCGTGACCTTCGCAGGCATGATGAGGAATTGGGGTCTCGTATTCGTTGGCAACTTCGCCGGCGCGCTCACGACTGCCTTCCTGATGGCATTTGTCACCACGTTCGGCTTCTCGCAGGCTCCCGACAAGGTTGGCGCTGTCATCGGCAATATCGGTGAAGCCCGTACGCTCGGCTACGCGTCGCACGGCGCGCTCGGTATGCTGACGCTGTTTTTCCGCGGCGTGCTGTGCAACTGGATGGTTTCGACCGGCGTGGTCGGCGCGATGATCTCCACCACGGTGCCGGGAAAGATACTTGCGATGTGGATGCCGATCCTCGTGTTCTTCTACATGGTGTTCGAACATTCGGTCGTGAACATGTTCCTGTTTCCGGCGGGGCTGATGCTGCACGCTCCCTTCGGGATCATGGACTATTTCATCTGGAACGAGATCCCGACCGTGCTCGGCAATCTGGTGGGTGGCCTCGCCTTTACCGGCCTGACGCTCTACGCCACGCACATGATGACCGCGCCGAAGCGCAAGCCCGCGAACGCTCCGCGCCTCGCGGCATAATCTGATGTAGAATTGGGGCCTCACCCTTCGTGGGCGAGGCCCCTTTTTCTTTGGTCGAATCGTCGATGCGCGCACTTCGAATATCGGTCGGGCAGCATTGCGACAAAGGCCGCAAGGAGATCAATCAGGATTTTCATGGCGCGCTCATTCCGGGCGAGCCGCTGCTTGGCACCAAGGGCATTTCGATTGTCCTTGCGGACGGCATCAGCAGTAGCGACGTCAGCCAGATCGCAAGCGAGTCGGCGGTCAAAAGCTTCCTGAGCGACTATTACTGCACGTCCGATGCATGGTCGGTCAAAACATCCGCACAGCGCGTGCTCGCGGCCACGAATTCGTGGCTGTATTCGCAGACTCGGCGAAGCCAGTACCGCTATGAACAGGACAGGGGCTATGTCTGCACCCTCAGCGCGCTGGTTCTCAAATCGAGAACGGCGCACATTTTCCACGTCGGCGATTGCCGGATCTATCTGCGCGCAGGCAATAGCCTGGAGCAACTGACCGAGGATCATCGGGTGGTGATCGCCGCGGGGCAGAGCTTTCTCGGCCGTGCGCTGGGTGTCAACGATCAGATCGAAATAGACTACCGGCAGATTGAGGTCGCGCAGGGCGACGTGTTCGTGCTGGCCACAGACGGGGTCTACGAGCACGCCTCCGCGCGCTTCATCGCGCAAACGATCAACGAGAACGCCAACGCTCTGGATGAAGCCGCGCGCCTGATTGTCCGGCAGGCATTCGAGCAAGGCAGCACCGATAACCTGACGATCCAGATTGTGCGTGTCGAAGACGTCGGGGAAGGGGAGAGTGACGAGCTTTTCGGGCACGCCCTCGAATTGCCGCCGCCGCCGCTTCTGGAATCAAGGGC
>CAMBBO010000174.1 GCA_945862935.1 Pseudorhodoplanes sinuspersici | reverse complement strand
CGTCAACATTCCCATGCCTGTTACGACAACGCGTCTCATAACGCCTCTCCCAATCGAGCGTCGTTCCCCCGGCGCAGCGGACCTGACGGTCCTGCGCCCAATTCAGCAGAGGACCGCGATAGGCGGCGTCAGCTCTTCGCGTTCTTTTCGAGGAATTTGGTCGCGTCGCCGACCGTCAGAATGGTCTCGGCGGCATCGTCCGGGATTTCGCATCCGAATTCTTCTTCGAATGCCATCACCAGTTCGACCGTGTCGAGGCTGTCCGCCCCGAGGTCATCGATGAAGCTCGCGCCTTCGACAACCTTGTCGGGTTCGACGCTGAGATGCTCAACGACAATCTTCTTCACTCGCTCGGAGATATCACTCATCGTTCGAACCTCTGCTCTAATATTTGGCCCGATCGAATTTGCGATCAGAGCCCCCTCGGCGTGGCCGCGCCACAGGAAATAAAACGGTGTCGTCGGCTGTTTTTCAGGTCGCGAACGCCGTGAGCGCCGCTTCCATAACTCCCAGCCCGGCCTTCGGTTCGGTTATCATACTTCGATTCCGATGGCCAGCAGGGCCGGATACCTTTGGACCCGTGTCTTCCACAGGTCAAATCATCGCCATCCCGCCATTGATGTGAAGCGTCTGGCCGGTCACGTAAGAGGCTTCCTCGGAGGCGAGATAGACCACCGCAGCGGCTATGTCCGCCGCCGTCCCGAGACGGTTGGCAGGCACGCGCGTCAGGATCGCCTCGCGCTGCTTGTCGTTCAGCTTGTCGGTCATCGGCGTCGCAATGAAGCCCGGCGCGATGCAATTTGCGGTCACGCCGCGGCGGGCATATTCCTGCGCGATCGACTTGAACATGCCGATCATTCCAGCCTTCGCGGCAGTGTAATTGCCCTGCCCCGGATTGCCGGTGACGCCCACCACCGACGTAATGCCGATGATACGCCCGGTGCGGCGGCGCATCATGGTCTTCATCGCAGCGCGCGCGAGACGGAATGTCGCGGTCATGTTGACGTTGATGACCGCGTCCCACTCATCGTCCTTCATCTGAACGAACAGATTGTCCTTGGTGATGCCGGCGTTGGCGACGAGGATATCGAGCTGGCCCATCGCTTCTTCCGCGCGGGGCACGAGCGTCTCGACATCGTCCTTGTCCGTCAGGTCGCACGGCAGGACATGGACGCGGCTGCCGAGATCGGCGGCGAGCTTGTCGAGCACTTCGCGGCGCGTGCCGGAAATGGCGACCGTCGCGCCCTGCTTGTGCAAGGCGCGCGCGATTTCGCCGCCGAGACCCCCGGTGGCGCCGGTTACAAGCGCGGTCTTGCCGGTCAGATCGAACATTGAAAGCTACTCCTATCCGCGTGCGGCTTTGAACGCTGCAATATCATCGGGCGTTCCGATTGCAATTCCGGTCGCGCCATCTGCAATACGCTTGGCGAGGCCGGTCAGCACCTTGCCCGCGCCCACTTCATAGAATGTCGTGACACCGGCGCCCGCCATATACGACACACATTCGCGCCAGCGAACCGTTCCGGTGACTTGCTCCACAAGCGCCTGCACGATTTCCTTCGGATCGGTGAGCGGGGCTGCGCGGACATTCGCGACCACCGGCACCTTAGGTGCCACGACTTTCACCTTCGACAATGCGTCCGCCATCACATCCGCTGCAGGCTGCATCATCGCGCAATGAAAGGGCGCGGAGACCGGCAACAGCATCGCGCGTTTTGCGCCCTTGGCCTTGGCGATCTCGACCGCGCGGTCGATCGCGGCCTTCGCGCCCGAAAGAACAACCTGACCGCCGCCATTGTCGTTGGCTGCCTGACACACCTGCCCTTGCGCTGCTTCCTTCGCGACCGAAACGGCGTCCTCGAACGAAAGCCCGATCAGCGCGGCCATTGCGCCTTCACCGACCGGCACAGCCTTTTGCATTGCGCTGCCGCGCGTCCGCAAAAGGCACGCAGTGTCGCTGACGCTGAATGCGCCCGCACAGGCGAGCGCGGAATATTCACCCAGCGAATGCCCGGCGACGAACTTGGCGTCACGGGCGAGATCAAGGCCCGCTTCGGCTTCCAGAACCTTCACAAGGGCGACCGACACGGCCATCAGCGCGGGCTGGGCATTTTCGGTGAGTTGGAGCTTCTCCGCAGGGCCGTCCCACATGGTCGCGGAAAGCTTCTCCCCAAGGGCCGAATCCACTTCCTCAAATACCGCGCGGGCAGGCGCAAAAGCGTCGGCGAGGGCCTTGCCCATCCCGACCGTCTGGCTGCCCTGACCCGGGCATGTAAACGCCGCCGCCATGCTGTAAATCCCTTGGAACTTGGGGCGGGTAGACACCGGCCTGCGACGTCATGTCAAGCGACCTGCCAAGCCCCGGCCGGAAGCGCCCGATGCTTGCCATCCCGCCAGAAATGCCTATAACCCCGGCTTCCGCTTGTCCCGGTCGGGGGCTGAACGGACGGCCCCGCAAGGGGTAGGACCCGAAACGGTCCAGCGTCCCGTGTCCTCGCCATCAGAGCATCGAGCCTTTCCGAAGGTCTCGTTGGGCTTTGCGCCGGGAGAGCGAAGAACAAAAGGAAAGGCCATCCATGCCTCTTTATGAGCATGTTTTTTTGGCGCGCCAGGACGTGAGCGCGCAGCAGGTCGAGGAGATGACCACGCAATTCAAGGGCGTGATCGAAGGTCTCGGCGGCAAAGTCACAAAGACGGAATCCTGGGGCGTGAAGTCGCTCTCGTTCCGCATCCGCAAGAACCGCAAGGCGCATTTCACGCTGTTGAACGTGGACGCGCCGGCTGCGGCCCTCTCAGAAGTCGAGCGGCAGGAACGCATTCATGAAGACGTCCTTCGCTTCATGACGATCCGCGTCGAAGAACACGAAGAAGGCCCGTCAGCGATGATGCGCAAGTCCGATCGTGATGATCGGGGCGAGCGCGGCGACCGTGGGTTCGGCTTCGGCGGTGGCGGCGGCGGTGGCCGCTTCGATCGTGGTGACCGTGGCGATCGCCCGCGTCGTGATCGCGGACCGCGCGAAGACTCCGGCGACGACGCCGTTGTCGAAACCGCAGCGACGGAGGATTAAGCCATGGCATTCGGTACTGGTGGTGGCAGCGGCGGCGCAGGCGGTGGTGGCGGCGGACGCCGTCCTTTCTTTCGGCGGCGCAAGACTTGCCCGTTCACCGGCGCAAATGCGCCCAAGATCGACTATAAGGACGTGAAGCTCCTGCAGCGTTACGTCTCCGAGCGCGGCAAGATCGTGCCAAGCCGCATTACTGCGGTGTCGACCAAGAAGCAGCGTGAACTCGCTCAGGCGATCAAGCGCTCCCGCTTCATGGGCTTGCTGCCTTACGTGATCCGCTAACGCGGGTTTGAAAAACGAGGCCTTCGGGAATGATCCCGGGGGCCGATGGTTGGGACGGACTTCGATCCGTCTCTAACCGCTGAAAAGCGGGACAGCTCGTGATGAAACAGATTGTCTTGATCGGACTGGGTGCGGGAGCAGCGGCAGCGCTGCTCTTTGCGTCCGTTCTGTCCGGGTCAGCCTTATCAATCATCCTGTTTTATCTAGCCCCGCTTCCTATCCTGATTGCGGGTATCGGCTGGAGTCATTGGTCCGCGCTGATCGCAGCCCTCGCGGCGGCAGCGTCGCTCGCCATGATTTTCGGCGGCTTCTTCTTTGTCGCATTCTCGATTGGCATTGGCCTGCCGGCATGGTGGCTGAGCTACCTCACCCTTCTTGCGCGGCCCGCGCCCAATACGACCGATGTCGAATGGTATCCCGCCGGACGCGTCGTGGTCTGGGCGGCAATTTTCGGCGCGCTCGTTGTCGTTGCAACAATTCCGAATTTTGGCTGGTCGATCGAGAGCTTCAACGCGACCTTGCGCAGCGCGCTGGAAAAGCTGTTCCGCGCGCAGCTACGCACGCCTGCGGGCACGCCGCTGGAAATTCCCGGCGCGGACACAAAGCGCCTGCTCGATTTCCTCGTGATCGTCACCCCGCTCGGGATCGCTGTGGTGTCCACCGTCATCAATCTCGCCAACGTCTGGCTTGCGGCCCGCATCGTCAGGATTTCCGGCCGCTTGCGCCGCCCGTGGCCAGCATTGCCGCAGATGCAATTCGCCGCATACACGCCGATGCTTCTCGCCTTCGCGGTCGCAGGATCTTTCCTCTCCGGCATGGCCGGATTGATTGCCTCGATTGTCGCGGTCGCGTTGTTCACGGCCTATGCGGCACTCGGCTTTGCGGTCCTGCATTCGGTCACGGCCGGGATCGGTGCGCGACCGATGATTCTTGGCGTCGCCTATCTTGCCTCGACGGCGGTCTACTGGATTGGCTTCGCCGTGGCGCTGATCGGCATCGCCGATGGAATGCTCGATATTCGCGGACGCGTGTCCGCACGGCGGGGACCACCCGCTCCCACCATTCAGTAATTCAAACCTAAAGAAGGAATGACGTCATGGAAGTGATCTTGCTCGAACGTGTCGGCCGCCTCGGCCAGATGGGTGAAACGGTGCGCGTGAAGGACGGCTTCGCCCGCAATTTCCTGTTCCCGCAGAACAAGGCGCTGCGCGCCACCAAGGAAAACAAGGCGCGCTTTGAGGGCATGCGTAAGGAACTCGAAGCACGCAGCCTCGAGAACAAGGGCGAAGCGCAGAAGGTGTCGTCGCAACTCGAGGGCAAGAGCTTCTCGGTCATTCGCCAGGCGTCCGAAACCGGACAGCTTTACGGTTCGGTCACTCCGCGCGATCTCGCAACGCTTATGAGCGAAGGTGGCGTGCAGGTGAACCGCAGCCAGATCGCGCTCAATGCGCCGATCAAGACCATCGGCTTGCACAAAGTGCCGGTGCAGTTGCACCCTGACGTCGAAGTGACGGTGATGGTCGCGGTCGCTCGCAGCGCCGACGAAGCAGAGCGCCTCAAGCGCGGTGAGGATGTCACCGTCCAGCGCACCAACGCCGAGGAAGAAGTCGAAACCGCCAAGCAGGCAGCAGATAAATTCTTCGAGCCGGAAGCGCTCGAAGCGCAGAAGGCCGACGAAGAACCCGCAGAAGACGAAGCTAAATCTTAAAGCGGGATTTGCTGCGCGGCCGGAGCCTGTGGCTTCGGCTGCACCGGCTCGGCTGCTTGTACCGGCGGCGGAGGCGCGGCCGCAGCGGGTGACGGCTCGGCTGGTTTTGATTCCACGGGCTTGGCGGCTTCCTGTACGCGCGGAGCGCGGCGGTTCGGCGCAGGCTTCGCCTCAGGCTTTGCCGGTTCGACAGGCTTCGCCGACGTTTCCGCAGGCTTTGGCTCAGGCTTGGACGGGACCGGCTCAGGCGGGCGAGCCGCCTGCTCTGTTGGCTTGCTGCGTTCGGGCGGGGTCAAACCGTCATTGGCCGGTTCAGCCGCAGGACGGCGCGAGGCAGATGCGGGAGCAGGAGTTCGTTCCGGTGCGCTTGCCGTGCCGCGTTCCGGTGGCCGCTCTGTGGGCTTTGCGGCCGGCCCGCCACCTTTAACGGACGCTAGATACCCTGCCATGACCGAAGCTTGCGTGCTTCCGGTGGTGTAGTGCTGACGCAAAAAGCTCTGCAATCCGAAACCGGAATCCTTGGCGAGGCCCTGTGGCGATTTGTGGCAAACGCCGCAGTCGGATTTGAAAATATCGGCCGGACCCTTGCCCTGATTGAGATCGGCGCCGTTCGGCGTGTCGTATGCCGGCGTCTCTGGGGAAGATGACGCTGCAGTTGCCGGTGTGCCGCCGCGCGGGGCACCGAGCACCGGCTGCGCCGCTGCAAGAACAATCGCCATTGCGACCCCAGTTGACCAAAAGCGTTCAACCACTCGAAAATCTCCTGCCGGAGCGGCGCGCAACCCCGCCCGGGCTTTTCGCCAGATGTCTCAAAGCCGACAAATGTGGCCCCATTTCGGAATGCGGCCCAACTTTGCCGTCATAGCCTGATTTTGATGTAATGCGTTGTATTCCTGCGTTCTGTCGATGACAATTGGTCATTGTAAAAAGCGCCGTGGGCAGGATCGATCACCGACCTTCTCGCATTCGTCGTGTTCCAGCAACGCGACATGATGCTGCTCCGGTGGACGGCACCACACATTTGCGCGAAGCCAACCGCGCAAATCACCCGCCACGGCGGATAGCAGCCCGATACCCTTGGCGGCGCGTCAAGTGTCGCAGCCGCAACAAGGGCAAAATTCTGGCGTTCCGTGAATGGGTCTGGACAACGGGGACAGTGACGATCGTCCCGCGACGGCAGCACCATCCGGTGCTAATCATTGTCTGACAATATGCGTCCGTTTGTTGCGTGAATTGTTACCAAACCAAATAAAAACAATGTCTTCCAGCAACCCGGACCGTCATGGCGCCACTCGATTCATCCGCACGTCAATTGCCTGTGCAGCCAGCACCGCAATATCGCGTTGCGCCGCACAACATCGAGGCCGAACAGGCTTTGCTCGGCGCGATGCTCGTCAACAACGAGGCGTTCTATCGCGTTTCGGATTTTCTGGAGCCGCGGCATTTTTTCGAAGCGGTGCATCAGAAGATTTTCGAGATTACCGCAAGCCTCATTCGCGCGGGAAAAGTTGCAAGCCCGGTCACGCTGAAGACCTTCCTGCCGGCCGACACCGACATTGGCGGGTTGACGCTCGGACAATATCTCGCGCGACTTGCAGCGGAAGCAACCA
>CAMBBO010000173.1 GCA_945862935.1 Pseudorhodoplanes sinuspersici | reverse complement strand
GTGTGATAGGCGAGCGGCACGGGGATCGCGAAGTTCACGCCTACCATGCCGACCTGCACGCGGCTGGTGAAATCGCGTGCCGCATCGCCGTCGCGGGTGAAGATCGAGACGCCGTTGCCGTATTCGTGTTCGCTCGGCAGGCGCAGCGCCTCCTCGTAATCCTTCGCGCGCACGACTGAAAGAACAGGGCCGAAAATCTCTTCCTTGTAGATCGTCATGTCCGGCGTCACGTTGTCGAACAGGCAGCCGCCCATGAAGTTACCGTTCTCGTAGCCCTGCAGTTTGAAATTGCGGCCATCGACCTTCAGCTTTGCGCCTTCCTTGATTCCGGTCTCGACATAGTTGCGCACCTTCTGCATGTGCGCCTTGGTGACCATCGGGCCGTAATCGGCTTGTAAATCTGTCGAGGGGCCGATTTTCAGGCTCTCCACGCGCGGGATCAATTTTTCGATCAGAAGGTCGGCGGTCTTTTCGCCAACTGGCACCGCGACCGAGATCGCCATGCAGCGTTCGCCCGCCGAGCCATAGCCCGCGCCGATCAGCGCATCGACCGCCTGATCCATGTCGGCATCCGGCATCACGATCATGTGGTTCTTCGCACCGCCAAAACACTGCACGCGCTTTCCGTGCGCCGTGCCGGTTGAGTAGATGTATTGCGCGATGTCGGAGGAGCCGACGAAGCCGATCGCTTTCACGCGCTCGTCGGTGAGGAGCGTGTCCACGGCTTCCTTGTCGCCGTTGATGACGTTGAACACGCCTTCCGGCAATCCCGCTTTCAAGAATAATTCTGCAATCCGCATCGGCACGGATGGGTCGCGCTCGGACGGTTTCAGGATGAAACAATTTCCGCAGGCGAGTGCGGGGGCTGCCTTCCAAAGCGGGATCATCGCCGGGAAGTTGAAAGGGGTGATGCCGGCGACAACGCCTAGAGGCTGGCGCACGGAATAAAGGTCGATGCTCGGCCCCGCGCCCTCGGTGTATTCGCCCTTCATCAAGTGAGGAATGCCGCAGGCGAACTCGACCACCTCGAGGCCCCGCTGGATGTCGCCCTTGGCGTCCGCGAAGGTCTTGCCATGCTCGGACGACAGAAGGCGCGCAAGGTCGTCATATTCGGCCTGGATCAGTTCCAGAAATTTGAACATCACGCGGGCGCGGCGCTGAGGGTTGGTTGCGGCCCATGCCGGGAAGGCGGCCTGCGCGTTCTCGATGGCCGCCTGAACCTCGGATTTCGATGCGAGGGCGACCTTGGCCTGCACTTCGCCGGTATTCGGGTTGAACACGTCGCCGGAGCGGCCGGAATTGCCTTTGACGGTCTTCCCGCCGATGAAATGGCCGATATCGCGCATGGTCGTCTCCCGGTGACTTCTCAAGAGGCCGTTCAGGCTGTTGCAGACTGATAGCGCAGGGTTTGGAGCCACGCCAAGCCACGCCTGAGACGGGTTGGAATTTATTAGCCTTTACCAAGCTTTAACAGCGCGGCCCTAGATTGGGCAGGTCCGTTGCGGACATTTTCTGCGTTTGTGGAGTTCGATTTCATGGATCTCGCAACCGGTTTGGGTCTCCTTGCGGGCGCCATCGTGCTCGTCACGCTCATCATGATGGGCGGCGACCTGCGTATGTTCCTCGACCTGCACGCCTTCATCGTGATCGGCGGCGGCGCGTTTGCAGCGACCCTGATCCGATTTCCGCTCGCCTCGATCTTCCACGGCCTGCCGATTGGGATGAAATTCGCCTTCACGCTACGCCGCATGTCGACGCGCGACCTCGTCGATGAGATCGCAGGTCTTGCCGAAATCGCGCGCAAGCAGGGGCCGATCGGCCTCGAGCGCGTCGAAATCGAGGATACTTTCCTCGCTAAGGGCATCCGCTTCGTCGCTGACGGCTATGACACCGATTTCATTCGCGACAATCTGGAGCGCGACCGCGACAACTTCCTCACCCATCTCGACGAAGGCCAGAAGGTCTATCGTTCGATCGGCGATTGCGCGCCGGCTTTCGGCATGATCGGTACGCTGATCGGCATGGTGCAGATGTTCGCCAACATGACCGATCCCTCAAAGCTCGGCCCGTATATGGCGGTCGCTCTGCTCGCGACCTTCTATGGAGCCGCGGTCGCAAACCTTTTCTGTTTGCCGATCGCCGACAAGCTGGGCCTGAAGCAGCACGACGAAGACACCAACCGCACGCTCATCATCGATGGCGTGCTGATGATCCGCGATGCGAAAAGCCCGGCACTCGTGCGCGAAATGCTGATCGCTTATCTGCCTGAAAAGCACCGCCACCAGGAGGGCGAGCTCGCTGCGGCGTAATCGCGGCGCTCACCTGAGACAATCCAATGGCGCGTAAGAAAGCGGAAAACCACGGCGGCGGTCACGGCTGGTTCGTTACTTTCGCGGACCTCATGGGTCTGCTGGTTGCGTTCTTCGTGATGCTCGTTGCGTTCTCCACGCAGGACCAGGCAAAATTGCAGATCGTTGCAGGCTCGATGCGCGACGCCTTCGGTGTGCAGCAGAATGTCCGTTATTCCGGCGTGATCGAAGTCGACGGCTTGCCGACGCGTCCGCGTCTGAAAAATGCCGCGCGGGTCAATCCGGAAGATGCATCCTCGACGCCGGGGCCGGACGAGAAGGAACAGAACCGCGAACGCGGCGTGCGCGCCAAGGAAGACCGCGCCTTTGCGCTCGCCGCAGCGTCTCTGCGTCAGGCGATGCAAAGCATGCCGGACATCTCGGAAGTCTCCAAACACATCATGGTCGAGGAAACTGAAACCGGGCTGAACATCGAAATCGTCGATCAGGACGGACGGTCGATGTTTCCCGAAGGTGGCAAGGAACCTTACGACCGCACACGCCGCGTGATCGCAAAGCTCGCCAACCAGTTCAAGGCGATGCCGTACCGGATTTCGATTGCGGGCCACACTTCCGCATCGAAGGCGGCGCCCAAGGCGGGCTATGGCCCGTGGGATCTCTCCGCTGACCGCGCTAATTCCGTTCGCCAGATTCTGGAAGAACAGGGCGTTCCGATCGACCGCTTCTATGCCGTGTCCGGCCGCGCCGACACCTCGCCGCTTTTCCCCGACGACCCCTACATTGCGGCTAACCGTCGCGTCACCATCACGCTGATGCGCGAAGAGCCGCCACTCCCGACGAGTTTCCGGCCGTAATCGCGCTTGCGATTTGGACGCTGCCCCGCAATGCTGTAAGGCCCGACGCCTGAACTCGGTGTCCCAGTGGCCTTGCACATGCAATCTCCCGAATCCCACGGGCACCACGGCTCTCCTCATCAATCGAACGGGCATTCGCGCCAAAAATTTCTGGCGCTAACGATCGGCAGTCTCGGCGTCGTCTATGGCGATATCGGAACAAGCCCGCTTTACGCCTTCCGGGAAGCGGTGCATGCGGCGCAGGGCGGCGGTCCGCTGACACGCGACATCGTGCTTGGCGTTCTGTCGTTGATCGTCTGGTCGCTCGTTCTCGTCATCTCGATCAAGTATGTGCTGCTGCTTCTTCGCGCCGACAACAACGGCGAGGGCGGAACACTTTCGCTCACCGCGCTGGCCTTTCGTGCTCTGGGACGCCGCCCGGCGGTGGTGCTGTTTTTCGGTATCGTCGGCGCGTCGATGTTCTATGGCGCCTCGCTGATCACGCCTGCTTTGTCGGTTCTTTCGGCAGTGGAAGGCTTGCAGATTGTCACGCCGACATTCGAGCCATATGTGCTGCCCATTACCGTAGCGCTGCTGATTGCGCTCTTCGCATTGCAGTCGCGCGGGACGGGGCGCGTCGCGGTCATGTTCGGGCCGATCACGGCGCTCTGGTTTGTCGCCATCGCGATCTCCGGCATCAGCCATATTGCAGACGATCTCGGTGTGCTTGCAGCACTCAATCCCTATCACGCCGTGTGGTTTATGCTGACCCACGGCAAGGTCGGCCTCATCACGCTCGGCGCGGTGTTTCTGGTGGTGACAGGCGGCGAGGCGCTTTACGCCGATCTCGGACACTTTGGGAGAAAGCCGATTCAGGCCGCGTGGTTCGGTTTCGTGCTGCCGGCATTGTTGATCAATTATTTTGGGCAGGGCGCGCTGGTGCTGGCGCACCCGGAAGCGATTGAGAATCCGTTCTACCGTCTTGTCCCGGCTGCTGCTCTGCTGCCGATGGTGTGCCTTGCAACCGCTGCGACCGTGATCGCGAGTCTGGCGATGATTACCGGCGCATTTTCGCTGACGCAGCAGGCCATCCAGCTTGGGCTTCTTCCGCGGCTAGAAATACGCCACACCTCCGAGGAGCATTACGGTCAGATTTATATGCCGCGCGTGAATTTCGCGCTGCTAGTCGGCGTGCTTGTTCTGGTCGCCCTGTGCCGTACGTCGAGTGCACTTGCGGCTGCCTATGGTCTTGCCGTCGCGATGACCATGATCATGGACGGCGTCCTCGGGCTGATCGTGATCCGCACGCTCTGGCGCTGGCGGACGGCGACGGTTGCGGCGCTGATTGCGGGCTTCATCGTGGTCGACGGCACGTTCCTTGTTGCAACTTCTATGAAGTTGCTGGAGGGCGCATGGCTGCCGGTGCTGTTCGGCATGTTCGTCATGTTCCTGATCCTGACTTGGCGGCGCGGCACCTGGATTCTCGCAACCAAGACACGCCGCATCGAAGTGCCGTTCGACACGCTGCTGCGCAGCCTGACCAAGAAACCGCCGAACATCGTTCCGGGGACAGCAGTATTCCTGACCAGCGAACCCGATTTTGCGCCCGCAGCGCTGATGCATAATCTCAAGCACAACAAGGTGCTGCACGAGAGCAATGTCATCCTCACGATTATTACCGCCGATACGCCGCGTGTGCCGGATGCCGAGCGCGTGACACTGCATCCGCTGTCGCCGCATTTCATGCGGATCGTTCTCAAGTTCGGTTTTATGGAATCGCCGAATGTCCCGCGCGCGCTACAGATCGCGCGCAAGCAGGGCTGGCATTTCGACATCATGTCGACTTCGTTCTTCCTGTCGCGCCGTGCGCTGAAAGCATCCAAGCATTCCGGCATGCCGCATTGGCAGGACCGCATCTTCATCGGACTTGCCAAGAGCGCGAGTGACGCCACCGACTTTTTCCAGATCCCGACCGACCGGGTGGTTGAAGTGGGCACGCAGGTCACGGTTTAAGTGACGGTCAAACGCACGACTCCGCGTCCCCGGTTTGAACCGAAAGGCCCGCAGGGCGTTCTCACCCCGTGTCGGAAAGCCTCCAATCCAACGGGTTTGGAGGGGCCTCGCCACCCATTCGGGCCGGTGGTATAAGCCGCGCCCCCACCATATTGCAGCGCAGTATTGCCAAGCGAGACCCGATGACGACTCCTTCCGCCGTTTCCAATGGAGACGGGACTACGGATTCCCACGGGGGTGGCTCCGCCGGGGCTCGCTTTGCAGCCCTGACCCTTGGCAGCGTTGGCGTCGTCTATGGCGATATTGGCACGAGCCCGCTTTATGCGTTCCGCGAAGCGGTCCACGCCGCGCAGGACGGGGGAATCCTGACGCGCAGCATCGTGCTTGGCGTGCTGTCGATGATCCTGTGGTCGTTGATCGTCGTGGTTACGGTTAAATACGTCCTCATTCTTTTGCGCGCCGATAATAACGGGGAGGGTGGCACGCTCTCGCTGACGGCGCTTGCGACGCGCGCGCTCGGACGGCGCACGCCGTTCGTTTTCATGCTTGGCATGATCGGCGCGGCGATGTTCCTTGGCGATTCCGTCATCACGCCGGCGATCTCCGTCCTGTCCGCAGTCGAGGGCCTGAAGCTAGCGCTTCCCGCATCGGAAAATTTCGTGCTGCCGATCACCATCGTGATCCTGATCGGTCTGTTCTCGGTGCAGCGTCGAGGCACGGCGAATGTCGCGGCGTTTTTCGGGCCGATCATGGTCGTATGGTTCGTCGCCATCGCGATCGCCGGCGGGCTGCACATCCACGAAGATCCGACCGTGCTTGCCGCAGTCAATCCGTTCTATGCGATCGAGTTTGTCTATCATCACGGGCATATCGGCCTTGTCACGCTCGGGCTTGTGTTCCTTGCTGTGACGGGCGGCGAGGCGCTTTATGCCGATCTTGGCCATTTCGGTCGAAAGCCGATCCAGACCGCGTGGCTCGGCCTCGTGCTGCCGGCGCTGCTGATCAATTATTTCGGGCAAGGCGCGCTCGTACTCGCCCACCCCGAGGCAATTGAGAATCCGTTCTACAAGCTCGTGCCGGAGGCGCTGCTGCTTCCGATGATCATTCTGGCGACGGCCGCGACCATCATCGCGAGTCAGGCGGTGATTACCGGAGCGTTCTCGCTCGTGCGTCAGGCAATCCAGCTCGGCCTTCTGCCGCGCCTTGCCATCGTCCACACCTCGGAATCCTTTGCGGGACAAATCTACATTCCACGCGTCAATACCGCTCTGCTGGTCGGCGTGTTGATGCTCGTCGGCATGTTCCACACGTCGAGCGCGCTCGCCTCCGCCTACGGCATCGCCGTCTCGACCACGATGGTGATGGACGGCATTCTCGGTTTCATCGTGATCTGGCGTTTGTGGGGCTGGCGCTGGTGGCAGGCGGCGTTGCTGATCCTTCCCCTCGTTGTAGTGGATGCGACGTTCCTGTCGGCCAACATGCTCAAGTTGCTCGAAGGCGCGTGGGTACCGCTTCTGTTCGGCATTGCCATGGTCATGCTGATTCTGACATGGCGGCGCGGC
>CAMBBO010000172.1 GCA_945862935.1 Pseudorhodoplanes sinuspersici | reverse complement strand
GAAGATCGACCCGAGCGACAGCCCCATCAGCGCGGCGAAAACCCAGAACAGGATTTGCGCTGTCGCAGGCCGCAGTTTTTCGATGCCGAAACTCAGCACGAAGACGAGGCCGAGCGGCGCCAGCATCACCGCCCATTTCAGCGGTGAAGCAAAGAACGCATAACCGATGGTGGTGAGATACTGGCCAGGGCGGATTTGCGCCGCGACCTGCGCGCCATTGCGCAAGACCCGCGCGGCGGCATTGGCATCGCCTGTCACCGAAACGAGATACAGCCCGATCGCGGCCAAGCCGGTGATCGCGAGGCCGATCGCCATGTAATTGTAGATGTGCAGCATGTAGGTACGCAGGCCTGCATCGACGGCCGCGCCGATCCGTCCGGCGCTGGTATCGAATGAGCTGACCGTATCGCGCTCAAAGTTCGACATTTTCGAACTCCATCAGGTTTTGAGATGAGCTGAACGGTGTCGCCCCGCCAGCATGTGACGTGAAGTTACACTATCTTGCTGAGAAATAATCCGGTCGGAACGTCGCGGCTCCGTCCCAAGGTCGCGGCGGATTGTCGCGAATGCCTAGAGATTCCTAAGCACGGTGGCGGGCTTCTGATTGAGCGCGCCGAGTGTGCCAATTAGCCCCAGCGCCACGGTCACGACGACCGCTCCAAGCGCGGTCGCGAATGCCGGTGCCAGCAGCCAAAGGAATTTCAGGTTCATCACCTGCGAAACGACCATCCATGCCGCTGCCGAACCGGCGGCGACGCCGAACAACGCGGTAATGCCACCAAGTATCAGATATTCCAGCGCGTACGCCGTCAGAAGCTGGCCGCGCGACGCCCCAAGCGTCTTCAGGATGACCGCGTCGTAAACGCGGTGATGGTGGCTTGCCGCCAGCGCCCCGGCGAGAACCATCATCGAAGCGAGCAGGGTAATCATGCTCGCGCCGCGTACGGCCTGGATCAGGCTCTGCACGATGCCGGCAATGGATTCGAGCGCATCCTTCACACGAACAGCGGTCACTGCGGGAAATTCCTGCGCCACCTTTTTGAGCAGGGTGGCTTCCTCGGCCGGGGACGAACCGGCGGGATAGGTCAGGGTCGAGATGAATGTGTGGGGCGCACCGCGGAACGAATTGGGTGAGAAAACCAGCACGAAATTGATCCCGAGACTTTGCCAGTCCACCGTCCGCAAGTTCGCGATTGTCGCGGTGATGTTGCGGCCAAGCACGTTCACCGTAACCGGATCGCCAATGGTCAGGCCAAGACCTGACGCAATTTTCGTTTCAATCGAGAGAAGCGGCGGGCCGCTGTAATCCGGCTTCCACCATTCGCCTGCGACGATGCGCGAGCCTTCGGGAATGTCCGTGGTGTAGGTAATGCCGCGATCGCCCTGCAGCGCCCATGTCGCATCGGGCGACGATTTCAGATCTTCGGCTTTGACGCCGCGTGCTGAGACGATGCGTCCGCGCAACATCGGCACGCGCTCGACCTTCGCCGTGGGCGCCTGCGTATGCAGATAGCTGTCGAACTTGTCCGCGTCCGCCGACTGGATGTCGACAAAGAAAAATGCGGGTGCTTTCTCGGGCAGCGCCTGGACGAATTGCTGGCGCAGGTTGCCGTCGATCTCGATCACGGTGACGAGCAGCGCGATGCCCAAGCCGAGAGACATCACGATGGTCGGCGTTAAGGCGCCCGGACGATGCACGTTCGCGACGGCAAGCCGCAGCGTCGCGAACCGCGAATGCGGAAGGCGTCGCGCCAGCGCCATGATTCCGAACGCGATCAGCCGCAATGCGAGAAATGTCCCTGCTGCTGCGGCGAGGAAGATCAATGCGATCTTGCGGTCATAGGCGAGGAAGACCGCAACGCTGCACAACAGAGTTGCGGCGGCAGCCGTTGCCACAATGTAGAACGCGCGCGGCCGGCGGTTGGCTGCGTCGACGTGATCGCGAAAAAGCGCCGATGCCGGAATTTCGTGAGCTCGGCCGAGCGGCCATAGCGCAAACGCGATCGCTGTCAGCAGGCCGTAGAGCAACGCGAAGGAAAGCTGCCCCGGCTGGATCGCAGGATCGATCGGCAGCGGCAAAAGATGTCCGAACGCCGCCGACAATGCGAACGGCACAGCTGCGCCAAGAACAAGGCCGATGGCCGAGCCGATTCCCGCAAGGAGAAGGATCTGGGTGAGATAAATTCCAAAAATGCGATAGCCGGTCGCGCCGAAGGATTTCATCGCAGCGATCACCGGCCGCTTGCGGCTCAGATGCGCGTTGACGGCATTCGCTACCCCGACGCCGCCGACCAGGAGCGCAGTCAATCCCACCAGCGTCAGATATTGCGTGAAGCGCTCGACATTGCGCTCAAGTGCCGGCGAGGCGTTGCTGCGCGAACGGATTTCCCATCCGGCTTCTGGCCATTGCTTTTCCGCTGCTGTGGCAAGCGCTGCGGTATCGCTTTCGCTCGCGGCATTGTCGGGAAGACGGACGCGATAGTGATAGCGGACAAGGCTTCCGGGCTGGACAAGTCCGGTCGCGTGCAACGCTTCGCTGCTGACGAGAAGCCGCGGGCCAAACCCGATGCCGCCAGCAAGACGGTCTGGTTCGGTTTTGATCGCGGCGCGGATTTCGATCTGCGCTGAACCGACCGCGATGCGCGCGCCGGGTTTCAGATCGAGGCGGCTGAGAAGCGCCGGATCGGCGGCTGCGCCGTATACGCCGTCACGTCGCGCCAGTGCGCCTGCCACCGGCATCGCAGGTTCAAGCGCGAGCGTGCCGTAAAGCGGATAGGTGTTATCGACCGCCTTCAATTCGACCAGTGCCGAATTACCATCCTGGCCGCGCGCCATCGCGCGCAAGGTGGCGACGAGTGAAACCTGTCCGCGTGCATCGAGAAACGCGCGCTCGCCTTCGCCAACCTCGCGCTGGCTGAGAGAGAGCGCGACATCGCCGCCGAGGATCGAGCGGCCTTCGCGCGCAAGTCCGCCGGTCAGGCTATCGGAGATCGAGCCGATGCCGGCAATCGCCATCACGCCGAGCGCGATGCAGCCGATGAAAACATAAAAGCCGCGAAGCCCGCCGCGCAATTCGCGAAGCGCGAAACGAAATGGCAGCGAGAATGACGGCGCTGCCGACGGGACGGCGGACGGAGAGGGCGAATGCATGTTCATGCGTTCACGGCTTCGCGCGATTCTTCGATTCGGCCCGAGCGGATGCGAACGACGCGGCCGCAACGTGCGGCGAGCGCCGGATCATGCGTCACAAGCACCAGCGTCTTGCCGCGTTCCTTTTGCCCGGCGAACAACAGGTCGATGATCTGCTTGCCGGTCGCTTCATCGAGGTTGCCGGTCGGTTCGTCGGCAATAAGGATCGCGGGATCGGGCGCAAGCGCGCGCGCGAGCGCAACGCGCTGCTGTTCACCGCCGGACAATTGCGCCGGATAATGGTTCAGCCGTTCGGCCAAACCGACTGAAGCGAGTTCCATTGCCGCGCGATCGAAGGCGCGGGTGTCGCCCGACAATTCAAGCGGGACCGCGACATTCTCGATCGCAGTCATGGTTGGAATGAGATGGAAGGACTGAAAGACGATCCCGACATTGCGGCCGCGGAAACGGGCGAGCGCGTCTTCCTTCAGCTTCAGGAGATCGCCGCCTGCGACGCGCACTGAGCCGGAATCGGCGCGCTCAAGACCCGCCATGACCATGAGAAGGGTGGATTTTCCGGACCCCGAAGGGCCGATGAGGCCAACGGCCTCGCCCTGACCTATATGTAGGTCGATGTCCTTGAGGATATGCACGCGCGCCGCGCCACGGCCGAGCGACAGGTTCAAGCCCTGCAGCGCGATGGCTGCGGATGGCGCAAGAGGTTGGTTCATGAATGAAATTCTTCCGATGCGCCCGCTGACCCGCCCGCTGTCATATGGGTGGTGGCAGGCATTGGTCCAGACGCTGGCTTTGGCCCTGTTGGTCGCAGCTTCGCCCGCAGCAGCAGCGGATCGGCCGGTCAAAATTGTGGCATTCGGGGATTCGCTCACCGCGGGGCTCGGCCTTCCCGCGAACGAGGCCTTTCCGGCGAAGCTTCAGGCGGCGTTGAAGGCGAAAGGCATCGATGCGGAAATCGTCAATGCGGGCGTGTCGGGCGACACTTCGTCGGGCGGCCTGTCGCGGCTCGACTGGTCGGTGCCGGACGATACCGATGCTGTGATTGTCGAACTCGGCGCCAACGATGCGCTGCGCGCCGTCGATCCGAAAGTGACCAGAGCCGCGATTGGCAAGATCGTCAGTCAGTTGCGTGACCGGAAAATCGAAGTGCTTCTGGCCGGCATGCGCGCCCCGCGCAATCTGGGTGCCGAATACGCCACAGCGTTCGATCCAATTTTCCCGGACATCGCCGCGAGCCAGAACGTGCTTCTCTATCCGTTCTTTCTCGATGGTGTCGCAGCGGATCCAAAATTCTCGCAGGCCGACGGCATGCATCCGAATGCAACAGGTGTCATACGAATCGTCGATGCCATCCTTCCAAAGGTCGAAGAGCTAATCGCACGCGTTCGCAACAAGCGCGGGTGACGCGCAACCGTTTGATGTGATTGCCCATGCCGCGCATTTTCACAGCGCTCGAAATCCCGGATGACGTCAGCCAATTGCTTTCGCTTTTGCGCGGCGGCGTTCCGGGTGCACGCTGGATCGATCCGGAAAACTATCATCTGACGCTTCGTTTCATCGGCGATGTCGATGCCGATGTGGCAAACGAAGTCGCGTCGATCCTGACGCGCATCGAACGCAAATCCTTTGAATTGCGCCTTGAGGGCTTGTCGGCATTCGGCGGACGAAAGCCGCGCGCGATTGTCGCGAACGCAGCGAATACCCCTGCACTGATGGAATTGCAGGCGGAGCACGATCGCCTGATCCAGCGCGTTGGCCTCGAACCCGAAGGGCGCAAATATACTCCGCATGTCACGCTTGCGCGAACGCGGGATTCGTCAAGCTGGGAGGTGGCGGATTATCTGGCCGAACGCGCGGCGTTCCGCTCGATGAGCTTCACGGTTTCACGTTTCGTGCTGTATTCGTCGCGCGCGTCAGTCGGCGGCGGGCCTTACGTGGTCGAAGACGCCTATCCGCTGTCGGCTCAGGCGTAGCTTGCGATCATCGCGGCTGGCGGAGAAGCGACGATTGGCATAACCGGAGCTTCGAAACGCAGCATCGGCGGGGTGCCGGGTACGATCTGGATGCTGCCCGGCTGCGCGATCCGCTCAAGCTCGGCAATCTGATCGAAACCATGCAGCTTCAATTCGTGGAGATGATAGCGGCGCGCTTCGTCGGTCATGCGCGCGAGCAGCATGTGAACAGCGCCACCGAGGGAGAATTTCTTTTCAGCAGTGAAGATCGCTTCGGCCTGGCGCGCGGTGCGGTCGAGGCAGATTTCGATTCCGGTGCGCAGTACGCCCTCGACATAACCGCCGATCACGATGGCCTGTGCGGCGAGAAGGCGCAGGCAATGGACGTCGATGCCCCGGTCGTCGCTTTCCTCTGCGAAGCGCAGCTTTCGGTCCGCAACATCGAGGCGCAGCAGGTGCGCGTGGTAATCCTCGATCCCGACAGGGCTCAAGACGCGGATTTCGATGCTGGTCATGGGTTTTTCCCGAAACTGCCTCGGCGAATCAAGCTACGCGCCGAAAGCAACCGGGCGGTTAACGCGGGACTTTCGCAAGGTCAAATTTTACTCAGCGCGGTTTCAAAAGCCGCGTCTGCGCATCGAGCATGGCGTTGACCAGCGCATAACCGTCGGCGGCTGCTTCGCGCACCATCGACATCGGCGTGGGGCGCTGCGCGCGCACCTCACCAACCACACTGTCAAAGTCGAACCGCAGGTCGGCGTCGAATTTGCGCGCGAGTTGCTGCATCCGCTGGTTGTGCGCGAGACATGCAAAATGGAGGTGCTTGATCGCGCGATTGCGCGCGGTCAGCAGGATACGCTCCAACAACGCCGAGCCAACGCCGTGGCTTTGCCAGTTCTGTTCGACGCTGAACGCGGCTTCCGCCTCGCCGGATTTCCAGGTTCCGATCGGGCGCAATTCGGCGGCGGCATGCAACGTGCCGTCGACAAAGAAGCCGTACAGCACAGCGTCCAGATGATTCAGATCGCGGATATGCGAGCGGATGTAGTCGTCCGACACGGCGCCACCGAAACGGTTGCGCCGGCTTGCTACGTCGAGCCGCAGCAGGTGGTCGCGATAGGCGCCGGTTTCGAACGGCCACAATTTGCGAATTTGGCCGCCTTCGGCGATCAGTTCATCCATTCTAGGTCTCCCGACATTGCGTCCGAAAACCCTCCGTTCGTCTCCTCCCGAGAGACTGCGGCCCTCCCCTAGCGGGGCTGACCACGAATCGAATATATTGTTGCGTTGCAGCAAAATTGCGACGGTCCCAAGACCAAAATTCAGGCGCCCATTAACAGACTGAAATATCTGGAATATTTTATTCCATACCAAACGCTCCGCATGCAAAGGATGCCTTGCCGCTCGTGCCTTTGGGCCGGTATGGCTGTTCCTGTCCCACCGCGCGGCCCGTCCTTTCATGCCCGGCTCAGTCAGTGACCGTTACTCAGCGCTCGCCGCGGCGGGCCGGATCGAGCGCGATCCGGCGCAGGACGCAGCGGTCGCAAAGCTATCCGTACTTGGCCAGAAGCTCGAAACGAAACGGCTCGCGCGCAAATCGTCGTCGCTCGGCTGGATGTTTGCCAATCGCGCACGTCAGGAACC
>CAMBBO010000171.1 GCA_945862935.1 Pseudorhodoplanes sinuspersici | reverse complement strand
GCGCAGCACTTGCGCTGCTGGGCCAGATCCATCGTGGCTCACGCGGGCGGCGTATCGCGGTCCTCGGCGACATGCTGGAACTTGGCAACGCGTCCGACGCCATGCACCGCGATCTTCGAGAGGCCGTTGTCGCAAATAACGTCGATCTCGTCTTTTGCAGTGGGCCGGCCATGCACAATCTGTGGGAGGCCCTTCCCTCCGAACGCAGGGGCGGATATGCGGAAGATGCAAAGAGTCTCGAACCAATGGTCATCGAGGCGGTTCGCGACGGGGATGTCCTGATGGTCAAGGGTTCGAACGGCTCGCGCATGGGCCCGCTCGTCAAGGCGCTTCAGCGAACTTATGCGGCCGCAACCGCTCCCGTTCAGGGTTGATACAATGTTTTACTGGCTGATTGATTTCTCCGACAAGCTCTCCTTCCTTAACGTGTTTCGCTACATCACGTTCCGCACCGGCGGAGCGATGATTACCGCGCTGCTGTTCGTGTTCATTGCAGGCTCGCCGATCATCGATCATCTGCGCCTGAAGCAGGGCCGGGGACAGCCGATCCGCAGCGATGGGCCGAAATCGCATCTCGCCACCAAGGTCGGCACGCCGACCATGGGCGGGCTGATGATCCTCTCGGGCGTCACGCTCGCGACATTGCTGTGGGCCAATCCGCTGAACCCGTATGTCTGGATCGTGCTCGGCGTGACACTGTCATTCGGCGCAATCGGCTTCTACGACGATTATCTGAAGGTCACGAAGCAAACCCATGCGGGCTTCTCCGGCAAGATGCGTATTGTGGCCGAAGCGTTGATCGCCGCGGCCGCGTGCTATGCCTTCTCGCAACTCGGGCGCCCGGCCTTCGCGACTTCGCTCGCGTTTCCGTTCTTCAAGGAATTCGTCATCAACCTGAGCTGGTTCTTCGTCATCTTCGGTGCGTTCATCATTGTCGGCGCAGGCAATGCGGTGAATCTCACTGACGGCCTGGACGGTCTCGCCATCGTGCCGGTGATGATCGCTTCGCTTTCGTTCGGCATGATCTCGTATCTCGCGGGCAACGTGGTGTTCGCAGACTATCTGCAGATCCATTATGTGCCCGGCGCTGGCGAGCTTGCTGTTTTATGCGGCGCGGTCGTGGGCGCTGGCCTTGGGTTTCTCTGGTTCAACGCGCCGCCGGCATCGATCTTCATGGGCGATACCGGATCGCTCGCACTCGGAGGTTTGATCGGAACGGTCGCGGTTGCGACCAAGCATGAGATCGCGCTTGCGATCATCGGCGGGCTGTTCGTGCTCGAAGCCGTGTCGGTGATCGTGCAGGTCGCGTCCTTCAAGCTCACCGGAAAGCGCGTGTTCATGATGGCGCCGATCCATCATCATTTCGAGCAGAAGGGCTGGACCGAGCCGCAGATCGTGATCCGCTTCTGGATCATCTCGATCGTGCTCGCGCTGGTTGGATTGTCCACGCTGAAGCTGAGGTAGGCCCGTGACCCCCGTGACTGTCTTTGCTGGAAAGACCGTCGCGGTGTTCGGTCTTGGCGGTTCGGGCTTAGCGTCTTGCCGGGCGCTGGTCGCGGGCGGCGCAAACGTCATCGCCTTCGACGACAACGAAAAAAGCATCGCAGCCGCGAAAGCAGCCGGTTTCAATACGCAGGATTTGCGTCAGGCGGACTGGACAAAAATCGGCGCGCTCGTGCTTGCGCCGGGCGTGCCGCTCACGCATCCGAAGCCTCACTGGAGCGTCGATCTCGCGAAAGCTGCGAGTGTCGAAATCATCGGCGACGTTGAATTGTTTTGCCGTGAGCGCGCGAAGGTAGCGCCCGACACACCTTTTGTCGCGATCACTGGCACCAACGGCAAATCGACCACAACGGCGCTGATCGCGCACATCCTGAAAAGTGCCGGCCGTGACGTGCAGGTCGGCGGCAATCTCGGTACAGCGATCCTCGCGCTCGAACCCCCGAAGGCCGGGCGCACGCATGTTGTGGAGATGTCGTCGTATCAGATCGAACTCACGCCATCGCTGCATCCGACGGTCGGCGTGATGTTGAACGTCACGCCGGACCATCTCGACCGTCACGGCACGATGGGGCATTACGCCGAACTGAAAGAGGAAGTGCCGCAACGCGCAGCGCATGCGGTGATTGGTGTCGATGACGATTACGGGCGCGGGATGGCGCGGCGCCTGGAAGAAAAGAAACATTCGCTGACGCCGATTTCCACGACTGGGCTGATCGCGCAGGGCTATGTCGCTGGAAGTACGCATCTCTATCGCGTGAAGGGTAAGGAAGCCGAGGAAGTGGCCGATCTCGACGGCATCGGTTCGTTGCGTGGCTTGCACAACGCGCAAAATGCGATGGCAGCGTTCGCGGCTTGCGCTGCGCTCGGATTGAGCGACGCGGAAATCAACAGCGGCCTGCGCTCATTCCCCGGCCTCGCGCACCGGATGGAAGAAGTCGGACGAAAAGGTCATGTCCTCTTTGTCAACGATTCCAAGGCAACCAACGCCGAATCCACGGCGCGCGCGCTCGGCTCGTTCGAGACGATTTACTGGATCGCTGGCGGAAAGCCGAAAGAAGGCGGCATCGTCCCGCTTGCCGAATTTTTCTCACGCATCCGCAAGGCATACCTGATCGGCGAAGCGGCGCAGGATTTTGCCAAGACTCTCGACGGCAAGGTTGCTTATGAAATGTCAGGCACGCTCGACAAGGCCACCGCTTCCGCCGCGCGCGATGCCGCGGCCGATTCCTCGCCTGCGCCCGTGGTGCTGCTTTCGCCTGCCTGTGCGTCGTTCGACCAGTTCCAGAATTTCGAGAAACGCGGCGATGCGTTCCGCGACCTCGTGAAGGGCCTCGTTTAGCCGGATTTCACGTTCGTTAATCAAACCTAAACCACGTCCGGGCGAGGAATGATGCAGGACGGACGGACGATATGATTTCGCGCACGGAACGCAGCCCTTTCGCGCAATGGTGGTGGACCATCGACCGCCTGACGCTCGCCGCGCTCGGCGCGCTGATGCTCGCCGGGATCATTCTCCTTCTCGCCGCAAGCCCGCCGGTTGCCACCAAGCTCGGTCTCGATCCGTTTCATTTCGTCAATCGGCAGGTGATGTATCTCGTCCCCGCGACCGCGATCATGCTCGGTGTATCCTTTATGTCGCCGCGCCAGATCAGGCGGCTCGCGCTCGTCGTGTTTGCGGTCAGCGTTGCTCTCCTTGTCGCGACACTCTTCGTCGGCGCGGAGATAAAGGGCGCACGGCGCTGGATCATCATTGCGGGCATGAACATCCAGCCCTCTGAATTCGTGAAACCCGCTTTCGTCATTCTCATTGCGTGGCTGTTCGCCGAATCCTCGCGCCGCCCGGAAATGCCGGCAAATTCCGCAGCCCTCGCGCTGCTTCTGCTCGTGGTGACGCTGCTCGTGCTGCAGCCCGATTTCGGCCAGACCATGCTGATCGCGCTGATCTGGGGCTCACTCTTTTTTATGGCCGGGATGCGGCTGATCTGGATGGCGGGCATGACGCTTGCGGGCGCTGCCGGATTGTCGATCGCTTACGCCACCGTGCCGCATGTCGCGCGCCGTATCCGGCGCTTCCTCGATCCGTCGTCCGGCGATACCTTCCAGATCGATAACGCGGTGGAATCTTTCCTGCGCGGCGGCTGGTTCGGGCGCGGAGCTGGAGAGGGCACTGTGAAACGTATTCTCCCGGACAGCCACGCCGATTTCGTGTTCGCGGTCGCAGCCGAGGAATTCGGCATCGTGCTCTGTCTTGCGCTTGCGGCCATCTTTGCCTTCATCGTCGTGCGCGCGCTCTCCCGTGCGTTCCGCAACGACGATCCGTTCATGCGCTTTGCCGCTGCGGGACTTGCGATACTGTTCGGCGCGCAATCGGCGATCAACATGGCTGTGAACCTGCATCTCATTCCGGCCAAGGGCATGACGCTACCGTTCATCTCCTATGGCGGCTCGTCGCTCCTGTCGCTTGCTTACGCGATGGGAATGCTGCTTGCTTTGACACGCGAACGTCCGCGCGCCGAACAGCTTAACAGCCGTGGCGCAGTCCCGCTCGGGAGTGCTGCGTGAACGGCCCGGTGCTCGTTGCTGCGGGCGGCACGGGCGGACATCTGTTTCCGGCGGAATCTCTGAGTGCTGCTTTACGCAAGCGCGGCGTCGAAATTGCACTCGCGACCGACATGCGCGCGGAAAAATTCGGCGATCATTTTCCAAACGTGCATGTCATCCCGAGCGCGACGTTTCGCGGGCGCGATCCTATTTCGCTCACGCGGACTTTCGGCATGCTCGGGTTTGGCGCCATTCGCGCTTTCGCGATGCTCGCGCGTGTGAAGCCTGCTGTCGTCGTCGGTTTCGGCGGTTATCCGACTGTGCCGCCGGTTTTTGCAGCGGCTCTGCGCGGCATTCCGACAATCATCCATGAGCAGAACGGCGTCATGGGTCGTGCCAACAAATTTCTCGCTCCACGCGTCACTGCAATAGCGACCGGATTTCCCGGTGTGTTTGCGAGCGATACGGCGCTTGCCGCCAAAGCAACGCATACCGGCAATCCGGTGCGCCCGGCAGTGATCGCTGCCGCAAAGCCTTATGCGGCAGCGAGCGGCAACGATCCATTTCGCGTTCTCGTATTCGGCGGCAGCCAGGGCGCGCGCGTCATGGCTGACATCGTGCCGGATGCCATCGCAAAGCTCGAACCGCATCTGCAGATGCGGCTCAAGGTCGTGCAGCAGGCGCGGGCCGAGGACACCGAGCGCGTGCGCGCGATTTACGCCAAAGCGCAAGTCGAAGCGCAGATCGAGCCGTTCTTTTCCGATTTGCCCTCGAAGATGGCGGACGCTCATCTGGTTATTTCTCGTTCGGGCGCATCCACTGTCGCAGAGCTTGCCGCCATCGGGCGGCCTTCGATCCTTGTGCCGCTGCCGCACGCGCTCGATCAGGATCAGGCGGCAAATGCCGGATTTCTCCAACGTGCTGGCGGCGCAATCCCCATCGCGCAAGCCTCGTTCACGCCGGACCGGGTTGCCGCCGAGCTTGCAGCACTTGCGGCCGATCCGGCGCGGCTGTCCAAAATGGCGCAGGGCGCGAAATCGCTGGCCATTCTCGATGCCGCCGAGAAGCTGGCGGAACTGGTGATGCGGGTCGCAAACCCAGCCGCATAGGCCCGTTACGGGGCGTGGCCGCCCGGCACTTTCACTTTTGCACCGTCTGCCATAAACGATGGTCCGCTGGATCGTCCGCTGTCGCGGACGGCAGAGGGTGGCAGCATCAATGAAACTTCCCCGCGAGATCGGCCCGATCCATTTCGTCGGTATCGGCGGCATCGGCATGAGCGGCATCGCCGAGGTGCTGATGAATCTCGGCTACACCGTGCGCGGCTCGGACGCGAGCGACAACGCCAACGTCAAGCGCCTGCGCGAGAAGGGCGCGACGATCTTCATCGGCCACGACGGCAAGAATATCGACAGTGCGGAAGTCCTCGTCGTCTCGTCGGCGATCAAGCCGGAAAATCCCGAACTCGTTGCTGCGCGCGCCAAGCGCCTGCCGGTGGTGCGCCGCGCCGAAATGCTCGCCGAATTAATGCGGTTGAAATCCTGTGTCGCCATCGCCGGCACGCACGGCAAGACCACGACCACGTCGATGGTTGCAGCTTTGCTCGATGCGGGCGCTTTTGATCCGACCGTCATCAATGGCGGCATCATCAATGCTTACGGCACCAATGCGCGGCTGGGCGAAGGCAACTGGATGGTGGTCGAGGCCGACGAATCCGATGGCACGTTCCTGAAATTGCCCGCCGATGTCGCCATTGTCACCAATGTCGATGCCGAGCATCTCGATCACTTCAAGACATTTGCCGCCGTGCAGGATGCGTTCGTCGATTTTGTCGAGAACGTGCCGTTCTACGGTTTTGCGGTGATGTGCACCGATCATCCCATCGTGCAGCGCCTTGTCGGGCGCATCGAGGATCGCCGCATCATCACCTATGGTGAAAATCCGCAGGCCGACGTGCGCCTGATTGATCTCGACAATACCGGTGGGCGATCCGAGTTTGCCGTGCAGCTCCGTGACCGTGCGGGCAATGTCGTCCACACCATCGCCGACCTGATGCTGCCGATGCCGGGACGTCACAACGCGCTGAACGCAACCTCGGCCATCGCGGTCGCACATGAACTTGGCATGACCGACGATGTGATACGCAAGGCGCTCGCGGGCTTCGGCGGCGTGAAGCGGCGCTTCACGCGCGCGGGCGAGTGGAACGGCGTCGCGATCATCGACGATTATGGCCATCATCCGGTAGAGATCGCAGCGGCGCTGAAGGCCGCGCGTGAATCGACCAAAGGTCAGGTGATCGCGGTCGTTCAGCCGCACCGTTATACGCGCCTGCAATCGCTGTTCGAGCCGTTCTCGACCTGCTTCAACGACGCGGATGCGGTGATCGTCGCCGATGTGTATTCGGCTGGCGAAGCGCCGATTGAGGGCATCGACCGCGATCATCTTGTGGATGCAATCCGCGCGCGCGGGCATCGCAATGTCGCGCCGCTGCCGGGGCCGGACAAGCTTGCCGGATTGGTGCGTGGCCTCGCCAATCCCGGCGATTACGTTGTGTTCCTTGGCGCCGGCAACATCACGCAATGGGCGTATGCGTTGCAGGGCGAACTGAAGGCGCTCGGCTGATGGCGTTTGCCGACATTGCGGGCGAGCTGAAAGCGCGCATGCCGGATTTGCGCGGACGCCTCTTATCGAACGAGCCGCTCGGCCCG
>CAMBBO010000170.1 GCA_945862935.1 Pseudorhodoplanes sinuspersici | reverse complement strand
CCTGATAGGGCTCGATGTAGCTTGGATGATTGTGGCTCTCCATTTTGAAAACCACAGCGAGCCCGTCGCCAATGTCGATGACGCCAGCGTTCTCGCCCGGCCCCTGGATCACGCGCTTGGGGTCTGTCTCCGATTTGATCGGCAAGCCGCGCAGATGAACCCTCGACGACTTGTAGGAACAATGCTCGTTCCACATCGCCGAGAAGATGCCGAGTTCGGTAAATGAAGGCTCGCGCCCAATCAGATCGAGAATGCGCTGATACTCGTCGGGCTTTAAGCCGTGTTCGGCGACAAGTTCGGGAGTGATTTTCGGCTCGTTGCGCAACACTGAGGCCTACGCTGCCTTGCCGAGTTGATCCGCAAGGCCCGCGAACAAACCGCGCCCGTCCGTCACGCCCATCTCGGCTTCAACGTGATTTTCCGGATGTGGCATCATGCCGGCGACATTGCCGCGTTCGTTCGAAATTCCCGCAATCGAATTGATTGCACCGTTGCGGTTCCAGTCGGGATCAATTTTTCCGTCTGGCGAAGCGTAGCGAAACAATATGCGCCCTTCGCTTTCGAGTGTTTTGATCGTCTCGGCATCGGCGGTGTAATTGCCCTCGCCATGCGCGACCGGCACGCGGATCACCTGCCCGGCATTGTAGCCGCGCGTGAACGGTGACTTGGAATTCTCCACGCGCAGGAACACGTCGTGGCAGATGAATTTCAAATTCTGGTTTCGGACAAGAACGCCGGGCAGAAGTCCGGACTCGCAGAGAATTTGAAATCCATTGCAAACGCCGAGCACAAGGCCGCCCTTGGCCGCAAACGCGCGAACCGCGTCCATCACCGGCGCGCGTGCAGCGATCGCGCCGCAGCGCAAATAGTCGCCATAGGAAAACCCGCCGGGCACGACGACGAGATCTGTTCCCGCAGGCAATTCCGTCTCGGTATGCCACACCATCACAGGCGCATTGCCTGAAACGAGCTTAAGCGTGCGCGCCATATCGCGCTCACGATTGATGCCGGGAAATACGAGGACGGCGGATTTCATCTCACACGTCAGAAAAGTTCGATGCGGTAATTCTCAATCACGGTATTGGCGAGCAGCTTGTCGGCCGCAGCCTTCAGCGCGGCCTCGGCCTTCGCTTTGTCAGCCCCGTCGAGTTCGATGTCGAAAATCTTGCCCTGGCGCACGCTCGCAACGCCACTCACACCCAACGATTTCAACGCACCCTCGATCGCCTTGCCCTGCGGGTCAAGGACACCGGATTTCAGCGTAACGGTGACGCGGGCTTTCATCGGGGCGATTCGCAATAAAAACGGGGGCGATGCGCGCAATCAGGCTAAGTGGAAACCGGTTAGCCGCCCGGATTGCGCGCAACTATTGACTGAGCGCGGCCGGACGCAAAACCGGTACCCACTTTTACTGGCCGCGCTCTGGCCCCGCGTAGCATCGTTTGGCTTGGGCCTCAATGAAAAGCCCCGCCCAAAGTTCAGCCCTTCACAAGAACAGGGCCGGTACCTTGCGGACGCTCGTTTTCGGCAACGATCCCGAGGCGCTTTGCGACTTCCGTATAGGCTTCGAGCAGGCCGCCGAGATCGCGACGGAAGCGGTCCTTGTCGAGCTTCTCGTTCGACTTGATGTCCCACAGGCGGCACGAATCCGGGGAGATTTCGTCCGCAACCACGATCCGCATCAGTTCGTTTTCCCAAAGACGACCGCATTCCATCTTGAAATCGACCAGACGGATGCCGACGCCGAGGAACAGGCCGGAGAGGAAATCGTTCACGCGGATGGCAAGCGCCATCACGTCGTCGATCTCCTGCGGTGTCGCCCATCCGAACGCCGTGATGTGCTCTTCCGACACCATCGGATCGTTCAGGCCATCATTCTTGTAATAAAATTCGATGATCGAGCGCGGCAGCTGCGTGCCCTCCTCGATCCCGAGGCGCGTCGACAGTGAACCGGCCGCGACGTTGCGAACGACGATTTCCAGCGGAATGATCTCGACTTCGCGGATCAATTGCTCGCGCATGTTGAGGCGGCGCATGAAATGCGTCGGCACCCCGATGTCGTTCAGATTCTGAAAGATGTATTCCGAGATCCGGTTGTTGAGCACGCCCTTGCCTTCGATCACGTCGTGCTTCTTGGCGTTGAACGCGGTCGCGTCATCCTTGAAATGCTGGATCAGCGTTCCGGGCTCCGGTCCTTCGTAAAGGACTTTCGCTTTACCTTCATAGATGCGACGGCGGCGGCTCATGGGTGTGTACCGTGGTTTGTGAAAATCCATAGCGGCCGGGCTCCTGTTTTAAGTTTCATTTGTCCGCGGCTTGAAGCGAATGGCGCGACTCACAAGAGAACAGCGAGCGATCCGCTTAAGACGAACCTAGCCGATCGATCCCCCCAGCACAATCGCCCCAAAGGTGCGGCATCCACCGGAAGTTTTCGGCCGCCTGCGACGCCCCGCCCGTTGCCATAATGCCCTTCGGTCGGTATGCAAAGCGCACGACATCACATAAATTGTGACTGAATTTAGGAAAGCTCGGGAGAGTTGCGTCATGACGACGTTCGACAAGCGCGAAGAAGGCTTTGAAAAGAAATTTGCGCATGACGAGGAGCTGCAATTCAAGGCGATGGCCCGGCGCAACAAGCTGCTTGGCCTCTGGGCTGCCGAATTGCTCGGCAAGAGCGGGCCGGATGCGGACGCCTATGCCAAGGAAGTCGTTCTCGCCGATTTCGAGGAAGCCGGCGATGACGATGTGTTCCGCAAGGTCGTGCGCGATCTGCAGGCCGCCAAGATCGCGCAGACCGAGCAGGATGTGCGCAAAAAGATGAACGAGCTTCTCGGCGAAGCCGTGCGCCAGATCCAGTCTCAGTAAAATCCCATGAGCGCCACATTCGGGTTTTCGCTCGCCAGGCGCCTGCGCGCCGGTGAAACAATTTATCTTGGCTGGTGCGGCCTCGGCTCGCCCGTGGTCGCCGAAGCTGTCGCGCGCGAGGGCTTTCCGGCCGTCAATATCGACCAGCAACACGGCATGTTCGACATGACGACGACCCAGCAGGCAATCGGCTCGATTCGTGCAGCAGGCGCCGCGCCGACAGTGCGCGTGCCGCTCGGCGATTTCGCGGTTGTTAGCCGGGTGCTTGATTTCGGCGCCGAAGGCACGATCGCGCCAATGATCAACACCGTCGAGGACGCACACGCCTACGTGAGCGCAGCCAAGTTTCCGCCGGTCGGCGAGCGATCATGGGGACCGTTGCGCGCGCTGATGCTCGACAATTACAGCGATCCGAAAGCCTACCTTAAAGACGCCAACAATCAGACGATCACGATGGCGATGATCGAGACGCGCAAGGCGCTCGACAATGTCGACGCGATCGCAGCCGTGCCGGGCATCGATATGTTGTTTGTCGGACCTTCGGATTTGTCCATTACACTCTCCAAAGGTGCCGTGCTCGATCCGCACTCGGCGGACGTGGAGGCTGCGATCGATAAAATTGCCGCAGCCGCCAAGAAGGCCGGCAAGCTCGCCGGCATTTTCTGCATGGACGCTGCGCGCGCAGTCGCCTGCTCCAAGCGGGGCTATCAACTCATGGCCGTGATGAGCGACATGGGCATGCTGCGCGGCGGCATCGCTGCACAGATGAAGATCATCAAAGGCGGCTAAGAGGGAATCGCCGCCGCAATGCGTTCAAGCACGGCGGCAACATCGGCCTCGACTTCTGCGGCCTTCACGTCCACCAAGCGGTAATTCCGTTCGAGAATCCACTCACGCTTTTGCGCACGCGCATGCGCTGCCGCCTCGCTTTCACTTTCCGGCTGCAGGTCGATTACCATATGCTGATTGAACGAGACGAAATCGGCTACGTGCGGGCCAACCGGCGTCTGCCGCTTGAATCCCATGCCGGACAAGCGCCGGTCTTTCGTAATCCCGTTCCAGAGAGCGCGGTCCGCGTCGGTCGGATTGCGGCGGAGAAACCGCGCTAGGCCGCGCACCGGCCCGCGATTGTCCGGCATCATGCCTTGCCCCTGCTCCGCCAGCAATTCGCGCAGCATTAGCGACTCCTTCGAGTCGAGCACACCGCCAATCGCAGGGCCTTTGCGTCCTTGGGCCAGCGCCATGATAATGCCGTGCAGCGTCTGGATGTCCTGCGTCGTCGGCTGAGTGCGGTTGAAGATGTTGCGCATGTTGACGGTCATCGTCTCGCGCTTTTCGGCCGGACGGAAATACTCGATATTTTCCAGTTCGCGCTCGAGGTCCTTGAAGAAGGCGACGATCTGCGCTTTCGCCGCCGGTACCGACTTGTCGGTGGCCCCGAACGGAAGCGCGCCGCCACTCACATGCTTCATCCATTCGTAGGAAAGGATCACGACGGCTTGCGCGAGATTGAGTGACGCAAAAGCCGGATTGACCGGCAGCGTCACGATCGCATCGGCAAGTCCGATCTCAACCATTTCGAGGCCGTTGCGCTCGCGGCCAAACACGAACGCCACAGTCTCGCCAGCAGCGACGCGCGGTGCGGCTTCGCGCGCAGCTGCATCCGCGCTGAGGACGGGCTTGGCCTGATCGTGTGCCCGTGCGGTCATCGCGAACACGAACGTGCAATCCGCGATTGCGTCTTCGAGCGTGTCGAACACAACCACGCCGTCGAGAATACGATCGGCTCCCGAAGCCATGATTTGGGCGCCCCGGTTCGGCCAGCCACATTGCGGATTGACCAGGCGCAGTTTCGCAATTCCGAAATTGGCCATCGCGCGCGCGGTAGCGCCGATATTCTCGCCGAGCTGCGACTCCACGAGCACCACGACCGGCGCCGGTGTCTCCACCCAATGTCGTGTCTTGTCTGTCCCGGCTCCGGGCATGGTCAACTCCCGGCGTTGCTATAGCCGCACACCTTCAGGCGCGAAAGCGCCCAGCATGCGAAGATCGCCCACTGATTCGCCCATCGCTGGACCTGCCATGAAGATCATGATCGCGACGCCGGCCTATGGCGGTGAGGTTACAACCACTTATTGCGACACATTGATCTGGCTGCTCGACCATTTCCGCGAGAAGCATCCGCATATCCGCCTTCAACATAAGTTCTTGTCGCTCTCGCTCCTGCCCTTCATGCGCAACCTGTACGCGAGCCTCGTCCTGCAGGACAAAAGCTTTACCCACCTTCTGTTTGTCGATGCCGATATGGGTTTCGCCCCGACGCTGATCGAACACATGATTGCCGCCGACAAGCCGGTCGTCGGCAGCATGGCCCCGCACCGCAAGATCGACCTCGCGAAATTCTACGGCCTAAAGGATCAGATCGCAGATCCCACCATCGCCCGGCTTGTGGCGATGGATTACGTCAATGCAGGTTCCATCGACTTTGCGAGCGGCAAGACCAAGCCCGGCGACATCCGCTCATTCGACGACCTTGTGGCTGACGGTCCGTGCGTCCGCGTGAACAAAACCGGGGCGGGTGTGCTTCTCATCCAGCGCGGCGCATTTGAGAAGATGCGCGACCGCTATCCGGATTTGTGGTGCACGCACATCAAGGACACCTACGCGAATTTCGGCCTGACCGAAGGCGTGCTGCAATGTTTCGAGCCGATGCCCAACGAACACGGTCTCTATAGCGGCGAGGATTCTGCCTTTTGCCGCCGCTGGACCGAGGGTTGCGGCGGGGAAATCTGGTCGGTCGTCACCGAGACAATCGTGCATGTCGGGCCGGAAAAATTTGTCGGCAATTTCCTGACCAAGCTGCAGCATGGCCGCGTTTAGGCGCGGTTCCACCCCCAGCTAACCGGCCCGGCTTGTCCAAAAAGCGCGCTTTTCTTGAGCCTGCCCGGATGTTAGGAAGCGCGCGCACGCGCGATCCGCGCACCGAATTCCCCGCACAAGGCTTCAACCGACATGGCCAAGATCAAGGTGAAAAACCCCGTCGTCGAAATGGACGGCGACGAGATGACACGCATCATCTGGAAACTCATCAAGGACAAGCTGATCCATCCGTATCTCGATGTGGACCTGCTCTATTACGATCTCGGCGTCGAATATCGCGACAAGACGAACGATCAGGTGACCATCGACGCGGCGAACAAGACCCGCGAAGTCGGCGTTGCCGTGAAATGCGCGACCATCACGCCGGACGAGGGCCGCGTGAAGGAATTCGGCCTCAAGGAAATGTGGCGCTCGCCGAATGGCACAATCCGCAACATCCTCGGCGGCACGATCTTTCGTGAGCCAATCATCTGCAAGAACGTGCCGCGTCTCGTGCCGGGCTGGACCAAGCCTATCATCATCGGCCGCCACGCCTACGGCGACCAGTACCGCGCGACCGACTTCAAGTTCCCGACCGCCGGTAAGATCTCTCTCAAGTTCGAGGGCACGGACGGCAAGGTGATCGAGAAGGAAGTGTTCAAGGCGCCGGAATCGGGCGTCACACTTGCGATGTACAATCTCGATTCATCGATCCGCGATTTCGCTCGCGCTTCGATGAACTACGCGCTGGGCCGCAATTACTCGCTCTACCTGTCGACCAAGAACACGATCCTGAAGCAATATGACGGCCGCTTCATGGAACTGTTCCAGGAAATCTTCGACAAGGAATTCAAAGCCGAGTTCGATAAGAAGAAGATCACCTACGAACACCGCCTGATCGACGACATGGTTGCAGCGGCACTCAAGTGGTCCGGCGGCTATGTATGGGCGTGCAAGAACTACGACGGTGACGTGCAATCCGACACGGTGGCGCAGGGCTTCGGCTCACTCGGCCTCATGACCTCGGTACTGCTGACTCCGGACGGCAAGACGGTGGAAGCCGAGGCCGCCCACGGTACAGTGACGCGCCATTATCGCCAGCATCAGAAGGGCGAGGAAACCTCGACCAACTCGATCGCCTCGATC
>CAMBBO010000169.1 GCA_945862935.1 Pseudorhodoplanes sinuspersici | reverse complement strand
GAGCATGTTGCCGCCAGCGATCAAGCTTGCGCCGGAGGCTGTACTTGCCCGCATGGTTACTTCGTTTGCGACGACGTCCGTGGACGTGGATCGTTTCTGCGACTTGATCGAAAAGGGCTAAGATTCCGCCCAAGCTCCGCCCCAATCACAAGCGAGCCTGCACCATCCGCTCCGGCGCTTCTGTGCCGGTAGCGCGCCGGGGAGGGCGCATTCGTGAAACACATCCTGATCGTACTGGCGTCTGTCGCGACTTTGTCCGCGACTGCAGTACCTGCGTCCGCGCAGGTTTATTCCGTGGCGGATATTCTTCCGCCGCACGAAATCACCGCGATTGTTCGTCAGGCCGGGATGCAGCCCATCTCGCGTCCGATGTGGCGTCCGGGCCGCTATATCGTCCATGCGCTCGACCGCTATGGCCGTGAATTGCGCGTCGTTGTCGATGCGCGAATGGGCGAAGTGATCCGCGCCGTTCCCGTCGGCTCGTATGCCGACGTTGGCCCGCGCGGCGGTTACGAGCCTTATCAACCGCGTCCCTATTACGGTCCGCGCAGCGAACCTTATTCTCCGGGCGCGTATTCCCCGCCGCATCCTTCGGGCGATGAGGCTTACGAGGAGATGGATGATGGCGACCTTCCGCCGCCGTCCGCTGCTCCGCGTGTGATCCCCGGTCCGCGCAGTGCTGCGCCTTCGCCGTCGCGATCCGCTGCATTGCCCACCAAGCCTGCCGCGCCGAAATCAGCGCCGATGCCGCGTTCGCGTCCCGCAGACGCTGTGGCTTCAGCAAATCCAGCGGCTGCACCTTCGGCCCCCGCACCCGCTGCAAAATCTTCGGCCGAAGCGGATTCGAAGAAAGAAGTCCGCATGATCGACATGTCGAAGCCGAAGGCGGCCGAGACGGGGACTTCCGAAACGAAAGCAGTTCCTGCTGAAACGACGACGCAGGAGACCAAACCTTCGACGCCGGAAGCCAAGCCTCTCGACGACGCGTCGACGCCGCCGCGCTTCTGAGAACAAAATAAAAGCGCCCCGGACATTCCGGGGCGCTCCCTTCTCGGAGGTTCAAACCGATCAAGTTGCCGATCAGGCTTACGCGGCGACCTTGGTCTCCACGGGCTTGCTCTCGATCACCGTGCCGGTGCCGCCGTTGATGGCGATCTGGCGCGGCTTCTTGGCTTCCGGGATCTCGCGCACGAGATCGACATGCAGGAGGCCGTTTTCGAGATTGGCGCCCTTCACCTGGACGAAATCGGCGAGCTGGAAGACGCGCTCGAACGCGCGCGCCGCGATGCCCTGATAGAGCGTCTCGGCTGAATCCGTTTCGGCGCTTTTCTTTTCACCCTTGATCGTCAGCGTGTTTTCCTTGAGTTCGATGCTGAGCTCAGGCTCGGCAAAGCCGGCCACGGCGACGCTGATGCGATAGGCGGTCTCGCCGGTGCGCTCGATGTTGTAGGGCGGATAACCGGGGGCGGCGTCAAAGCCGCCGACCTGATCGAGCAGGTTAAACAAGCGGTCGAAGCCGACGGTGGAACGATAGAAGGGAGTGAGATCGAATGTACGCATAGCTTGTCCTCCATTGAGCGACATGCGGTGGCCCGCCAAATGGCCGGGCTCCACGGGTTACGCAGCCTCATGGCCTGCGCAGGACTGATGTAGGAAACCGGAAATCCGGTTCAAGGGAGGCATTTTGGACGTTCGCGGGCACGACTTGGACAAACTAACTGCTATAAGGCGCGCAAATCCTCCCGCCTGAATCGCGATGAAACTCGTCTCCATCCCCGCCAATCCCGCGCCCGACGACGTTGTCTGCGGCACGCTCAAGACACGTGACGGCCTGCTGTTGCGGTTTGCGCGCTGGGCGCCGCCGCCCGGACGGCGCGGCACCGTGTGTATTTTTCAGGGGCGCTCGGAGTTCATCGAAAAGTATTTCGAGGTGGCGCGCGACCTGCGCGCGCGCGGGTTCGCGGTCGTTGCGTTCGACTGGCGGGGGCAGGGTCTTTCGGGCCGCATGCTTGCCGATCCGCGCAAGGGACATGTCCGCAGCTTCGACGAATACGAAATCGATCTCGAAACGGTGATGAAAGAAGTTCTGCTGCCCGATTGTCCGCCGCCCTATTACGGCCTCGGTCATTCGATGGGCGCGAGCATCCTGCTAAGCGTCGCGAACCGCCATCGCTGGTTCGACCGCATCGTGCTGTCGGCGCCGATGTTCGATTTGCCGCCAATTCAATGGGGCGCATTGCGCCGCCCGATCGTGCAAGCGATGCGGCTGGCGGGAATGGGATCGGCTTACATTCCGGGAGGTACGCCGGCGGTCGTCGCGGCGCAGCCATTCGTCGGCAACAACGTCACAACGGATCCCGTGCGTCATGCACGCACCGCGGCCGTGATCGATGCGGAGCCGGCACTCGGCATCGGCTCGCCGACCGTCGCGTGGGCAGCATCGGCGTTCGAGGTGATGAATGAATTTACCGAACCGGGCTATGCGACGCGGCTGCGTCAGCCCACGGTGATGGTCGCTGCCGGGCGCGACCAGATCGTGTCCACGTCTGCGATCGAGGATTTCTCCATGCGCATGCGTGCCGGCTCGCATTTGATTATCGCAGGTGCACGCCACGAATTGCTGATGGAGCAGGACCGCTATCGCGCGCAGTTCTGGGCGGCGTTCGACGCGTTTGTGCCAGGCGCGCCGTCGTTCGGATAGCTTTTAAGCGTTGAGAATTTCCATCGCCTGCTGATGCACGCGCCTGTCGCACGCGGCGATGATGCGCCCGCCGGACTCGGCCGGCTTTCCGTCCCAGGTCGTTACGATTCCGCCCGCGCCGGTGATGATCGGAATGAGCGCAACGATGTCGAACGGCTTCAGTCCTGCTTCCACAACGAGATCGGCATGCCCCGCCGCGAGCATGCAATAGGCATAGCAATCGCCGCCGAAGCGCGGCAGGCGGACCTTTTTCTCGAGCCGATGGAAACGCTCGCGCTCGGCGTCGTCGAACATCTGCGGACTGGTGGTCAGCATGACCGCATCCGACACATTCGCGCAGGTGCGAACGTGAAGGCTGCGCTCGCCGGCCGGCCCGCGATATTTCGCACCCTGCCGGTCGCCAGTGAACCGCTCGCGCGTGAACGGCTGATGCATCATCCCGAAAACCGATTCACCGAAACGGGTCAGCCCGATCAGCGTGCCCCAGATCGGGTAGCCGATGATGAAGGCGCGGGTGCCGTCGATCGGATCGACCACCCAGACATATTCAGCGTCGGGATTGTCGCTGCCGAGTTCTTCTCCGACGATGCCGTGATCGGGGAAAGTTTTCTTGATGAGTGCGCGGATCGTTGCCTCCGCTGCGCGGTCGGCCTCGGTTACAGGATCGAAGCGTCCCGCGCCGCCTTTGTCCTCAACGCCGAGTGCGGTGCGGAAAAAAGGAAGAATTTTCTCACCGGATGCGTCGGCAAGTTCGTCAACGAATGCCGCAAAATCGACCGCTGTCATGTCGCCCGCCCGGTGGGTATCGCGCATCCACCTATCGGAGAGTTGCAGGGCGGGCAACCGCGCTGACGGCTTGCTCGCTGTTCGGCGCCATGTCACCACAACGCAACTCATCGAACGGCCGCCGGGACCGCTCTCATGACAATCAACGACGCTGGCGTGAGCCGGCCCGCCATTCCGCTTGCTGCGAGCGTCGCGCTCGTGACGACGCTCGGCTCGATTTACATGGTGAGCCAGTTCCTGCGGAATTCGATTGGTGTCATCGCACCCAATCTTGCGGCCGAATTGTCGATGTCGGCATCCGAGATCGGGCTATTGTCGAGCACGTTCTTCTTTGCATTCGCGGCAGCACAAATCCCGTTAGGGATCGCACTCGACCGTTATGGCCCACGCGCCTGCATGCTGGTGTGCTCGGCAATCGCTGTGGCGGGAACGATAATTTTCGCACTCGCAGAACAGCCCTGGGCGTTGATCGCGGCGCGTGTGCTGATGGGGCTCGGCTCGTCCTGCTATCTGATGGCGCCGCTTGCGCTGTATGCCCGGCGCTATGCGCCCGACCGCTTTTCGATGCTTGTCGGACTCCAGCTTGGCCTTGGCAGCGTCGGCACGCTGCTGGCAACGGCACCGCTTGCGCTATCGGCGACGGCGATTGGCTGGCGCGCGACATTTATGGTCGTGGCAGCTCTCGTGGCGCTCGCTGGCATTCTGGTTGCTGTTGTCGTGCGCGCTGACACGACGCGCGAGCCGCATCACGACGAGACGTTCCGGGAAAGCATCGCTGGCATCGCCGATGCGTTGCGCACGCCTTCGATCCTGCCTCTGTTTCTGATGCAGCTTGCGGCCTATTCGAGCTTTGTGCTGATCGTCGGCTTGTGGGGCGGACCTTATCTTACTCACATCTACGGCTACGACCTGCCTTCGCGCGGCGAGATATTGTTTCTGGCCGCGGGTGCGCAAATCATTGGCGCGATGGCGTGGGGTCCAGCCGATCGACTATTCGGGAATTACAAGACGCCGGTTTTTATAGGCACGCTGCTGACCGCGTCATCGCTCGCGGCCCTTGCCATCTTTGGTGCGATGCCGGTGCTTTGGCTGATCGTCTGTTTTGTCGGTGTCGGATTTTCGTCGGCCTACACGTCCGTACTGATCGCCCACGGCAAGTCGCTTTTTCCGCCTCGCCTCGTCGGCCGGGGGATGACGCTCCTGAACATGGGGACGATGGGCGGCGTGTTCTTCACCCAGAGCATCAGCGGGTTCGTGATCGACCTGTTTCCGGCGGTAAACGGGGCCTATCCCCTGACGGCCTACCGGATCGTCTTTGCGATTCAGGTCCTGTTCCTGATCGTGGCTGGCCTCGCTTATCTGCGCGCCCGCGATCCGCGCAGGCAGTCTTGAGCCATCAGCCTTGAGCCATGCGCGAACGGTCTGGGGATAGGACAGGATCGCTGACGTAGAGACTTGTGTTTTGTGCAGCGCAGGGGCATATTGCTGCAGCGCGGCAACTTGCTCACGCGAGTTCCCGCCGCCCTCCTTGGGCGTTTCCTCCCTAGACTTGGGCCGCTAGTTCGCTAGCGGCCCTTTTTTTATTGGGCTTTTGCAGTCCTTGCAGGATTGCCGGTTTTTTCAACACGCCAAGTCTTTGAGCATCGCTGCAGCTGCGCCGGCCGGGCCGCTGCCGCCGTAGAGCCGAATTTGTGCCATGCACAAATTCGGGGGCAGCTATTCCGCAGCCGACCGGTAAGGCCGGAGTTCTTCGAGGGGGATCTGGGCGATCTCCTCGGCGAGCGTTTCCAGGTCCTGCGCCACGGTCGCGAAATTCTCCGACCGGTCGTAGCGGCGCTCATCCATGTAGAGCGCGCGGTTGAGTTCGACCTGGATCGCGTGTGCGCCCGCCACCGGGTTCCCGTAATGCTCGGTGATGAAGCCGCCCGCATACGGCTTGTTGCGGCTCACCGAATAGCCGAGCGCGCGCAGGGTCTGTTCGACAGTCTCCGCGACGATGGGAACGCAGCTCGTGCCGTAACGGTCGCCGATCACGATGTCCGCGCGCGGGCGATCGTCCTTGCCGCCAGCGGCCGAGGGCATCGAATGGCAATCGACCAGAATGCCCGCGCCGAAATCGCGCTGGGCCTGCGTGAACAGCCGCCGCAACGCGCGGTGATAGGGCTTGTAGAGGCTTTCGATCCGCTGCAACGCCTCGTCGACGGCGATCCGCTGATCGTAGATTTCCTGCGCATCGCCGACCACGCGCGCGACCGTGCCAAGCCCGCCGGCCACGCGCATCGAACGGGTATTGGCGAAGGATGGCAGACGGCCACTGAACATGCGCGGGTCGAGTTCGTAAGGCTCGCGGTTCACATCGACATAGCAGCGCGGGAAATGCGCGCGCATGACCGGATAGCCGCGCTCGACCACGCCCGCGATCAGTTCGTCGACGAAGGAATCTTCCGAGCGCCGCAATGTTGAAAGATCGAGCCGTGTCGTGGCGAGGAAATCTCGCGGATAGACCCGTCCGCTATGTGGCGAGTTGAACACCACCGGCGCGCGCCAATTTTTCGGCTCAAGGACGTCAAATGGCGGATCGAGTTCGTCGGCGAAGGTCATGCGCAGGGGCCGGAAACGGCCTCCAGTTCGGGGGTTATTAAGAAGGAATATCCCTTTCGGGACGCCATTGTCCACGCGTGCGGGCCAAAATGGCCCACGAAAGCAGCTTTCACTCGGTGTTTACCTGGCATACGCTTTATGGGGCAGGGGAACCGGCAAGTCCCGTTCAGTATCGTGTATCTGGGGCCTGCGCCGGCGTGCCTCAAGCGGATTGGCTGTTAGCGGTTCGCGAGTAGGGGGTGGGTGCGTGGGTGAGCGTCCGATTAGCGTCGAAACGCCGAAAATTCTTCTGGCGGAAGACGATACCGACATGCGCCGCTTTCTGGTGAAGGCGCTGCAGAATGCCGGCTTCGATGTTGTCTCCTATGACAACGGGCTTTCCGCTTATCAGCGTCTGCGCGAAGAACCCTTCGAAATGCTTTTGACCGATATTGTTATGCCGGAAATGGACGGCATCGAACTTGCGCGCCGTGCGTCTGAACTCGATCCCGATATCAAGATCATGTTCATCACCGGTTTTGCAGCGGTTGCACTGAACGCGGATTCACAGGCGCCGAAAAACGCCAAGGTGCTGTCCAAGCCGGTGCATCTGCGCGATCTGGTGAACGAAGTTCAGAAGCTTTTGGCAGCCTGAACGGCTGTTGCCTCACTTGGCAGGAGCCGATATAGGGTCGCGCCAAAGGGGCGTCCCTTGGCCGGATGGGCGCTTAGCTCAGCGGGAGAGCACTTCCTTGACATGGAAGGGGTCACAGGTTCGATCCCTGTAGCGCCCACCATCCGGCTCCCGAAATCCATTCAATCGATGCTGAAAATGCAGGGTCCGCGCCCTGTTTGCCGGATC
>CAMBBO010000168.1 GCA_945862935.1 Pseudorhodoplanes sinuspersici | reverse complement strand
CGACCGCCTTGCCCTGCGACGTCAAAACGTCAACCTGCCGAAGCTTCGCGACGATCTCTTCAGCCTTGTGTCTGCGTGCCATTCCTCAATCCTCCATCGGCTCTAAAGCCATACATCAGGGAGGACCACTTTTCTGAGGGCAGACCAATTCTTCAGCACGTAATAATGCCGCCCATCGTGTCCGGCTCTTCGTTGAGTGCGCCGTTGAACACGATCAAGCGGCTGTTGTGGCGGAATTCCACGGCCGCGAAATTGTCGTGCGTGCGCCGCCAGCCTGAGATCGAGAAGGGGATTGCGATGATCTTGCCCGTCGCGGCCTCGACGATGGCGGCATTCACGCAAGCCGAGCCGCAGCCCCACACCACGAGAAAATAACGCCCGGCGAAATTCGCCTTGTTGTTTTCGCCAATCGAGTCGTAGCGGCGCAGCTTGTAATCGTCCTCTTCGGTTTCCTTGGTGAGCGGCAGCCGCACAACCTGTGTGTGGACGACATCTTTCTCCGGGTAATCGGCAAAGCGCGGCGCGCGGTTCTGCGCGAAAGCAGGCTGCGCGAGAGCAAGCAACACAAGCGCGAATGCGAGGCGGATCATTGTGCGTTCCTTGGCGCGATCCTGTCATTGGGCAGACGCGTCGGCAATGCTCCGGGCGCCAACGCTACGGACGAATTGTCGGCGCTAAAATCGCGTCGTCAATTCGGTCAGCCACGCAGGCGAAGCGTCGACCAGAATTGCTTCGAGGCGCTTGTCGAGACCGGACACAATCAAAAGTCCTGCGAGCGCGAGAACCGCGCCCATGACGAGTTTGCCGGTCTGTCCCGCCGACATTAGGCGTCCGCGCCAGCGCAGCAGCGCCTCGCGCGACACGGTGCCGAGCACGAGCAAAGGCAAGGCTGCGCCAAGGCCGAACATCGCCATGGTCAGCGCGACGATTGCGAGATTCTCGCCCTTCGCCGCGAGCAAGGAGGCAGCGCCAAGCGTCGGGCCGACGCACGGCGCCCAGACCGCGCCAAGAAGAAGGCCGACTGCGAATTGCCCGCCCAATCCGCTGCCTGAGACTCCCGATGCTCGATTGGAAATCCAGTTTCCGGCGGGTCCTGCCGCCAGCGCCACCTGCGCCTGAAGGCGCGGCAGCATCAGCACGAGGCCGGCAGCGATCAGCATTGCCGCCGCCATCATGCGGAAGAGGCCCTGATCGAGGCCGATGGAAAATCCTATCGTCGCGACGAACAGGCCGATCACGACGAAGGACAACGCGAGCCCGGCCGCAAGCGCGACAGGGCCAAAGCGGTGTTGCGTCAGCGCCGTGCCCAGCACGATCGGCAAAAGCGGGATCGTGCAGGGCGACAGCGTTGAGAGAATTCCCGCAAGGAGCGCGAGGCCGAATGTCGCGATCATGCTGGCGTCGCCATTGGCTTCTCAGATCGCCTTGTTCAGCAGCGCGCCAATCGAGGCTTCCTCGGTGACACCGACCGAACGGCCTTGCTCGCTCTTGCCCTTGAACACGATCAGCGTGCTCTGCGTGCGGACGTTAAGCTGGCGCAGCACGTCCTTGCGGCTGTCGAAGTCCACGACGAAAACCTGAAGATTGTTGAATTTCGGATCGGCGGTAAGCTTCTGCAGGATCGGCGCCTGTGCCTTGCAGGTCGGGCACCACGGCGCATGCACCTCGACGAGGATCGGCTTGTTCGCGGCCTGCGCGGCCTCGAATGCCTTGGCATCGAACGCCTTCTTGTCCATCGCGAAGGCTTGCGAGGCGAAGGAAAATGCGGTGGCGAGCACGAGGCCCGCAAACAGACTGCGTCCGATAGTCATGTGGAATCTCCCGGTTCGATGAATGGTGCAACCCTAGTCGAAGGGCGCGATTGCGGGCTTCACGATTGGCCGGGGGGTGAATCACATCTTCGTCAGCAAATGAGGTGGCACGCCTTGAAATTCCGCCACATCCGCGCGACAAGCGTGCCTCTCACCGTCAAGGAGCCTCCGATGTCTCAGCTTTCGCGCCGAAGCGTCATCGCCGCATCTCTCGCACTCACGGGTACCAGCATCATGTCCGATGATTCCAACGCGCAGACCCCGGTCAAGACCGCATCCGGCCTCACCATCATCGACACCAAGGTCGGCACGGGTGCTACGCCGAAGGCAGGGCAAACCTGCGTGATGCATTACACCGGGTGGCTCTATGAGAATGGCACGAAGGGCAAGAAGTTCGACTCTTCGGTGGATCGCGGGCAGCTGTTCGAGTTTCCGCTCGGCCAGGGCCGCGTCATCAAGGGCTGGGACGAGGGCGTCGCCTCGATGAAGATCGGCGGCACGCGCACACTCATCATTCCGGCGGCACTCGGTTACGGCGCGACCGGCGCTGGCGGCGGCGCTATCCCGCCGAATGCCACGCTCATCTTCAACGTCGAATTGCTGGGCGTGAAATAGCACCTGAGAGGCAGGATCGCATGCATCTTTCCGCAATCGTCACGATCGTTGCGATCCTGCTTTACGTCTATGTCGGCCTGCAGGTCGCGGCCGCGCACAACACCTACGGCGTGAAGCTTCCGGCGACATCCGGGCATCCGGATTTCGACCGCATGTTCCGCATCCAGATGAACATGCTGGAATGGATGCCGATCTTCATTCCGCTGCTGTGGCTGTGCGCGTTCTATGTCAGCGATGCGCTGGCGGCGCTCATCGGCCTTGTCTGGATCGGCGGACGGGTGATGTATTTTGTCGGATACCGGGAAGCGGCCGAAAAACGGCTGATTGGATTCCAGATTCAGACCGGCGCGTGCGCGTTGCTTCTCGTGCTCGCGCTCGGCGGCATCTTATGGCGGATGACGAACGGGTAGGCGCTATTGCTGCGTGTCGCCGGGAAATAATCCGCGCGCCATCAATGCGCGCTTGAAGTCGCCAAGGGCTGCATAGGCGTTGTCCGAGGAATTCGCCCGTTCCAGCCGCTTCAGCATGGATTTCAGCGCGAGATCCTTGTCGCGGATCACCCAGCGCCGGGTGAACACCTGCGCGTCATAAAGCGAAGTGATGCGGATCGTGCCCGGCACACCCGGAAGGTGCGCGCTGAAATGTTCGGTGAAGGGAAGGCTCACGCCGGCATTTCGAGAGCGTCGAGCAGGTCGCGTTCGGCGACCACGCGCTCGTGCTTCTCGTCGCGGCTTTTCAGGCGATATTTCGGCCCGTCGCCCTCGACCGGAAGGCAAGCAACGATTTCATAATGACCGGGTGCTGCGGTCCGCAGCGTCGAACGCAGGATTTCAACCTGCTGGCCGGCCTTGAAACGATAACCACTCATCGCGTGACTCCGATGGCGAGAATTGTGCCAGACGCCGCGACGGCGAAGAGCAGCCAGAATGCGTAAGTTTGGATTGTTCGCATGGACCAGTATGCACGAAACAGGCGCTCAGGGATACAATTAAATAGGTAAATAGGCGCGGGATTGCTTATGCGTTCCACAACCACGCCGCGCCGCGCACACCGCTCGAGTCTCCGTGCCTTGCTTTGACGATCGGCGTATCGGTGCGATCGGAAAATGCGTAGGCACCGATGCGGCGGGCGAGCGACGGATAAAGATCGTCCATATTGGACAATCCACCGCCGAGCACGATCACGTCGGGATCGAGGATGTTGACGATGGTTGCAAGGCTGCGCGCGAGGCGGTCGTGATGGCGGTCGAGGCAGGCTGCTGCGCGTGCATCGCCGTTGTCGCGCGCCCGCACGATTTCGTCTGCGCTCATGTGTTCGCCGGTTGCGCGCAGAAAATCCGAGGCAAGTCCCGGTCCCGCGCAAAAGGTTTCGATGCAGCCGGATTTGCCGCAATAGCAGCGCGGTCCGGGGCGTTCGTCGTCGCGCGGCCACGGCAGGGGATTGTGTCCCCATTCACCGGCAATGCTATGACGCCCGGATAATGCTGCGCCGTCGATTGCGATGCCGCCGCCAACGCCCGTGCCGATGATGACGCCGAATACGACACGCGCGCCAGCTGCTGCGCCGTCGACTGCTTCGGAAACGGCAAAGCAGTTCGCGTCGTTCTCCAGCCGGACAGGTCGCTTCAGCAAAGTTTCAAGATCGCGGTCGAGTGGTTGGCCATTCAGCACGACGCTGTTGGAATTCTTGAGTAGCCCGGTCGCGGGTGAGATTGCGCCGGGTGACGCTATTCCAACACTGCCGATCTGCTTTAATTCATCCTCAAGCGATCCGATCAGCCCTGCGATAGCGCGCAGCGTGCCGTCGTAATCGCCAGCCGGCGTCGGCACGCGAAGGCGCATCATTTCGCTGCCATCGCCGCCAAGCGCGATGCCTTCGATCTTCGTGCCGCCGAGGTCAATTCCGATACGCATGGCGCGGTGGATACGAATTACGTTATCGTTGCGCTAGCATTTTCGAGGGGAGGTTACCATGAAGACGATTTTGGTTGCCGCTGCATTGGCTCTCGTGGCACCGCAGGCGAACGCGCAAAGCGCGCCGGTTTCGCCATCGCCGGTCAAGCGCACGGTGATTTCCAGAATAGACGTTCCCAATTCCACCTACGAAGTGATCACCGCGATCCTGGAAATTGCGCCGGGCTTCAAGGCCGGAAAGCATATTCATCCGGGCATCGTGAGCGGTTACGTCACCGAGGGCCAGTTCTGGCTCGCCATCGAAGGGCAGCCGGAAAAAATCCTCAATCCCGGTGACGGCGCGCCGGTGCCGGATCGCGCCGTCCATAACGAAGGTGCGGTCGGCGACAAGCCGCTCAAGGCCATCGTCACTTATGTGGTGCAGAAGGGCCAGCCGCTGGTAACGCCGGTCAAGGATTGATCGGCCTCTACGGCTTCAGCGACTTGTAGACCACGCGGACGAAATTCTTCGCCGCCTGTTCGTTCAGCGCCCACTTTTTGTCGAGGTCGGCGGCGAAAGGCTTCATCGCCTGCACTTCGTCCTCGGTCTTGCCATCCTTGATGAGCTTTTGCATGCGGTCGCGCGCGGTGCCAAGCATCGCGCGATACTCGACGAGTCTGGCGCGGTCGGCGAGGGGGCCATGTCCCGGAACGATCTTGGTCTTCTTGCGCGCGATGATGAGATACGTGTCGGCAGCGCGGATGACGCCGTCGATCCCACCGCCATTCAGCCAGTCAATATTCGGGTAGCGATCGCTGGTGAAGGTGTCGCCGGTTGCAAGAACTTTGGCCTTGCGGAAATAAACGAAGGTGTCGCCGTCGGTGTGGGCCGCGACCGGGTGGGTCAATTCGGCGACAAGACCTTTCACTTTCGCAGTAGTCTTGTCGCTGTAAGTGAATTTCGGTAGCGCGTCGGGACGCGGCGGCGTCTTTGCGCCGGTGGTGTTGCTTGTGGTGCCGGCGGCGAGGCGTGCTTTCACATTGTCATGCGCGATGACGGCGACGCCATCCTTGGAAAACCCTTCGTTGCCGCCGGTATGGTCGCCGTGGAAATGCGTGTTGATGAGATACTTGATCGGAAGCTTCGACTTCGCCTCGATGGCGGCTTTCAACTTGTCGTGCATCGGCGCGAACTGGCCGTCCACCATGATGATGCCGTCCTTGCCTACGGCGACCGTGACGTTCCCGCCGGCGCCTTCGAGCAGATAAGTGTTGTGCCCAAGGTCGGTTGTCTTGACCTCGATCTTGGAGAAATCCGGGCCGACCGGCGGGGTGGGCTGGGCTTGCGCCAAGGCCTGCGGGGTCGCGAGTGTTGTGACTGCGAGCAAGACGAGGGCAGCGGTTTTCATGGCATTCTCCCAAAAGCTGGCAGCCGTTCTGCGCCGGCCTGCGAAAAGCTAACACCGGACAGGGTCATTTTTTCCGCCCCTTTTGAACCTTTCTTCGGCTCGTCCCAACCAAACCAGGCTGGAAGCATCTGGAGGGAGGGACCCAATGAGCATTCAAACGCCGCGTCTGCCGAAGAGAATCCGATATTTCATCCTGCCATTGCTGCTGATTGCCAATGCAGCCTTCGCGCAAACGATGCCCGCGCCATTTTCCTGCGCGGTTCAGCCGGACGGCGTTTCGGTGCGGGTGACCATCGCCAATCCGCACGCAAACGATGCCCATTGCACGGCCCATTGCGAATTTAACACTACCAAGGCTGGGACGCTCTTTATTGTCGAGTGCGGTGCCAGCGTTGGCGCAGGCGTCGCGGACAAGGAATTGTGCGTCAAGACTTTCGATTCCGGCCGCGTGACCAAGCTTGCCGAAGGCAAGGGCGAATGCCTGAACAGCGCGGTGAAGGCCGAGGACGATAAGGATGACGAGGACAATGACGCGATGATCCAGCGCCTGCAGCAGCAGAGCAAGGACTTCATCGACGCGGCACGCAGGAAGCCGTAGATATCGTGCCGACGCAGGTTCTCAAGCGAAAGCCGCTTATGAACGCCGATGTCGCCGCGCACGCGATCTATTTCTATAGCCGCCATCCGATCTCGTGCGAGATCATCCTGAAAAAACTGAAGGCGAGCGGAAAGACCGCCTTCGTTCCCGAAGATCTTTTTGCGCACGATCAGGACCATTACGGCGGGCTCGCGGTCAACGACACGCTGGCGAAAGCGGCCGGGATCGAAAAAGGATCGAAGGTTGCGGACTTTTGCGCCGGTCTTGGCGGGCCGGCACGCTATCTCGCGCATCGCTATGGCGCGGACGTCACCGGCATTGAACTAACCCCGGATCGCGTGAAGGGCGCGCAAACTCTTAACGCCCTCGTCGGACTTTCCGAGAAAGTGCGTGTCATCCAGGGCAATGTGATGTCGCCGCCGCTGCCCGATGGCGGCATGGACGCGGTGGTGAGCCAGGAAGCGTTCCTGCACATTCCCGACAAAGCCCGCATGCTGCGGCAGGTTTTTCGGGTGCTTAAGCGTGGCGGACGGCTCGCCTTCACCGACTGGATTATTCACCGCGAACTTGCCCAGGCCGACGCCGCGCTGATGTATGAAGGGCTTGCGGCGC
>CAMBBO010000167.1 GCA_945862935.1 Pseudorhodoplanes sinuspersici | reverse complement strand
GCGCCGAGCATCGCGGGAAATAACGGCGGGGAGGGCGTGCTGATCGTCGATGACCTTGTCGACACCGGCAAGACTGCGCGCGTCGTGCGCGACCTCATTCCGAAGGCCCATTTTGCGACCGTGTACGCAAAACCGATGGGCCGCCCGCTGGTGGATACCTTCATCACCGAAGTTTCTCAGGACACCTGGATTTTCTTTCCCTGGGATACCGGGCTTGCGTTCCAGCCGCCGATCCGCGCGGGCGGAGAGTGAGCAGGCTGTGCTAGTCTGAGCGTCAAATAAAGACCGGGGAGACACCAATGGACGCCGCCGCCGCAACCAAGACAAAAAACCTGAATTCGTATCTCGTTCACGCCAACGACATGCCGTGGCAGAAAACGCGCTTCGAGGGTGTCGAAGTGAAGACGCTGTTGATCGACCGCGAGAGCGGGCTTCTCACGGCACTTGTGAGAATGGCGCCCGGCGCCACTTTGCCAGACCACGAGCATGTGCAGATTGAGCAGACCTATGTGCTGGAAGGTTCGCTCGTCGACAAGGAAGGCCCGGATACCGGGCTGACCTGCGCTGCGGGTGAATTCGTGTGGCGTCCCGCCGGCAGCCGACATGTGGCGTGGTCCCCGAATGGCGGACTGATGATCGGGATGTTCCAGATGCCCAACAAATTCCATGAACGAGACGGCCGCGTAACCGACATGGGCGGCAATGATTGGGCGGAAGTCTGGGGCAAGGTAGGATCGTAATTGCGGCGCGCGGGATAATCCGCCGTTGCTTGTTTCGGCCACGAAAGAAGCGATGCTAGAACGGCTGCACGTGGACGTGGCGGAATGGTAGACGCAAGGGACTTAAAATCCCTTGGGAGCAATCCCGTGTGGGTTCGAGTCCCACCGTCCGCACCAAGCTGGTGTGGCAACAAGATATCGCAACCAAGCTCGCAAGCAGGTGTTGATTGAACCGCTTTTTCGCAATTCCGAAAATGGCGATGTGTGCGGCGGCTGCATGCGCGCTTGCGGCCTGCTCGAATGCCGAGGATCTGTTCGTTTCACCCGGCAAATACGCAGTCTACACCTGCAAGGAGCTTGAAACGGAAGGCCGCGCGACCGTGACCCGCGAGCGGGAATTAAAGGGGCTGATGGGCAAGGCGTCGCAAGGCTCGGGCGGAGAATTGGTCAACGCGCTGGCCTATCGCAACCAGTATCTCTCGACGCAAGGCCAGTTGAAGCAGCTGGAGCAGACAGCGCTCGAAAAGAAATGCGACACCACATGGGTTACGGTCAGCGACCGCTCGATGTGGTAAGCCTCTGGCTTGTGGAGGAGCGGAACTTTTTCAATGCCGCCCGGTTGTGCCAAGCGGTCATCCGGCCGATTATTCAGCAGCTGAATTGATTTTAGGGGAGTTGGGCGATGAGTCTTCTGATCAGTCTTTTGGTGACGTTTCTCGTCATCATTCTCGTTCTTTATCTCGTCAACATGTTGCCGATCGACGGGCGCGCCAAGCAGATCGTGCGCATCATCGTCATCGTGATCGGCGTGCTGTCGTTGCTGAAATATATCGCAGTGTTCTAGGCGTCAGAGCGCGGCATTGCGCAGACGCAGCGCATTGCCGACGACGCTGACAGACGAGAGCGCCATCGCGGCTGCCGCGATGGCGGGGGACAGCAGGATTCCGAAAATCGGATAGAGCAGTCCAGCCGCGATGGGCACGCCCGCGGCGTTATAGACAAAGGCAAAGAACAGATTTTGCCGGATGTTTCGCATGGTCGCCTGCGACAGGCGGCGCGCGCGAACGATTCCCGTCAGGTCGCCCTTGAGCAACGCAATGCCGGCGCTTTCGAGCGCGACATCCGTGCCGGTGCCCATCGCGATGCCGACATCGGCACTTGCAAGCGCGGGCGCATCGTTCACGCCATCGCCGGCCATCGCAACCACGCGGCCTTCCGCGCGAAGCTTTGTAACGATCTCGCTCTTTCGTTCGGGCAGCACGTCGGCCTCGACCTCCGCGATCCCAAGCTCGCGCGCGACTGCGAGCGCGGTAGTGCGGTTGTCGCCCGTGAGCATCACGATGCGGATGCCTTCTGCGCGCAGGTCTTTCAACGCCTGAGGGGTCGTTACTTTCACGGGATCGGCAATTGCGATCAGGCCTGAGATCTTGCCGTCGATTGCAACATAGACAGCGGTTGCGCCGTCGGCGCGCAGGCCGTCGGCGCCCTTTTCGAAATCCGCGGTAGCGATATTCAATTCGTTCAGGAAGGCAGCGTTGCCGATCACCACGCGCTGCCGCTCGATCATTCCGATTGCACCCTTGCCTGCGGGAGAGTCAAAACCTTGCACGGGCTTGGTCTCGATCTTTCGCTCGGCTGCTGCGCGCACGATTGCGGCGGCAAGCGGATGTTCGCTCGCGCGTTCGACACTCGCGGCAATGGCGAGGAGGGCATTCTCATCGAGGCCGTTGGCAGGCACGACCTTGACGACCTTGGGCTTGCCTTCGGTCAGGGTGCCGGTCTTGTCGATCACGATGGTGTCGACCTTCTCCATGCGTTCCAGCGCCTCGGCATTCTTGATCAGCACGCCTTCATGCGCGCCACGTCCGACCCCGACCATGATCGACATGGGCGTGGCGAGGCCAAGCGCGCAGGGGCACGCGATGATGAGAACGCTAACTGCGGCAACGAGCGCATAGGAAAAACGCGGCTCCGGGCCGAACATCGACCATACGATAAAAGCGAGTGCCGCTGCGCCGATGACGGCGGGCACGAACCATCCCGCGACCTGATCGGCAAGACGCTGGATCGGCGCGCGCGAGCGTTGCGCGGTCGCAACCATCTGCACGATCTGTGCAAGAAGCGTGTCGCGTCCGACCTTTTCAGCGCGTATGACGAATGCGCCGCTCTGGTTGATCGTGCCGGCGATGACTTTCGCGCCGATGTTTTTTGTCACCGGCATCGACTCGCCCGTCACCATCGACTCGTCGACCGACGAGTGGCCTTCGATCAATTCGCCGTCGACCGGCACCTTGTCGCCCGGTCGCACCCGCAGCCTGTCGCCTGCGGTGACCTGATCGAGCGCAATGTCTTCGTCGTTGCCATCGTCTGAAACGCGGCGCGCGGTCTTCGGCGCGAGACCAAGCAATGCCTTGATCGCGCCGGAGGTCGTGGCGCGTGCGCGCAATTCCAGAATCTGGCCGAGGAGAACGAGCACGGTGATGACCGCTGCCGCCTCGAAATAAACCGGGACAGCGCCATCGTGTGATTTGAACGCCTCGGGAAACAATCCCGGCGCAAGCATCGCTGCGACGCTGTACATGAATGCGACGCCCGTACCCATCGCGATCAGCGTGAACATGTTCAGATTGCGCGTCACGACCGACTGCCATCCGCGCACGAAGAATGGCCAGCCGGCCCACAGCACGACGGGCGTTGCGAGCGCGAATTGAATCCAGTTCGAGAGCGGTTGCGCGACGAACGGGTGGCCAACGATGTGGCTGCCCATTTCAAGAATGAACACGGGTAACGTGAGAGCGAGCGCAATCCAGAAGCGCCGCGTCATGTCGGCAAGTTCGGGATTGGGGCCTTCGTCCGCGCTGACGATGTCGGGTTCGAGTGCCATGCCGCAGATCGGGCAGCTTCCCGGTCCCGTCTGCCTGATTTCAGGATGCATCGGGCAGGTGTAGATCGTGCCTTCCGGCACGGGTTCTTCATAGCGCTTGTCGCCGAGATATTTCTGCGGGTCGGCGGCGAATTTCGTGCGGCATCCTGCAGAGCAGAAATAATAGGTGTGGCCGCTGTGACCGTGCCGGTGCTTTGCCGTGTGCGGATCGACCGTCATGCCGCAGACCGGATCGAGCGCGCCATCCGAAGGCGAATGATGCGTGTGCCCGTGAGAATGATCGTGGGAATGCGTCATGTCAGCGCCGATATTTATGTGCGGCGCTTGGCAGACGCAATCCGCAGGATACGAAGCAGCCGTGCGTTTTATCCGAACCGCTTGCGGGCCAGTGCCGCGCCGTCGCCGAGTGCCTTCAACTTCGCTGCGGCAATATCGCGCCGCATCGGCGCCATGCCGCAATTCGTGCAGGCCAGGATGTGCTCCTTCGGCACGAATTTCATCGCGGCTTCGAGCGTCGCCGCTACATCTTCCGCGGTTTCGATCTGATCGCTCGCAACATCGATCGCGCCCACAAGAATGTCTTTGCCCTTCAGCAAGGCCAGAAGATCGATCGGCACTTTCGAATTGCGGCACTCGACCGACACCTGCTTGATCTTGCTCGCGGCGAGCGCGGGGAAAATATCCTCGTATTGCCGCCATTCCTTGCCGAGGCTGTCTTTCCAGTCGACATTCGCCTTGATGCCGTAGCCATAGCAAATGTGAACGGCGGTGGTGCAGGTGAGGCCAGCGGCCGCGCGGTGCAGTGCGTCGATGCCCCACACCGTCACTTCGTCCATGAACACGTTGAACGCCGGCTCGTCGAACTGGATCACGTCGACGCCGTCTTTTTCCAGTGCGCGGGCTTCCTGATTGAGCAGATCGGCGAACGCCATCGCCATCTTAACCTTGTCGCCGTAGAAACGGTCCGCGATCGTGTCGGCAATGGTCATCGCGCCGGGCAAAGTGAATTTCAGTTTCTTCTTGGTGTGTGCGCGCGCGGCTTTTGCTTCCATCTCGTGCACGCGGCCCTTGAGGCGAAGCTCGCCGGTCACGGTCGGCACCATCGCCTTGTAGCGATCCTTACGGATTCCCATCTCGACCTTGTGCGCGAAATCGATGCCTTCGACGCGTTCGAGAAATCCGTGCACGAAATGCTGACGCGCCTGTTCGCCGTCGCCGACAATGTCGATCCCGGCATCTTCCTGAATCTTCACCGCGAGCAATGTCGCGTCGCGCTTTGCGGCGTCGAGTTCGGCGCCTTCAAGCTTCCACGGCGCCCAGAGGCGGTCAGGTTCTGCGAGCCACGAGGGTTTCGGCAAACTTCCAGCGATTGTTGCTTCGAACATTGCAAGGCCCGGGAGTTAGGGGTCACGGATCAGGCGCGCACTCTAGTCGCTTCGCCAATCATAAAGCCAGTCGTAGCGCGCGCGTAATCGCTCGCCGCCCATCACTTTCATTGCTGCGTCGCGAACGAACGCGGCCGGCCCATCCTGATGATAAATCTGTCCGGTGCTGAGTGCTGCGCGTTGCGCGCGGCGTGTTCGTGCGCGCCGCAGGCCTTCATAGCGGCGCATGGCGGCGGCTGTGTCGATGCCGGAATTCTCAAGGCATTGCGCGATGACGGACGCATCCTCGATCGCCATCCCCGCACCTTGGGCGAGAAAGGGCACCATAGGGTGGGCAGCATCCCCAAGAAGCGTAATCGGGCCGGTCCCCCAGCGCCAGTCGGGCGGGCGGTCGTATAAAGCCCAGCGTTTCCAGACACTGGCCTTTGCGAGCATGCCGCGCACCGCCGCGTGCCAGTTGTCAGCCTTAAATCGCCGCAGGATTTGATCGCTTGCGCCGGCGCTATCCCATTCCTCGCTCTGCCAGCGGTCGTTGACGATCGCGACGACGTTGATGTCGTTTCCGCCCCGCACGGGATAGTGAACCACGTGCCCATCGCGTCCGAGCCAGAGATGAACGATGGGTGCGCGAAAGCTTTCACCGAGTTCGGACGCTGGAATGATCGCGCGCCAGGCCGTGCGCTGCTGAAAGCGCGGCGGCTTTCCGTGGCCGAGCCGTGTTCGTAAGGTGGACCACAAACCGTCGGCGGCGATCAGGCCAATGCCGCGCTCTTCGTTGCGGGCGCGCGACTGGATGACCTGCGCGGTCAGCCCGTGACTGTGAGGCGCGAAATCTTCCACGCGCGTGCCGAGCTTCACGACGATGTCAGGATGATCACGCGCTGCTTCCAGCAATGCCGAATGCAGGTCGGAGCGATGAATGAGCCAATAGGGCGCGCCGTAACGGAATTCTGCTTCGGCGCCGAGCGGCACGCGGACAATCTCTTGCCCATTGCGCGCGGCGCGAACGGAGATTGCTTCGGGTACGACAGAACGCGACCTCAGGGTTTCGCCAAGCCCGAGGCCCGTCAGAATGCGCGTGGCATTCGGTCCAAGCTGAATCCCAGCACCAGACTCTGCGGGCTTTTCGGCTTGCTCAAAGACGATGGCCCTCAAGCCTCTGGCGGCGAGGGCGAGCGCTGCTGTCAGTCCCCCGATCCCGGCTCCGGCAATGAGGATGGTTCGCGACGACGGCACGGCGCGCTGCCGTCAGGCAGCCGCGTCCACGAGCGCGCATTCGGCTGGCCGCGCGGCGCGCGGCGCAAGCTTGGGATCGTAACGGTAGAGCGTCGAGCAATACGAACAGATGATCTCGCTGTCGTCGCCCATGTCGCAGAAAATATGCGGATGGTCGAAAGGCGGGCGGGCGCCGACGCACATGAATTCCTTGGCGCCGACCTCGATGACCGGGACGCCTGGATCGTTGTGGAAATGCGGAACGACGCTGTCTGCCATGATGAAACCTCAAAATCCGGCCATCGGCTGACCGGCGCTGGCGCACAATAGCCAGCCGGTTTTCCAAATCAAAGCCTTTGCTGAAAGTTTGGACAAAAGCCGCGGTGCCGCGCGTTTGGGAGAGGCTATCGTTAACGTTGGGCCTGCAATTTCGGTGTTTTTCGAGTGGCGGTCATGCGCCCGAACGCCATATATAAGTTGATATGACGACTCAGCCATCACGATTCAGGGTTTCGCCGCAAACGGGGATCAAACTTTTGATCATCGCGGGCGTTCTGTGCGCGGTCGCGGGGCTTGCGTTGCTTCCGCGTGCACTCGAGGCGGAATCGCTTCTTGTCATTCAGGACGATCCGGTCGAACTCGCCGACAAGCAGCTTGCGCGCAGCTTCGACGCAGCGGGCGCGACGCGCGAGATCGAGGCGGCATTGGCCGCGAAAGACGTCGATCTTGCCCGCAGCTTTGTGGAACTCGCGCAGGA
>CAMBBO010000166.1 GCA_945862935.1 Pseudorhodoplanes sinuspersici | reverse complement strand
TCGGATTTGGCTACGAACTTGTTGATTACAAGGCTCAGAGGACATCAAACGTGCAGGATTTCCCCGAAAGCGTGCAGCACCTTTAGTCGTCCGACAGGCGGCGCATCTTGTCTTGCCCGTCGCGGCGCTGTTCGCCCTGCAGCTTGGTCTGGTATTTTCCCTTCGCGACACGTTTGTCCTTCTTTTCTTTTTTGTGCACGGCGTCGGGAGATTGCGGATGGTTGTCCCGACGTCCGCCCGCGCTTGACTTACTGGTCATAGAATGTCCCCGGCTGTTTTCGTCGCGTATCAATGAGCCGCGCGCGGATTTAAATACGCTGCAGGCGTCGTTCCTCGATCTGGAGGGCTGCGGCGGCCTCCTCGGATGGAAACGGCGGAATGTTTTGCAGGTCTCCAAATTCTATTTCCAGCGACGCTCTTGTACGCGATCGTCCGTCTGTTCCGACATCGGCAAAACTCGCCGCCGACCATTCGCCTTTTTCAAATGAAAACGCGGCGACCTCTGACCAGATTGCGGGGCGATTCTTCCAGAAGGCGAACACCCATTCGGTTTGTGCTTTCATCGTTTTAATACCTCTTGCCGTCCGAGCGATGATCGACAGGCTTTCGAATAAAATCAGGCGTTCCAAACAGTAGAATTGGAATTGGCCAGGAGCATTTCTTGCTCCGCAAGCCGCAGATAGTTGCGCCGCTCTTGGTCCGTCGTTGCGAGTTCTGCGAGCCGATTATATTCGGCCGCCATTTTTCGATGATATTCGGCGCTGGGCATCGAGATGAGTTCCATTTGAACAGAGCGCCCTAGGTGATCGGGGTGACGCGCATTGGTGATGCACGACAATTGCTCGAATCCCTAATCGTTTTTGGGGTGCCCAGAGTGAGTGAAACGGCCATGTTGCCGATACCGCTGGACTTAAGGGTTATTAAAGCCCAGCGTCGTGATCGAGGTATTTTCTGCTTCGCTCCAAGAAAGATGCAATGGCCGACAATTCAAGCAAACTTGATCAGATACGGAATTTGCGCGAAGCGCGGGCGGAGCGAATCGACGCTGCCGAGAAGGCTGCGATACAGGCCGAGAAAAAATCATTGGAGTCGAAAAAGGCTTCACGTTCCGAAACGCCATAGAGGCAATGAGGAGTTCTGTGATGGCTAAAGGCAATGACAAAAAGCCGAAGGCTGACAAGGGAAAACCGAAAGCTGGCGTTTCGAACTACAAGACAGCGCAGGATGTCGGAAAGGCCCCGGTCAGCCCGTTTGCCAACAAGTCTCGCCGGTAGAAAGAACGCCTTTCTCGAGCGTATGAATGAGCAGGCAAAAACGGCCCTACAACTCAAATCGGGCGGGAAGCCGTAGTCAGTTGCGGCTTGAGAGATGCGAACGTCGCGTGGCTGACGGTGACCGTCGTGCCCTTGGAACTCGTGACGACGTCCATCCGTGCGTCGAGTTGTTTGGCTAACGCAGCGACGATGCTCGTGCCAAGCCCTGGCTTCGCCTCGGTGTGAGGCGGGCGCCCGACACCGTCGTCGGCAACGGAGAGATTCCAGTTGGTGCCCATGACGTCGTAACACACGAGGATCACTCCGGCCTTTTGCTCGTCTAGGAATGCGTGCTTGATGGCATTGATGACGAGTTCGGTCACGATGAGGCCGACACTTACCGCCTCGCTCGACGAAGCGACGATGCCCTCGGCGCGCACTTGCAGGGTGATAGGTCGCGACTCCGAGATCATAGATCCCGACAGAGCTTCGCAAAGCTTGGTGAGATAGGGTTCGACCTCGATCGGCTGGTTCACGCCAGAACGATGCAATTGCTTTTGCACGGATGCGATCGACATCACGCGCTGATGCGCCTCCTGAAGGTGCAGCCGCGACTCGCTAGATTGAACCGAGCGCGCCTTCATCGACAGAATGCTCGCGATGATCTGGAGGCTATTGGCGACCCTGTGCTCCATTTCCTGCAGAAGCATGTCCTTGTCGTCGAGCAGGGATTTCATGGTTCGCTCGGCTGCGCGCCGTTCGGTGATGTCCTCGATGGCGAGCAGAACGGTCGTGTGCGAACCGTGCTCGTAAAAAATCTTGCGCGCATTCAACAGCATGTCGCGCAGGCCTATTCCGGGAAATTCGTGGCGGACCTCATAGTCGTCCATCACACCGCGCTCGGGCACGATTTTCTCAAGCAGAAGGCGAAGCTCGACGATGTCCCATTGTCCATCGCCCAGCGCGTAGAGAAGCCGACCGCGCGTATCGTCCGGCGTGACCTTGAAAGTCGCGTAAAAAGACCGGCTTGCCTCGATGACACACATATCCTGGTCGAGAACGAGAAGCGGCTCGTGAATCGTGTCCACGATGGCCTGCGCCAGCGTATGGGCGTCTTCGATATGACGGAACGGATTGTCCGCAGCCATCCGGATTCCTGCAAACGCCCAATAGCGCGCGGATGCGCTCAATCTGGGGCGATCATGTTTTGTCGAAGAAAGGCCGCGAGCGCCCAATTAGCGCGTTGCGGCTGTCACGCTGCGCCTTATGCGATGCGAAGTCTAGTGATTTACGAGCTTATGATGACCTGAATGGCGGCCATTTAAGAACACTTCGATAATCTATTCGGCCTTCAACGGAACGGCAGTTTGGGCGTGACCGGTCAGGAAAGAAACACATGATAATCGATCGCAACGTCGCCCACCTTCGCGCCCCCCTTACTGCATTAGAGTCGTTAGACAAATCCGCGCTATCCCATTGATCTTCGTTGCTAGGTTAGCACTTTTTGATTGTCTAACTCGCACGAGTGACCCCATTGAGGTCAAGCTGAGGCAGGGACGTTTCGATGAGGGGCCGCCCAACTCAACTAACCATCAAACAAGCGCATGCACTCGCAGGCCAGCTCTACCGTGGTCGAGGTGAACTCGGCGCCGTTGTTCGCTGACGATCATGCAAGGACAGCCTCTGAGTTCGACGATGCGCCTGTTCTCGAACCTCCACGAGGCGCGCCGCATCATCGAAGAATGGAGGATCGACTACAACACCAACCGACCGCACCTGAGTCTCAACGAGCTTACACCAACCGAGTTTGCGGTATGCCCCACATCGGGGCATACCAGAACAGACTCTCCTCATGAACGAGGGCAAGTTGGGGAGCAGGTCACAAGCGACACAGCGGCGAACACCCGGCATTGCAGCACGTCGAGCTTCGGGGATCGGTTCGCCGCATTCGTCGCAGTGGGTGGCGCTCACGGCGACCGGCTTCATACGCGCCCGCGCGGCGTTCACCGCATCTTTCACGGTGTCGTCCACCTGATCCTGTACCGCGCCGTCTTTGGTCCAACCACCAACCATCACATGCCTTTCTCTGTTGGGTTCAATTCCTCGACGACCGTGTATTCCACCGTCCGAAACTTCCCTTCAATTTCAGCATTTAAAAAGACGTATCGATTTGAGGGTCTGTTATGAGACGACCAATCGCAGTCATTGTCGGCATTGCCGCAATCGCCGCTGCCTACATGCTCTTCATGCACAATGGCGGCCACGGAGATAATGCGGCCGCCAAATCGATGGCGACCACTACAACAAAAGGCCGCTAGCAATGAGCGAGCCAGTAGTCGCGTCTGAAGCCAGTATCGTCCCAGATGAGCCTCGCTATTTCGATCAGGTACGCGAGATATGCAGAAGGGTCCAAAACAAATCCCACCTGACAAACGATGAAATTCTAGTGCTCGCTTTGTCCGCGTCTTTGCTTGCACTCGCCCCCTATGTCGAACCGGGAAACAATCGCGACCCCGAAGGAACGCTCGACAAAATTCTCGGCATTCTCGATCACACTGACGTGGTGGCAGCGCTCCAAAGCAAGATGGATTTGCTGATCCACTCCCCTTATCGGGGCATGCCTCGTCTGGACGCGCCGAGTGGTCAGATGGTCAAAGAGATCGACTTCGGCTGCAAAAGAAACGCCAATCTTTATTGAGTTTCTCAGGGCGGCGAGGCCGTTCATAACGGTCCGTTCGCAGGTCCGGGCTAACAACGTGGTTAAGGAGTTGCTCGGGAGTTTTGTTGCGATGTCGTTGCTACGGCCAAGCGCTAAAGAACTAACTGATTGGTGCACAATAGATAATCCGCGCGTTGACAGTCTGCATCCAGCCCTTGAACCATCGCGTGCGCTGCTTCAACCACGGCGCGAAATGAATCGGCGCTTCTTCGTAGGTCGCGGAATCAATGACGGCTGCGCGATAACCGAGCCGCGACAGCCGCATACCGAGATAGGCATCCTCTGTGACGTTGAAAGGATCCCAGCCTCCGGCCGCCACGCCGCGATGCCGGGCAGGAACACGTCGAACAAGCCAGAATACTCGGCGGTGAACATGCGCGTCAGGATTGAGTCCCTGGAATTGTCGATGGTGAGCCGCGCCTGCACGCACGCCAGACGATCGTTCGCCTTGGCAAAGACTTGGAGCGCCTGCCGGAGCTGATCGGGATCGGGACGGTCCTCGGCGTCGTAAACGGCGATCACTGAGCCGCGCGCGGACAAAAGCGCTGCGTTGAGCGCCTTTGGTTTTGTTCGCGGCCCGATGGCCGGCGCGACGATGACCTCGAAACGGCTGTCCAAAGTCGTGGCGCTTAACGCGGTCCGCATCTCCCAGTCGTCCGGCTCGATGATGAGTTTGATTTCGAGCGCCGCAAGACTTTGGATGAGCGACGCAAGTGTTTTGGTTTCACGATAGAGCGCAACGATCACGGTATAGATTGGCAACTCGTCCTCGCGCAGCACGACGCGTCGCCGCCACAGAATCCCTGTCGTCAGCGCGCCAAGGAGCCGCAACACGATCCAGCCGAGAAACACAATCGCGAGAATGGCCTCGAAAGTGTGTGCCACGAATTTCGGTGCGAAGATCGCGGTCGCGCAAAGGCACAATGCTCCCAAAAGCAACCCGCGCACATTCATGAAGGCCGCCGAAAAATGCGGCTGTTCGTATTTCAGCGTGAAGGCAGCGCGCCGTCCGATCGCGGCGGGGGCGTGCAGCCGCAGCAGACGTTCAATGCTGGCGCGTGTCGTGATGCGAATATGCGGCGCGGCTTGTGGGTTGGCGGCAAGGAAATTGATCGGGTGGCGCGCGCCGTAGCCATGCGGTGCGATTGCGAGAATGTTTGCGCTCCCGTCCCGCAGGTACAGAATTCCAGTGCGCAAGGCGTCGACAAATTGGTCATCGCTCATCTGGCCATCGGCGCGGCTGAATGTTTCCAGTCCGTCGAAGGCAACACCCATCTCGTGTGCGAGCGAATGTGCGTATTCGTTTTCCGGGATCACGCCGGCAGCGATCAGGACCCGGTCGGCGCCAGTTCCGATTTCGGCAGCCCGCAATTCCGCCGCTGCGAGCGTTCCCGGAGGGAGCCGATGGCGCAGGCAATCAACTTCGGGGCAAGGGGCGATGCGATGGCGGACCCGCCGGGCGTCCACATCGCGCGGAAAGGGCGCTTCCGCATGCGGCTCAGGCCGGGCAAAGCCGGGCGGCGGCAAGGGGGCGGAGGCCCTCGCACGGGCATATTCTTCGCCGGCCATCGTTACGCTCACGCCACTGTTCAGCGAACCGGACTCGGCTATAAGCGGCTCATCTCGCTTTGCCCGGACCGCGCATGCACTCCCACACTATTTCTCGACCGGCCCTGATCGGCAAGTGGCGACGGCTTGCGTTGCTCATCCTCGCGGCAATCGCGTGGGCCGTGGCCCTGGCGCCTCCCTTGTCGGCCCAGTCCGACGACAATGCCGCGGGCCTTCCGGGCTTCTGGGACCCGCGCAGGCGCCCGGAGCGGCCGGACACTTCGCGCATCACCCAAATCCGTTTCCTCACCGAGACAGATTACCCGCCGTTCAATTATGCGGCCCCGGATGGCTCGCCTGCCGGGTTCAATGTCGATCTGGCCCGCTTGATCTGCGACGAACTGAAAATCACCTGCACGGTTCAGATGCGCCGCTTCGATACGCTGGTCCCGGCGCTCAACGAGAACCGTGGCGATGCTGTCATCGCCTCGATATCGGTGACCAAGACAACCCGCACGCTGATGGATTTCAGCGATCCCTACTATCGCCCGCCGGCGCGCTTCGTGACCAAGCGCGACGCAGCGACGCCCGATCTTCGTCCAGAGGCGCTGGAGGGCAAGAAGATCGCCGTCGTCGCAGGCTCCGCGCACGAGGCTTATGTGAAGGCGCTGTTCACGGAAGCCGAGGTGAAACCCTATCCGAGCGCGGATGCGGCGCGCGAAGCCTTAAAGAGCGGCGCTGCCGATTATCTTTTCGGGGACGGTATTTCGCTGTCGTTCTGGCTGAACGGAACGGATTCCGGCGGGTGCTGCGGTTTTGCCGGTGGACCGTTTCTGGAAAATTCCTACTTCGGCGAAGGCATCGGCATCGCGGTGAAACGCGGCAACGATACGCTCCGGCTTGCTTTCAACTGGGCGCTGTTTCGCCTCTGGGAGAAGGGCCGCTTTACCGATTTGTGGCTACGTTATTTCCCGGTTAGCCCGTTTTGACGCAAGCGCCGCGATGCGCTGTATAAGGCCGCACGACACGCCCGGAGACGTTGATGTCCGTGACTGAAGCTGCATCCCTGCGCGACCTTGCCGAGCAATCGGCCGCCTGGCCGTTCGAGGAGGCGCGAAAGATCGTCGCCCGGCTGAAAAAGACGCCGAAAGACGAAGTGATTTTCTCGACCGGCTACGGGCCGTCCGGGCTGCCTCACATCGGCACGTTCGGCGAAGTCGCGCGCACGACAATGGTGCGCCATGCATTCCGCGTTCTCACCGATGACAAGGTCAAGACGCGACTGATCGCATTCTCCGACGACATGGACGGCCTGCGGAAGGTGCCGGACAACGTGCCGAACAAGGAGATGCTGACTCAGCATCTCGGCAATCCGCTGACCAAGGTGCCGGACCCGTTCGGCACGCATCCAAGTTTCGGCGAGCACAACAATTCGGAGCTGCGGCGCTTTCTCGATCACTTTGGGTTCGACTACGAATTTCTGTCGTCAACCGATTGCTACACTTCGGGCCGCTTCGATGACGCGCTGATGCGGATGCTGTCGCATTT
>CAMBBO010000165.1 GCA_945862935.1 Pseudorhodoplanes sinuspersici | reverse complement strand
TTTTTTGAAATACCGTTGTCCAACGACGCACGTCGAAGTTGAATCCAGCATTGAGACCGACGACGGGACACTGAAGAAGATGCGGAAGATGTCGCTGGCTGTCTGGTGTCCGCATTGCGGAACATCGCATCGCATCCGGGCTGACGAGGCCTATGTCGATATCGTCGCTGCGATAAAGCTGACCGGCGTCCCCACCTGATACCACCACGGGAAATCTTCGCGATGATGCCGCGCGTTGTTCAAACGCGCGTCATGGTGTGGACACGAACCCGCGTTTAACCCCTGAGCCTTGCGCGATCACGCGCAAGCACAACAGGGAGATGCGGCCATGAATTCCAATGCCCGTCGATCCTTCGCGTTTCGGCAACGGCCATCCGCTCCGTGCGCCCAATGCGACCAGCCCCTACCGTCACCGGAATGGTCCGAAGACCTGAGCGAAACACGGGTGCGCCATCTGTGGTGGTGCCACGGCTGCGGCTATACCTTCGAGACGCTGGTGGTCTTCTCCGATGAGTTCCGCGACCGGGCGGCCTAGGTTTCGGTGGGCCATTGGCCGATGCGCGGTGTTGGATCGCAACAGAATGAGCCTATGGATGGCCCGCTCGGCCATTGGCCACCGCGAACGCCCATTCTCCTGGCGCATAGGTCACGGCAAGCGCATCGGGTATGGTCCCGCCCGCCAAGTCCGGGACCATCATGACACCAACCACCATCACCGCCGATCCTTCCCGCGCGAGCGATTTTCGCGTCATCACGCTGGTCGGCGCGGCCCACTTCGTCAGTCACGTCTACATCCTCGCGCTGCCGCCGCTGTTCGTATTCCTGCGCGCCGATTTCGGCGTGAGCTATGTCGAGCTTGGCTGGGCCATCGCGCTGTTCAATGTGCTGACCGGCACATTGCAGACGCCCGCCGGATTTCTCGCCGACCGCATCAGCGCGCGCGCAGTTCTGGTGGGCGGCATCGTGCTCGGCGCAGCATCGCTGCTGTTGGCTGCGTATGCATCGTCCTTCGCGCTGTTCGTCGTGGCGGTCGGGCTGCTCGGCCTCGGCAACACCGTCTATCACCCGGCAGATTACGCGCTGCTCTCAAGCCGCATTTCCGCGCAACGCATGAGCCAAGCGTATTCGATCCATATCTTCGCGGGCTTTACCGGCACTGCGGTCGCGCCTGCACTGATGATCGCGCTGGCGCAAACCATCGGCTGGCGTGCGGGACTTGTCGCCATCGCGATCATGGGTTTTGTCGTTGCAGCAGCGATCATGCTGTTCGGTGAGGTTCTCGCGGGACGCAGTTCTGCGCGTGCAAGCGGCTCCGCAACGGACACACGCACCGACTGGCGGCTTTTTACGTCTGCACCTGTGCTGCTCAACCTGATCTTCTTCATGCTGCTCGCGATGGTCGCGACCGGCGTCGGCAGCTATGGCATCGTCGCGCTCGAAGTACAGTGGAATACGTCGCTGTCCCTCGCGACCACGGCGCTCACCGCTTATCTCGGCATGAGCGCACTCGCTGTGCTGGTCGGCGGCATGGTCAGCGCGCGCACCGACCGGCACGATATTGTTGCGACCGCCGGTCTTGCATTGAGCGCCATCACACTCATTCCGATAGCGTTCGTCGATCTCGGCGCTGCGTTCCTCGTCGCGATGCTCGGCATTTCAGGATTCTTCAACGGCTTCATCCAGCCGTCCCGCGACATGCTGGTGCGTTCGGTGACACCCCCCGGCGCGTTCGGGAAGGTGTTCGGCTTCATCACCACCGGCTTCAATATCGGCGGCATGATCGCCCCTCCGATGTTCGGCTACATGATGGACCACGGCAGCCCGCGCGGCGTGCTGATCGGGTCAGCGGTCTGCGCGCTCATTGCGATCCCGACCGTGCTGATTACGGTCTCGCAGGGCGCTAAAAAGACCCCACATCAGGGCTAGGCCATTGGCCTAGGCGCGCGCGGAAACAGGCTCATTCCGCCTTTACCGCCCGCATGCTAGAAGCCCCGCGACAGGACCTATTGCGATGACCGCCCCGCTCAAAACCGTAGATGGAACGACCGATCTCGCTGGCCTGATGCGCGACATCGGGCGGAAGGCGCGTGCGGCGAGCCATGGGCTCGGCCTTGCCGGAACCGAGCGGAAAAATAAGGCGCTCGCGGCGATGGCTGCGGCCATCCGGGTCAGCGCATCCGAAATTCTCGCCGCCAATGCGGAAGACTTCGCCGAGGCTAAGGCGCAGGGCGCAACGTCCGCTTTCCTCGACCGGCTCATGCTCGATGCCAATCGCGTTGCGGGCATAGCCGAGGCCGTCGAGATCGTTCGCGATCTGCCCGACCCGGTCGGCACGTTGATGGAAAGCTGGGTGCGCCCGAACGGCATGACGATCGAGCGCGTGCGCGTTCCGTTGGGGGTTGTTGGAATCATCTACGAGAGCCGCCCAAACGTAACGGCGGACGCCGGCGCGCTTTGCCTGAAAGCGGGGAACGCCACGATCCTGCGCGGCGGCTCGGACAGTCATCGCTCCGCTCGTGCGATCCATGCCGCGCTGGTTTCAGGTTTGCGCGAAGCGGGTCTGCCGGAAGATGCCATTCAGCTTGTGCCGACGCGCGATCGCGCAGCGGTCGGAGAAATGCTCGCGGGCCTCGATGGCAATGTCGATGTCATCGTTCCGCGCGGCGGCAAAAGCCTTGTCGCGCGCGTGCAGAACGAAGCGCGCGTGCCGGTGTTCGCGCATCTCGAAGGTGTGTGTCACGTTTACGTCGATAAGGCGGCCGATCTCGCTATGGCGAAATCCATCGTGCTCAATGCCAAGATGCGGCGCACAGGCGTATGCGGATCGGCGGAGACGCTGCTGGTCGATCGCGCCGTAGTGGCGACCCACTTGAAGCCGCTTGTTTCCATGCTGATCGACGCAGGCTGCGAAGTGCGCGGCGACGATGCGGTTCGTAAGGCCGATCAGCGCGCCAAGATAGCAACCGAACAGGATTGGCCGACCGAATATCTCGACGCGATCATCGCGGCGAAGGTTGTGGACGGCGTGCAGGGCGCAATCGACCACATTGAGCGCTATGGCTCGCATCACACCGATGCCATCGTGACGGCCGATCAGATCGCTGCAGATAAATTCCTGAACGAAGTCGATTCGGCCATCGTGCTGCATAACGCCTCGACGCAATTCGCCGATGGCGGCGAGTTCGGCTTCGGCGCGGAAATCGGTATCGCCACTGGCCGGATGCACGCGCGCGGCCCTGTCGGGGTCGAGCAAATGACGAGTTTCAAATATCGCATTCGCGGCTCGGGACAGACGCGTCCGTGATGGCGAAGCCGCGCGCATGACGCGACGCATTGCACTTCCTACCAACGCGCCCGGCATGCGCATCGGCCTGTTCGGCGGAACATTCAATCCGCCGCATGACGCGCATCGCGCGGTCAGCCTGTTCGCAATGAAGCGTTTGCAGCTCGACCGCATATGGTGGCTGGTCACGCCGGGCAATCCGCTGAAGGACAATGCAGCGCTGCCACCTCTTGAGGACCGCATCACAGCGGCTGAAAGACTTGCCGCACACCCGCGCATCGACGTAACCGGCATCGAGGCCGTCATCGGAACGAAATACAGTTACGATACGATTGTCCGGCTACAGCACGAATGTCCGAAGACGCGATTTGTCTGGATCATGGGTGCCGACAATTTGAAGAATTTCCATCGCTGGAAGAACTGGCAGGGAATCGCTTCGGCGCTTCCCTTGGCCATCGTCGATCGCGGCGAGACCGGCCTCAGCATGCTCGGGAGCCCGGCGGCTCAGACCCTGGCGCGGGCGCGCCTGCCAGAAGGTGCCGCGGCGAGCCTTGCCCAGCAGCAACCCCCCGCCTGGGTCTTCCTGCATGGCATGAAACTGGCTTTATCTTCGACAGCACTCCGGGCCGGGAAGAATGTGCCTTGAGAGGTTGAAAGTTCTTCGAGTGAGTGACTACATTTGTGTCACCTGAGTCCCGCACATGTGTTCGGGATGAAACGAAAGGAAAGGGCCACCTGACCACACCTGTGATCTCCCGGGCACGACTGCGTCGTCCCGGACCAGTCTCCAAGCTGCGCCCTGACGCGTCGGAGACTTTACGCATCGTCCTTGAGCGCCTCGATGAAATGAAGGCTGAGGACATCGTCACCATCAACCTTTCCGGCAAGACCTCGATCGCAGACACCATGGTGGTGGCTTCCGGCCGCTCAAACCGTCATGTCGGCGCGGTCGCGGACGACGTTGTCGAATATCTCGGCAAGGCCGGCCTGAAAGACGCGCGTATGGAAGGCCAGCCGCATTGCGACTGGGTGCTGATCGACGCGGGCGACGTCATCGTCCATGTGTTCCGGCCCGAAGTCCGCGACTTCTACAATCTCGAAAAGATGTGGTCGGGCGGCGCCAAGCCGGGCCAGCGGGCGAGCTAAAGAAGAGGGACAGCGCCGATGCGCGTGCTGGTGCTCGCGATCGGCCGCTTGAAGAAAGGGGCTGAAGCCGAAATGTGCGAGCGCTATCGCAAGCGCGTCGCTCAAGCGGGCCGCAATGTCGGCTTGCGCGAATTTGAGATCATCGAAATCAAGGAGAGCCGGGCTCCCGAGCCGGAGAAGCGCAAGCTCGAGGAATCTATTGCGATAGCCAACGTGATCCCGGATGGCGCACTTATCATCCTGCTCGACGAAACCGGCGACAGCCTACCGAGCACATCCATCGCGGACACAATCAAGGCGGAGCGCGATGTGGGCCGCCCGGCGCTTGTTTTCGTGATTGGCGGGCCTGACGGGCTTGCTCAATCGTTACGCAGCAAAGCCTCAAAGAAACTCGCTTTTGGCGCGGCCACATGGCCGCATCAACTGGTCCGAATCATGCTGCTGGAGCAGATTTACCGGGCTGTCACGATCCTGTCGGGGCACCCCTACCATCGGGCGTGAGCGTCTTAATCCCGCCATCGCGGCGGCTAGAATTCACATAATCCGGGCGGAAGGCCGTCGAATGGTTTGCGTCTCAGAGCACAAAAGCGCCGCCGCCATTGCCGGTCTTTTTGCGTTGCTCGCTTTCGCGCCTCTCGCCGCACTGGCCCAGACGCCGGTGCCGGCCAAAACCTCGCTCACGTCCGACGCACTCAAGTTGCGCGACCAAGAACTCGAGGTACTACGCGCGCAGCAAAAGCGTGCGGCCGAATCCGAGAAAGCGCTCCGGCTGGAAATCGAACAGCTGGGTGCCGACCGCCGCAAGCTCAATCAGGCCCTGATCGACACCGCGGGAAAGTTACGCGACGGCGAAACGAGGCTCGGCGCATCCGAGCAGCGACTGAAGCCGCTCGAACAGCGCGAGCAGGCGTTGCGCGGTTCGCTCGAAGGCCGCCGCGCCGTGATCGCCGAAGTACTCGCGGCACTTCAGCGGATCGGCCGCCAGCCGCCGCCCGCGCTAATGGTGCGCCCGGAAGACGCGCTGCAATCTGTCCGCACCGCGATCATGCTCGGCGCGGTTTTGCCGGACATGCGCGAACGCGCAAAAATTCTCAGCAACGACCTCGCCGAACTCGTGCGCGTGCGAACCGGCATCGCGCAGGAAAAGACTGCGCTGACGCGCGAGATCGCTGCGCTCACCGACGAGCAGCAGCGCATGAGCATGCTGATCGAGGGACGCCAGAAGAAAGAAGCCGATGCGAAGAAGGCACTGGATTCGGAGCGCGCGCAGGCGAATGCGATGGGGCGGCAAGCCGACAATGTGAAAGACTTGATTACACGGTTGGAACGGGAACTCGACCCGGCAACGCGCGCGGCCCGCGCGGCGCTACGGGCCGACGACGAAAAGCCGGAAAATCGCAACGGCCTTGCCGCGTTGAAGGACCCCGGCCGGCTCTCGCCCGCGATCGCCTTTGCCTCGGCGCGCAAGCTTTTGCCCATGCCAGCGAGCGGGATCAGGATTCGCGACTACGGCGCCTCGGACGGCCTTGGCGGCTCGGAAAAAGGTATTTCGCTGACCACCCGCGCCGGCGCGCAGGTCACATCTCCGTGTGATGGCTGGGTCGTCTATGCCGGGCCGTTCCGCTCCTACGGACAACTCTTGATCCTCAATGCGGGCGGCGGGTATCATGTCCTTCTTGCAGGCATGGAACGGATATCGGTCGATCTCGGCCAGTTTGTACTGACCGGCGAGCCTGTCGCGGCCATGGGAACCGGACCACAAATCGCTTCTTCGGAACCCGTCCCGGCAAGCCAACCTGTGCTATATATCGAATTCCGCAAGGATGGAGTTCCAGTCGATTCCTCCCCTTGGTGGGCCACTCAAGACGGTGAAAAGGTTCGCGGATGATGCGCAAGACATTCCTGGTTCTTCTCGGAGCAGCGACAGGCGCTGCGGTAACGCTGTTCGCAGTGCAGCCGCGGGTCATCTTCGCCGGCATGAGCGCGAAGGCTGCCGCCTCCAGCGACACCTATCGGCAGCTCAATCTGTTCGGTGACGTATTCGAGCGTGTCCGCGCCGATTATGTCGAGAAGCCGGATGACGCCAAGCTTGTCGAGACCGCGATCAACGGCATGCTTGCCGGCCTCGATCCGCATTCGAGCTACATGGATCCGAAAAGCTTCCGCGACATGCAGGTGCAGACGCGCGGCGAGTTCGGTGGCCTCGGCATCGAAGTCACGATGGAAGATGGCCTCGTCAAAGTAGTTTCGCCGATCGACGATACGCCCGCTTCGAAAGCAGGCGTGATGGCGAACGATGTCATCACCCATCTCGACGAAGATGCGGTTCAGGGCCTGACGCTTAATCAGGCCGTCGAAAAAATGCGCGGGCCGATCAACACCAAGATCAAGCTCAAGATCATGCGCAAGGGCCAGGACAAGCCAATTGAAGTCTCGATCACCCGTGACGTGATCCGTGTCCGCTCGGTGCGCTCGCGCGTCGAAGGCGACGATGTGGCCTATATCCGCATCACGCAGTTCAATGAGCAAACCACCGAAGGCGTGAAGAAGGCGATCGCTGATCTGGGCACCCAAATCCCGGCCGAGAAGCTGAAAGGCTTCGTCGTCGATATGCGTAACAACCCCGGCGGCCTGCTCGA
>CAMBBO010000164.1 GCA_945862935.1 Pseudorhodoplanes sinuspersici | reverse complement strand
GGCGGAACGACAGCACCACCGGCAGCGTGATCTTGCCGTCACGGAAATCGTCGCCGACATTCTTGCCGAGCTTTGCGGACTTGCCGCCGTAATCGAGCGCGTCATCGACAAGCTGGAATGCGATGCCCAGATTCATGCCGAACGAACGGCATGCGGCGAGATCGTCCTTCGAGCGTTCCGCGAGCACCGGTCCGACTTCGCAGGCGGAGGCGAACAATTCGGCGGTCTTGGCGCGGATGACCGCGAGATATTGATCTTCCGTGGTCGCGGTATTTTTCGCAGCGGAAAGCTGCATCACTTCGCCTTCGGCGATCACCGCAGCGGCGGCGGAAAGAATCTCAAGCGCGCGAAGATTGCCGACCTCGACCATCATGCGGAACGCCTGGCCGAGAAGGAAATCGCCGACCAGCACGCTCGCTTCATTGCCCCACACGATACGGGCCGATGGCTTGCCGCGCCGCAGGTCGCTTTCGTCCACGACGTCATCATGCAAAAGGGTCGCGGTGTGCATGAACTCGACGGCCGCAGCGAGCTTGATATGTCCCTCACCCGAGAAGCCTGCGAGCTGCGCCATCGCAATGGTCAGCATCGGACGCAGGCGCTTGCCGCCGGACGAGATGAGGTGATTGGCCACCTCCGGGATCATCGCAACGTCCGAGCCCGTGCGCGAAAGGATCGTGTCGTTAACACGCTCCATGTCTGCGGATACAAGCCCGACCAGCCGGTCGAGCGATTCATGCTGACTTTCGAACGGAACGATAACCGCCAACGGGGCTCTCCCGAAAAAGGACGCGCGAGCAACGAAACGCTATGGTAGTGGAGCAAAAGCGCCATTGCTGCAAGAGATTCGGCTTAAAAGGAACCGGCCCGGCCCATGCTCAACGCCGAAGAAATCGAGGACGCACGCAGGGGCGCCGAGCACCTCGCCAGTCACCGCGTCGCGGTCCTGATCCCCTGCTACAACGAAGAAGCCGCCATCGGCAAAACGGTGGCCGATTTCCGCATGGTCCTGCCGGAAGCCACGATCTACGTCTATGACAACAATTCCAGTGACCGCACAATCGAGGTTGCCAAAGCCGCCGGTGCGGAAGTACGGCGCGAGACGCGGCAGGGCAAAGGCCATGTGGTGCGGCGAATGTTCGCGGACGTCGATGCCGACATCTATGTCCTCGTGGACGGCGACGCGACCTACGACGCGCCAAGCGCGCCGCGCATGGTCTCCGAACTGATCGACAAGCATTGCGACATGGTGGTCGCCGCCCGCGTCGAACGCGACGACGCGGCCTACCGCCGAGGCCATCGTTTCGGCAACAAGATCCTGACCGGCTTCGTCGCGCAGGTGTTCGGCCGCGCCTTCACCGACATCCTGTCGGGCTACCGCATTTTCTCGCGGCGTTTCGTGAAATCCTTTCCGGTCCTGTCGGGCGGGTTCGAGATCGAAACCGAATTGACCGTGCATGCGCTCGAACTCGATCTGCCAATCGCCGAAATCCAGACGCCGTATTATGCCCGGCCGGAAGGCTCGGTTTCCAAGCTCAACACCTACCGCGACGGCTTTCGTATTCTCTGGACGATCATGCGGCTCTACCGCTCGGAACGTCCGCTGAATTTCTTCAGCGCGATCGGCGTGTCGCTCGCGATCATGGCAGTCGGTTTCGCTGTTCCCATTTTCATCACCTATGTCGAGCTAGGTACCGTGCCGCGGCTTCCGACCGCCGTACTCGCGACCGGGCTGATCCTGCTCGCTTCGCTTTCGGTGTCGGCTGGACTCATCCTCGATACCGTCACGCGCGGGCGGCGCGAGGTGAAGCTCCTCGCCTATCTCGGACAGCGGGCCGTTGAAAACCGCCGGAAAAAGCCGCGGTGAGGGATCTAGCCTTTGCGTGAAATCGTACGCACCAACGATCCGGTCCTGATCACCGCAATCGAGGCATTGCTGAACGGCGCCGGGATCGCATTCATGATCCTCGACCGCAATATGAGCGTACTGGAAGGTTCGGTCGGCATGTTGCCACGGCGTGTCATGGTGGCGGCAGATTCGGAAACGAAAGCGCGCCGCGTCCTCATGGATGCGGGCCTCGGCCACGAGCTGCGGCCAGATGGCGGCTGACCGGATCGAGGTCACGCATGACGCAGCACTGGGCGGGCGGCTGCGTCTGACACAGCCCAAACGCGGGCACCGCTTCGGACATGACGCGATCCTGCTTGCCGCGGCCGTCCCTGCGAAATCCGGCGACCGCGTCGTTGATCTTGGCGCAGGAATTGGCGCTGCGGGACTTGCCGTTGCTACGCGCGTTCCGGGGATTGATGTGACGCTGGTCGAAATCGAGCCGGCCCTTGTGGCGTTGGCTTCGGGCAACATCGCGGACAATGGATTTTCAGAAAGCGCGTGCGCCGTGGCGCTGGACGTGACGGCTTCAGAGGCAGAGTTCAATGCGGCCGGATTGCGGGCAGGCCAGTTCGATCATGTGATGATGAATCCGCCGTTCAACGATACGACGCTACAGGCATCGCCCGACGCGCTGCGAAGGCGTGCACATTCTTCGACGGAAATCACACTGCCAATGTGGATTGCGTGCGCGGGACGGCTTTTGCGGGACGGCGGCACGCTGACGCTGATCTGGCGCGCGGAGCGCCTCGATGACGCATGCGCCGCGCTCACCGGCCTGGGCGCGACCTGTGTATTGCCCATTCATTCTGTTGCGGGCGAATTGGCCATCCGGGTGATCTGCCGCACGGCCAAAGGCGCTGGCGGCGATCTCGTCAAATTGCCTGGTTTTGATTTGAATGATGCGGATAAACAAGAAACCGCACCCGCGCGGGCCGTACTGCGCGACGCAATGCCGCTTCCAGTCGCGCGCTAGTGGCGCTGACGGGTGTGCATGACCGACAGATACGCGGATGCCGTGATCGCAGCATGATGAAAAACAGGAGGTAGATTTTCATTGTACTTTTCGCCCGGCCATCAACGCCGGGTTCTTCAGGGAAGTTCCGAAACCCGTAAGAATCAGAATCGCCTTAACGATGAGTGACTTGCCGGGTTCCCCGAGCCTGCTTATGTCCCTTTCATGGCAAACATCTCCGAATTTCTTTCCCCGTATCTTCCACAGCGATTTCGCTCCGGCCTTCCGGTCGTGCCCGTGGTGCGACTGACCGGAACCATTGGATTCTCGACACCGCTGAAACCGGGTCTGTCGCTGGCAAGCGTCACCCGCTCACTCGACGCCGCGTTCAAGGTGAAGCGGGCAAAGGCCGTGGCGCTGGCGATCAACTCGCCCGGCGGCTCGCCGGTGCAGTCTCACCTGATCTTCAAGCGCATCCGCGAGCTTGCCGGCGAGCACAAGCTGCCGGTCATCTCCTTCATCGAAGATGTCGGTGCATCGGGCGGCTACATGATTGCCTGCGCGGGCGACGAGATCATATGCGACGCCTCCTCCATCGTCGGTTCCATCGGCGTGGTCGGCGGCACGTTCGGCTTCGACAAGGCGATCGAAAAGCTCGGCATTGAACGGCGCATTTATACCTCCGGCGAACGCAAAGTGACGCTCGATCCGTTCCTGCCGGAAAACCCTGAAGACGTTGCGCGCCTCAAGGCGATCCAGAAGGACATTCACGAAGGTTTCATTGCGCTGGTGAAAGAGCGGCGTGGCACGCGGTTGCGCGGCCCAGAATCGGCCTTGTTTTCCGGAGAATATTGGGCCGGAAACAAAAGCGTGGAATACGGACTTGCCGACCGGATCGGCGATCTTCGTTCGGTCTTGCGCGAGCGGTTCGGCGACAAGGTGAAGACGCCGCTGATCGCGGAGAAGGGCTGGTTCGGACGGCGGCTGCCGGGCATCGGTCTGCGGCTCGAAGGAACCGGCATGCAGTCGATGTTTGCGGCGGGACTTGCCGACGACATCATCTCGACACTTGAGGCACGCTCGATATGGGCGCGTTATGGGCTCTGATGGAGAAAGACCGCATGACCCTTCCTGTCCCTCATCTCGTCGCGCTGGTCCTCGGCGTGCTCGGTGCAACCGCGCTCATTCGCCTTGCGATGCGCGAGAAGCAGCGCGTCAACGAAGAACTCGATCTGGCGCGCGCCGATACAGTGACTGACGCCGTGCAGCGCCGCACGCTGAAGCGCGATCCGCGCACTGGCGTGTATCGCCCCTAGTTCCGGTTTGGCGGACTCCACGGGCCGGGCGACGGAGTGGCGCTACCCCACGGGCCAGCCGAACCTGGCGCGGCTGGCTCTGTTGAAGCTGCGTCGTTTGGCTGAATCTCATTATCGGCGTCCGCCACTTCCGGCTCTTCCAATGCGATCGGTCCGGGATCCCGTCCGCCAGTGAATTGCACGAGCGCTGCGATGCGCCGGTCAATCGAAGGGTGGGTTGCGAATAGATCGGCAATCCCAGAACGCGGATTGTCGATGCACATTTCCATCACCGCCGAATTGGCTGCTTGAAGCTCTCCGCGCCCCTCGATCTTGCGTAATGCCGAGATCATGGCGTCGGGATTTTTCGTCAATTCCACCGAACCTGCGTCGGCGAGAAACTCGCGCGACCGCGACAACGCGAAACGGATCACCAGCGACAACGCCCATGCCAGCGCGATCAAGCCGACCGCGATGAAGATCGCAACGCCCGCGCCGCCCGATCCCTTGCGGTCGCTGCTGCCCGATCCGCCGGAGCGCGAGCCACCCCAGCGCGAGTAATACATCATGCGGAAAAACATCTCGGCGAAGAACGAAATCGCACCCGCGATCACGACCGCAATCACCAGCATCCGCACGTCGCCGTTGCGGATGTGCGTCAATTCATGGCCGAGCACCGCTTCGACTTCCGAATCGTCGAGGCGATTCAGGAGGCCAGTCGTGACGGTGATCGAATATTGCTTCTCGTTCAGGCCGGTGGCGAAGGCATTGAGCGCCTCGTCATCCGTCACTTTCAGCTTCGGCATGGTGATGCCGCGCGAGATGCAGAGATTTTCCAGCAGATTGTAAAGGCGAGGCTCTTCTTCGCGCGTGACGACGCGCCCTCCGGTGATCGCGTCGATCATCGATTGGTGAAATCTATACGCGATCAGAATCCAGACCGCGGTGCCCGCAGTGGCAAATGGCGAAGCCCACAGAAGATCGCGCCACGCCGCCTGCAACAGCCAGTCGAGCGAGGCGTCGCCGGTGAAGGCTTCCGCCAGCAAAGCGCCAGCATAGACCATCACATAGACGAGGAAAAATAGACCGATCAGCAGCGCGATGGAGCGCCGCTTGTTTGACTGGATATGCGAATAGAGGCCGTAAGCGGCCATCGCTCACCGCCTTAGGCTTGCCGCCGAACTAGAATTTCACCTGTGGCGGCTGTTCAAGCTGCGTCCGCGCTTCGCCAAGATCAAAGAACTCGCGGCGGCTGAACCCGAACGACGCCGCGAACAGCGCCGCAGGGAATTGCTCGATGCCCGTATTGTATTCCTGCACCGCGCTGTTGAAGAACCGGCGCGACGCCGCGATCTTGTTCTCGATGTCGGAAAGCTCGGTCTGCAATTGCTGGAAATTCGTGTTCGCTTTCAGGTCGGGATAGGACTCCGACAGCGCGAACAACTGGCGCAGCGCGCCGGACAACATGTTCTCGGCAGCGGCCTGCTGGGCCGGGCCTTGGGCAGCGATTGCGGCATTGCGTGCCTGCACCACCGCTTCGAGCGTGCCGCGCTCGTGCGTCGCGTAGCCCTTCACCGTCTCGATCAGATTTGGAATGAGATCGTGCCGCAGCTTGAGCTGCACGTCGATGTCGGCAAAAGCCTGACTGACGCGCTGCCGCATGCCGACAAGGCCGTTGTAGATCATGATCGCCCAGAGAGCGATCAGCACAATGGCGCCGATAACGACCCAACCCGCGGTGGACATGCAATGCTCCCTTAAATCGCGTGAAATACCGGACGTTGAAACTCAGTTCGCGACACGCAGCACGATAGCACGAATGGGGCGGAATTTCGCCGCGGTTGCCGCAGCGGAACTGCCTCTCCCCGACCAGCGTTGTCCCACATCAGACATGGGAGAACGACATGGCAACGACACAGACGACACCACAGGCAGGCGACGGCGAAGTCGTATCGCCGGTAAAGGCCCGGCAGGGCTTTCTCGACCGGCCGGTTCTGGCAGTTTTGACCATCAGCACTGGATTGATCTGCGTCGCGTTCGGCTTCCTTTATTTCTATTACCTGCCCTAGCGCCGCGCGCGCAGCTTCGTCATGACGATCTGATTGGTCGGGCAAACAGACGTTCGGGTTCAATCTGCGAAATCGACAATAACCTTGATGTCGTCGGGGCGGCTTTCCAGCGCCTCGGTCCAGCGATCCAGCGGCACGCGGCGGGTAATCAGGCGATCGAGCCAGCCGCGATCAGCACGCAAGAGCGCCTGTTCGGCTGCGCGGTAATGCTTCAGGTTTGCATTCACGCTGCCAAAAACGACCTCATTGTTGAGCACGGCCTTGCGGTTGAACCCGCCAATGTCGAACTCGCCCTTTCGGCCCGCCGCCGAAACGCCGACGAGACATACAATTCCACTCGGCCCGCAGCGGCTCATTGCCTCGACGATCACCGGCGATGCCGCCGTGCATTCCAGCACCACGTCGAAGGTCATATCGCCAAGTGAAGCCGCGCTTGAGTGGTAGGTCGCGCCAAGCGCTGCGGCGAGTTCAGGCTTCGGTCCTGTGCGATGCCGGTCCAGAATATGGATGTCGAGCCCGCGCTGCGCTGCGATCATCGCGCCGAGCAATCCAATCGGGCCTGCGCCTGTGATGAGAACCGAACGCGGCTTCCACGAGGCGCTGCGCTGGCCGATGCCATCGACATGGTCCCAGGCTTTCGCAACGACGCTGGTGGGCTCGGTCAACACCGCCAGCACGCCGAGCGAAGGGTCGGCTTTGATTGCGAATTCCGGTTCGATGCGGAAAAACTCCGCGCCGAAACCGTGGCGCTCCTTGATGCCCCGCTCGGTATAAAGACCGTTGAGGCACATATCCCATTCGCCCGACGCGCAAGCAGCGCACGGCACGGGATCGGGACGGCGCACGATGCCGACAACGAGATCGCCTTTTGCAAATCCGCAAC
>CAMBBO010000163.1 GCA_945862935.1 Pseudorhodoplanes sinuspersici | reverse complement strand
CGAAGCGGAACGTGCGGCTGCGGACACGACATCGGCGAAGGCGACCGCATTCGCCAAGGGTTTCATCACCGGCGAGCCGGACGACATGGTGAGTCTTGCGGGAACGGCGCTTGGCGACCTGTTTGTGTTCGGTGACATTCGCGATGCCGTGCGCGAAGGATCGCGCTGGGCGTCGGGCCAGAAGGTCGATCATCTCATTCTTGGTCTTTCGGCCGTGGGCCTTGCGATCACCGCAGGCACTTACGCGACACTGGGCGTCGGTGCGCCTGCGCGCGTTGGCCTGACTGTGGTCAAGGCTGCGCGCAAGACCGGACGCCTCGGAACGCGGCTCGGCGAGTGGATGACGCGTTCGATGCGCGATGCTGTCGAATGGACCGCGCTCCGCAAGGGTTTGGCCGGTGCGTCGCTGACCACGCCTGCGGTCGCGGTTCGTGGTGCGCGCGAAGCGGTCAAGGTCGAGAAGGCTGGCGGACTTTTGACAATGATCAAGGATGTCGGCCGCGTTCAGGCCAAGGCCGGCACGGCTGGCGCGCTTGACGCGCTGAAGCTTGCCGAAACGCCAAAGGAAATCGGCCGCGTTGCGAAGCTCGCTGAAAAGCAGGGCGGCAAGACCCGCGCGGTGCTGAAATTCCTCGGACGTGGCGCGATCGCGCTGACGGTTGCAGCATTCGATCTCGCGCTGTGGATTTTCGGCGCACTGCTCATGGTGTTCGGATTTGTCTGGTCGGCGAAGGGCGCAGTCGAACGCGCCACCCAGCGGCATCTGCAGCGCAAGAAATCCAAGCGCCTCGTCGCCCGCGAGCGCGACCTTGCCGCGCGCGAACGCGCACTGGCGTTGGGTGCGGTCAGGGCCTAGAAGCAGCCGTTCCTTCCCTCCACGTTATAGATCAGCACGCATGCCGAGCTTTAAACACGGCGACATTGAAATCGCCTATCTCGACGAAGGCGAGGGCGAGCCTGTCGTTCTCGTTCATGGTTTTGCTTCCAACAAGGAAGTGAATTGGGTCGCGACCGGATGGGTTGCGACGCTGAAGCGTGCGGGGCGGCGGGTCATCGCGCTCGACGATCGCGGCCACGGCCAATCGACGAAGCTCTACAATCCTGCGGACTATCATTCAGCGTTGATGGCGGAGGATGCGCGCGCACTGATGGATCATCTTTCCATCGAACGCGCCGATGTCATGGGCTATTCCATGGGCGCGCGGATCACGGCATTCCTTGTGCGCGACCATTCCGGGCGCGTGCGCTCAGCTGTTTTGGGCGGGCTTGGCGTCAAGCTGGTCGAGGGCGTAGGCCTGCCGGAAAGCATCGCAGTCGCGCTCGAAGCGCCATCCGTACTCGCCATCACCGATCCGGTCGAGCGGATGTTTCGCATATTCGCGGAGCAGACCAAGTCGGACCTGAAGGCGCTCGCAGCCTGCATGCGCGGTTCACGCCAGACGCTGACGCGCGAGGAGGCGGCAAACCTTCACGGCCCCATTCTGGTCGCGGTTGGAACGAAGGATACCATCGCGGGATCGGGGCCTGAACTTGCAAAGCTCATTCCCGCTTCGCGTTGCCTCGATATTCCCGGACGCGATCACATGATCGCCGTCGGCGACCGCGTCTTCAAGGAAGGCGTGCTGGCGTTCCTGCAAGAGCGCGCATGACGCTTTCGTTCGCGACCGAAACATTCATTGGCGCTTCCGGAAACAAACTCGTCGCTGATGTATGGGGGGCCTCCGGTGCGCCGGTGCTGCTGCTTCATGGCGGCGGCCAGACGCGGCATGCTTGGGGTGCGACGGCGCAGGCCATTGCGCTGAAAAATTATGTCGCCTGTTCTATAGATCAGCGCGGTCACGGCGATTCCGAATGGATTTCGGACGGGCGTTATTCTTTCGAAGAATTCGCCAAAGATGCCGCAGAAGTCGTGCGGAATCTGACCAGAAGATATGGCGAAGAACCAGTTGTCATCGGAGCTTCGCTTGGAGGAATAGCAGCGCTCCTCGCGCAAGAAGAGAAAGTGTTCTCCGCGCTTGTTCTGGTCGACATCACCCCGCGCATCGACCCGGACGGCGTTGCGAAGATCCACGGCTTTATGCGCGCGCATGCGCGCGAGGGTTTTGCGACAATAGGCGAGGCGGCGCAGGCGGTGGCCGATTATCTGCCGCATCGCCCAAAGCCTGCGAGTGACGAGGGCTTAAAGAAGAACCTGCGGCTGTCGCCGGACGGGCGATGGCGCTGGCATTGGGACCCGCGCTTTCTTGAGGGGCCACGCAACGTTACGGAAAATCGCGAGGCTTTTGAATCGCGGCTCGCGCAAGCCGCACAACGCGTTGAAATTCGAGCGTTGCTGGTGCGCGGCGCATCGTCGGATCTGGTCAAGGAGGAACACATGCGCGACTTCCTCAAGCTTGTCCCGCATGCGCGCTATGTCGATGTCTCGGGCGCGCGCCACATGGTGGCAGGGGACAGAAACGACAGTTTTTCTGGCGCAGTTCTGGACTTCCTCGCGCAATTACGCGCCGGGACGTCCTAGAATATTATTCTACAGACGGGCTGCCTTTCGGGGCTGGCATAGCTGAATTTCAATCTTTATGTCATAGACCCAGCGCAATCGTTGCCCAGCATTCCCACCGGAGATTTCCATGGCGCAGCAGCAAAAACGGCAAGCCGCGATCGGTACGGTCGATCCGGTGTGGCAGCGCGTGCGCAGCGAGGCCGAGGAAATCGTGCGGCGCGAGCCGGAGCTTGCGACCTTCATCTACTCGACCGTGCTGCATCACGACTCGCTTGAGACCGCCGTCGTGCATCGCGCCTCCGAACGCCTGCATCATGCCGACGTGTCGGGCGAGATGATCCGCCAGGCCTACGAAGAGGCGCTGAAGGACGAACCGCAGACCGGCGACGCGTTCCGCGCCGACATCGTTGCGACCGTCGATCGCGATCCGGCGGCCGACCGTTTCATCGAGCCGCTTCTCTACTTCAAAGGCTTCCACGCCATCGTCACGCATCGTCTCGCGCATTGGCTGTGGCGTCATCAGCGCAAGGACTTCGCGCTTTACCTGCAGAGCCGCTCGTCGGCTGTGTTTCAGACCGACATTAATCCAAATGTCCCGATGGGGCGCGGCATTTTCCTCGATCACGCAACCGGGCTTGTGATCGGAGAAACCGCTGTGGTTGAGGATGATGTGTCGATTTTGCAGGACGTCACACTCGGCGGCACCGGCAAGGAAGATGGCGACCGTCATCCGAAAATACGGCGCGGCGTGCTGATTGGTGCGGGCGCAAAAATTCTCGGCAACATCGAAGTCGGCCATTGCGCCCGCATTGCCGCGGGTTCGGTGGTTCTGAAATCCGTGCCAAACAATACGACGGTCGCAGGCGTGCCTGCGCGCGTTGTCGGCAGTGCCGGCTGCCCGGAGCCGTCGCGCAGCATGGACCAGATGCTGATCGATCTCGGCAGCTAAATTTTTCTCGTTTCGCAAGGACCAAACGTGGACATTCTGACGATCAAGAAACTCGACGCTTACCTGAAAAAGGTATTCAACAATCCGATGCTGCGCGTGGTGCCGCGTCCGAAAAAGGACGATTCCGCGGAAGTGTATATCGGCGAGGAATTCATCGGCGTGCTGTTCGTCGACGATGAGGACGACGATCTTTCCTACAATTTCCAGATGGCGATCCTGTCGACCGATCTCGAACCGTAACGCCTGATTTCAATTCATCTGCCAAAAGGCGGCAGCGCGATGCGCTTGCCGCCTTTTTGCTGCGCTTTTGCCCAAGAGAGCCAAAGAGAAAATTATTCCGGGGTGATGCGAAGAAGCGGTGGTTCTTCTGGCGCGACGCGCCTTCTTCTTGCGCGAGCAGACGCGTCTTCTGGACTAGAAAATCGGAAGAGGAAATGTGGCGGGCGAGGGCGCGTTACCGCACCACCGCCCGGAAATTCGCGACGAGTTTTTCCACCCGCTCGCGCACCATTTGCCAGTTGCCGAGCCAGTCGCGCGGAAAACGCACGACAATGTCGGCGTCGCCGACGCGCTGCTCATAAAGACAGATGCCGAGCGTCGATGCCTTGCCGTTGTCCGAGCAACGCAGCGTGAAACGCTCCGCGTCGGCGGGATCGAAAATCAGTTCCTCGCCCTTGTAGGGCGTCGCATCCTTGAACGGCTGCATCGCAAGGCCGTCCGGTCCTGCGCCGATGCGCGTGTCGAGATAGCGCGGATAGATCGTCTTGATGCGTTCGGAGGGCGGCAGGCCGTCGCTCGCGGTGATCGTGACGAAGACGCGGTCGAGCGCGCTTGCCGACAACACCGGCTCGGGCTTGATCGCGGGATCGGGTGGCGTGAGCGAGGGCCACAGATACGCGAGGTCGACGCGATCCTGCGTGCCGGGGCGGCGCTGGATCGGGCGGCGGATCGCGGCGGGAGGCACGTTGAAGATGGCGCCTCCGATGGTGATCGGAATGAATGGCGCATCGAGCGCGACCGGATCGGCCGGCCAGCGCGGCCACAAAACATAGGCGACAAAGCCAACCGCCAGCACGATCCCGCCCGCGAGTATCAGCGCCGGAAGCGTGAGCAGGCTGTGCCGCTTTCGCGGCGCGTAGCGATGACCGTAATGCGCGTGCGCCATCGACATGGAATGTCTCCTCGAATCGACGCCGATTATGCACTGCGAGGATTCGCCAGCCGTTAACAAGTTATCGGGTGCGTTAACCACTTGTTAACGAAGTGCTGGCGGAGGCCCTGACCCCCTGCGACATTCCGCTCGATTTTTCGAGTGGGGTGCGTCCGTGTCGATTTCCGCGTTTCAGTCTCTTGTTGTGCTTGCGCTCGGCTTCGCGGTCGCGGGGCTTGTCGCCAACGGCTATCAGATGGTGACGCGCAGGCCCGCGAGCTTCGAGGAGCTGAGCCGCCGCGACGCCCGCGTGAGGGCGCTTGCGAGCATTCCGTTTCTGGTGTTCGCAGCACCCTTCATCATCATCATGAACATCGTCCGCGACGAAGACCCGCATCGCACGTTCGGTTTCGTCACGCTTGCCACAGTGCTTGCGGGCTTCTGGAGCATGATGTCCGGCACCGTCGTCGTCATGGCGCTCGAAGCGATCGGCGTGATCGCGGCGTAGCTGCACTCAGCGGCGTCGATCGGTTCGCGCGACCTAGAGCGTTTTCTTCTCTTTCCCCGGTACGTTTTTTTTTCGGCTCTCCGAGTTGCGAGCGATTCTTCAATCGCATCGTTCGCGTGACGAACGATATCCGTTGACGTTACGCTAAATGTAGTCACGTCCGGAAGTGACGGGCATGTTATCAGGTATGAGTTTCCATCCTGTCTTACCCGTATCGTTCTTAGCAAAGCGGCCGATGTGCGATACGCGTTGGACTTTGTATTATCTCGCCTGACCGCGGCTTTTTCTTTCGCGCCAACTCTATTCTTCTTGCTGGACGGTTTCATCGTTTGGCTTTCAGGGGTTTGATTTTCTTCAAAAACCTTGCGAGTTTTTTCTTTGCGAAGAACAAGTCATAGTTTGTTTGGAGATTGATCCAAAGATTTGGACCGTTGCCGAAATATTTTCCGATCCGTAGCGCCAATTCCGCAGACATACTGGAATTGCCACGGCAGAGACTGACGAGATCTTTCGTCGAAATTCCCATCGCGCGTCGAAATGCCAATGTCTTCCAAAACCCTCGCGACAATCTCACCGGCGTTAAGCGGCGGCAGTTTTCTTTCCCGAGCTTTATAAATGGCCACAAGAAGTCCTCGGCGCGAGTTTGTCAGAGCGTGCGACCGTCTTATTCGCTTTGGTTGGGCTACGCTACGCTTGACGGAACCTGCATCCTAAAAAAGGGTGCGCCCGGCTCTGGGGGGAGAGCCGGGCGCGCACTGTCCGATCGGGGACGGGGAGGGGTGGGGACGTGACCGGACAGCGATTTCGTTTTTCCTAAATCAGCGCGCAGATGCGGTGGATGTCGCCGGGCGCGGATCGCCGAGCGAAACCCAGGTGTTTGGATTGGCCTGCGACTGGCGCTTGACGAAGCGATACGAGGTTTCCGACCAGAGCAGGACGTCGGCGACCTGATTGTCGAGCACGAACTCGCCCTTGTCGGTTTTCACCGTCAGCACCGCATGGCCGTCGCCGCTTTTCTCGCGCACGACCGTCATCAGCAGCGCTTCGCGCGGCCAGCCGGCCTTGATCAGCATCTTGCGCTTGAGCAGCGCGTAATCTTCGCAATCGCCCTTGCCGTCATCGGGATAATCCCATTGTTCGACGACGCCCCAATGATCCATGTCGGTGATCGGCTTGATCTTGTCGTTTACCCACTTGTTGACGCGGACGAGATCCTTCCACGCCTGCGCGGTGAGCACGACGTCGCGCGGCACGCTCGCCTTGGCATCGCATTCGCCGGCGTAACGGCCGCAAAAATCGATCCAGCCAATCGGCGCGCGGGCGCTGTCGCCAAGCGAAACGAACAAGGGGCGCTCGGCAGCGACGCTCGCGGTCGCAGTCAGCGCGCACGCCACGGCTATCGCCGCGCTCGCACTTTTCAAAATCCCGCAGAACGTTCTGTCCATGGGTTGGCCCCTCCCGTTGTTGAGGCCAACCTCCCACATGCGGCTTGTGGTGCCGCTAATCCGCCACGATTGATTTGATGCGAACGAAATTCAAAACGTCGGAAAATTTGAATCGTGTTCGCAGCGAAATTAATTCAAATGCGCGCCATTCGAATTTAATTAAAATGCGCGCGATTAACTCTGTGCAGCGCGATGCGGCGCGCATTCGCATGCGTCGCGCGGGCGCGAATTAACTTCGATTGATCGGAAGATTTGAGACGAAAATGCGGTGCGATGGCACGGTGCAGATGCGCGATCGCGCTCCGCGCAGCAACGAAGCGTTTACGCTCCGGTGACGCTCTCTTCGATGAAGTCGGGATGCTGCATCCGCAGGAACTCCACGGCGAAGCCATTTTCCAGATGACGCACGACGCGCCCCTGTACCTTGCCGAGAGTGACGAGCGCGCCCATCGCGGGACGCTGGTCGGTTGCGACCGCAGCACCCGACAGCGACAAGTCGATCAGGCGGCAGCCGAGATTGACCCCGTTCGGCAGCACCAGCATCGTG
>CAMBBO010000162.1 GCA_945862935.1 Pseudorhodoplanes sinuspersici | reverse complement strand
CCGCGGCTAGATTCCCAGCACAGGAGTCGCTCCCCCGCTCTTTCATTGATCGTTGTCTCTATCTCTTGAAGTCGGCTCGACAACACGCGACTGTCGTTATCCAAAATTAGCAACCCGATCAAAACTCCTGATATTAACGCGAGCACTGTCACAAACCCCGCCCAGAAAGCGCCCTGTGTGATCGTGAACCCTATGGTGCGACCAACGCAGAAGTGGCGAGCGCAAAAACCTGCATAAAGGCAGTGTGACGCTGGATCATCTCAGATCGGAGCGTTTTGTACTCTTCCATGATGATCGCAATCCGCTCCCGTTCATTGAGCGGCACACCAGGTGGAGTAGTGTTTGAAGTGGTCATTTAACTTCCCGGCCTTGCCAAGCTTACCGCGCTCGTCCAGTGCGTGCGCAAACTTCTTCCGGTTCCGAACCTAACCCGAAGTCGGGAAATCTCGCCAGAGGCGACCATCCAACAACGCACCGCCCTTCCCGTTTTTGTTCGGACCATCGTCTGGATCGATCTCGCGCGCCTGCGCGATGGTCATGCCCTGCTCGATGATAAGCGGGTTGTTTCCGTAGTGTCCCCACTGCTTGTGAAAGAACGCCACGCGAGCGGCTTGGCATTGGTCGCGCGTCTCGCGCACGGCGTCGGGCGGGAAGATCGTCGAGCGCTCGCGAGCTACTCCGCTCAGTCCGCCGGTAATAATCCAGTGCGGAATGACACTGACACCGATATCTAGATCGCCGAGCGGTCCCGTGCCAGGCTCGTAACTGAGAAAGCGGACGGCAGCTGGGATGCGCGCGATCAACGGAAAGCGTTTCTTATAGCGCAGTCGATCCTCGACGGTGACGCCGAGCCATACGTTCGCCGGCGACCCGTCATGCCACGACTTCGGCGTGCGCTTGCGGTAGTTCTCCGTTCGCTTTGTCAGCAGCAGGAAATCGAGATTGGTGCAGGTGTCGATCTCAGCACAGAGGTCGTGCACCCATTCGAGTGGGACTTGGTTGTCGAGCCAGTCGGCCAAGCTGGCGACGAAGACACGCTGCCGCCGACCATGCGCGCGCTGGAAGCGCGGACCATCTGCATTCCAATCTCGCAGCTTCTTCCAATTTTCGGGACGGGTTCGTTTTCGATCTCCGCCCCACTGCACGCCGAGCCGTCGACCGAAGGCGACGGCATAACAGTGGTCGCACGCTGATCCGGCAGGATGCGCGAGCTTCGTGCAACCGACCCACGGATTGAATGTCGAGTCCGTCCACTCGATTCCGGTTGTCGCTCCCATGTGGTCCTCTTTCGCTGAAAGAAAAACCCCGGCGCGGATTTACGCCGGGGTGGCTGATGCGGTGCGTGTTCTCTGCGCCCAGCGGGCCAAGGGCCCTGCGTTCTCGCTCGCCAGCTGGGCAATAGCCCGTGGAAACGCTACAGCCGAGTTAGTGTGCCGCGAGGCGCTCAATGTCGGCCAGCAGCTGCGCGACCTGATCGTCGTAGTAGCCATCGCCTTCAAAGTGGTGCGCTTGGACAACCTTCGCTTTGATTGCCAGGTCGCGAAGGCAAGTGACTGGCTCCGACATGATCTTGTCATCGAGGGCCCAAAGCTCCCCGTAGGCGACTGTGGCGGCAATATCCTCGGGCGACCCCAGCGGCGAACGGGCTTGCTCGCATCGATCCATCGCAGCCTCGCTTCGCTCATAGACAGATGGCCTCCGCGCGAATAGTTCGGCGATAGGTGTGGTTGCGCTCATCTCCATGGGACCTCCTCTTTGTGAAGACTCGCTTGATTGCAGTTCTCGAATACCGTATATGCGAAACTCCTGCTTGTCAATACCGCATATGCGAAATAACTGAGGTGTGAAAATGGCCCGACCTGAGCTTTACCCTGTAAAGAAGATCATCGGCTTCGATCAGAAGATGATCGACGCGATCGAGAAATGGCGCTCCCGCCAAAAGCCGGTTTCCAACGTGTCAGAGGCGATCCGGCAACTCGTCGCGGCTGGCCTCAAAACAGCCTCGCCGAGGAAAGCCATTCACTTGGCCGGCAAGGAGATCGACCGCATGACAGACCGTTCGGCAACGTCGGGAGAGCAGAAAAAACGTAAAGATCGCCTGCTCAAAGGTCCGGACGAATTTCGTGCCATTCGCGGCGATCACCCGAAGAGAAAAAGGTAGCGTCCCTCCCAGCCAAATCGAGGTGAGCACTTTTGCTCAGACCCCAAGTGCCCGCCTCCTTACATTTTGATTACGGTCGCTTAGGCATCAGTGGCTGAGAGGCCGACTGCGTTTCTCGCCTATGGGAGGACATGCGTATGGCGCTCGGCTTCAGGAAACAGATCCCCATCTCAACATCGTCGCCCGTCGATCTGGATATTGTGGCACTTCAGTCGCAAATCGATAAACAAACAAAGACCCTCGACGATCTGCGGGCGGCCGGACATGTCACGACCGATACCGCGCGGCAGCTCGCTATATTGAAGGGACGGATGGTTGGACTTCAACGAGACCGCCGCGAGTGCGCCCACGCCCGTTGAATTGAAAAGGTCGGGCAACCCCAGCCACGCCTCCGCTCGACCCTTAGAGGCCGCCTAACCAGCGGCCTCTTTCTTATTTGGATCGACCGGTATGCGACCAGTTGGTCGCGTCGTGCTTGAGCCAACAAAACGGCTTTCCAAGATGATCGACGCCGGCGGCCTGCGCGCGGGGGCAACACCGGGATCAAAATACGATCCGTTATGACGACTTGAAGCGCGATACGGGACGCGACAGGATGCAACTACGGAGGGCACGCCGCAACAAGGTGCGCCTCCATGTCCCGCCTCAAACCGTATTATTGGGAACGCCGCCAAGTCGAGGGGCGAGTTTCGATTCCTAAAGCTCGTTTGATTGAGCGATCGGATGGCACCCTGGACATCAGCAATGAGCGCGATCTCGGTCCGACTGAATCAAATGCCGAATGGTGGGAAAGCGTTCTTTTTGATTTTCGCGCCACGTCACCCAAGATAGCGGCGAACGAAAGCGCTCGACTATCCGATCTCAATTCGTACCGTGAGCTTGTGATCTCGTGTCGACCCTGCGAGATGGTGAGGCGCTTCGCCGCGCAAAGTCTTCTCAACGAGTTCGGCGCCGACAAACTCATCAAGCACTTAGACACGGTTTTGGACTATTGCCCGCAAGGCCACATCGGTCGGCAATGCCATGCGCGCTGGCGTAGAGAACGATGACGTCTGCCGATTGCGGCCTTCGACGAATAAATCGCTGCAATCCTGCCGCAAAACAGCCATTTCGCTTGGGCTGTCTAGGGCAATTCAACCAAAAGGAATTTACCGATGACGGTTTTTGCCAAGCGCGAAATGAATGTGACGCAATGGGCCCCTCTGCAGGATCGGGTAGCCGAATTGATGCAGGCGACCGGCGGATCGCACGACGTGATGATGTTCAGTGTCGATCGCACCGCCACATCTCAGATCATCTTCCTTGGGCTGCCGGACGAACGAATGCTAGCGGCACATTTCCCGGGCTTCGTTCAAATAAATCGCGCCGAACTGCCCGACTTTCTTACATCTCTAATCGTTCGCGAAGACGGCTTTGCCAAGCTCTTCCCCGACATTGCAGCGAAGCGACGGTCGCGCCGAGGCGGCGCATACATGAGTCGACCGGCTTAAGCGGAGGCGACATTGAACACAACTGATCGGAATATTGAAATCGCCGAGCGTGCGATCGAGGACTTGGAATTGCTTCGCGCCAATAGCGGCGGCCCTACTGAGGTTGCATCGATAGCGCAGCTTGTGGCTGTGCCAAGCGGAAATGTTTTGGACAGCGAAAAGCGCAATAACGACCGGCGCGCCGAGGCATGGCTCGCGATCTGCTCAGTTTGTGTGGCGCTCGATAAGAACCCGCGGCGGCCAGAGATTCATGCCCTGTGGGACCGTGCGATTGGCGCGACGAAACATTGGCGCGAAGGACTACAGACTTGATACCATTTGGGGTGGCTTCCGCCATTTCTTACTGACCGGCTGTTTCGGGCGAGATGAGTTGGCCGATCTTGTCCGGCCAGCGTCGCAACACCGACTGCTCAATCCACTCCGGCCGGATGATCGTCAGCTCCGCGAAGCCGCCTACGCAGCACGGGATCAGTTGCGTTGCGCCCCAACGCCGCTGGATTTCGATTTGCAGAACTAGCTCCGCAACGATGTCTTCCATCGGTCCGCCGATGTGGACGCCACTGAAGCCGAACGCTTCCGCCTCGGTCGTGTGAACGATCGGCGGTCCTGAGACGCACGCCGGCAGCTCTTGGAGCTTGTACGCTTGCGGCACGATGCTTCCGGGGGCGCTCGCTCCTGGCGGGAGCTGGTCGTTGATGTTGATGACGTAGCTTTCCGGACGGTCTCGTTCAGTCGACCAGCCGGCGATGATCATTTCCGTTTGGCTCGCTGGCTCCCAATCGTTGAACGCGTAGCGATCGACAAACTCAGGCAGCTTCGCTTCGATACCGGCGACCATCAGGTCGAAGGTCTCGAATGCAATCATCAGCAAGCGCGACAAGATCGCTGCCGGCACCGTCGCCCCGCGCGACGTGATGATCCCCGGCCAATGCGGCGCGGTCATCACCTTCGTGCCGATCCCCTGGAGCTTCCCGTCCGCGTAGTGCGCTCCGTCGCACAAAACGAATATCCGCTGGTACTGCGGCAGCCGGACGATGTTGACCGCGGTCATTTTGATCCTCGTGTTTCGTGTGCGCGGCGCTGTCGCCAAGGAGGCAGACCCGCGTGGTTTCGAGCGCAACTGCGTTTTTCAAATAGAATTGTTCGGAGACCAGGTCCTTGATCCGCTGTTGCGCGACCCTGCCCTCGTCCGTCGATGTGTTGATCTGCGCCGTCCGAACGCGCTGCAGCACCTCTTGGTCGATCGCACCGAGACGGAGAACCTCGTTTTCCTTCTGGATGAGCGACACAACTCCAGAGATCGCCGCGCGCTTGGTTTCTTCGGAAGCTTCGATAGATGCGTTCTGCGCCAGCAGCGCAGCCTGCTGCCGCCGCAGATCGACGAGGGCTGCAGCCTGTTGCGCGATCGCGATCTTCGCATCGAGTGCCGCGGCCGCGGCGTTCGATCCGCTTCGCATCAATCCTGATTGCGGGATCGATCCGCCGCGCGTGAGCGCCGCCCGTTCCTGAAGCAGCCTGTCGAGTTCGCCCTGCGGCGAGGCCGCGAGCTCGGCCTTTTTGTTTACCCCGTCGATCGCCGATGCCAGGCCACGGACCACTTCTGTGAGCCGCGTACCTTTCACAATTTGCTGGCCCCAACGTTCGAGCAAATTGTTCGTGGCCTCCGCCAGCTGATTATTCGCACCCGCAAGAGTGCTGCCCTGTGCTGCGCCGGCGCCGCCGACTTGCTGGCGAACGCCGTTCAAGATTGTCTGCTGAGCCTGCGCGGCCTGCCCTGTCTCGACGAAGTTCTTGATGATCTGCTTTTGAGTTTCCGAGAACGACACACCCGCCCGCCGCAGCGCAGATAAGCCCTCGACCGGATTTTCGAGTGCCTTGCCCAGCATTGTCGCGGCTGAGGTCATGCTACCGAAGCCGACCGCGGAGAGGTCTTGCGAAAGCCGAAGCGCGTCGTCGAAGCGATCACCCGCGATCGAGCGGAATGTCAGCAGCACCGCTGAGGCCTGCCGAACCGTACCTTCTGTCGCGGTCGTGGAATTTCGAATGGAGCTGGCCAGATCCTCGATATCGTCACCGGTCTTTCCGGCCGCCTGACCTGTGGCGCGCAGCACGGCGTTATAGGTCACCTGCTCCTGCTGGAGCTGGGAGAAAGCTTGAACGGCGTTCGTCCCCACCGCGAATGCCATCCCGCCGACGGCTGCGGCTGCGGCGGTCGCGCCGAGTGCGAAAATTCCGATTTGCCCCACGACCATGCCGATGGGGCCGGGCAGCGCTTGTGCGGCGAGCGCGGCTGTGCGGAACTTACCGGCTGTCGCGGTGCTGGCCGTATCGGCGCGTCGAGACGCACCGGAAAAGTTGTCGAGACTTTTGCTCGCCTGGTCGATCTGCCGGCTATCAACAATGACAGCCAACTTTGAGATGTCTTGGCCTGGCATTGCAATGTCCTCCTATGGAATGAGCGGCGCGAAGCAGCTGTGCTGAGCAACTGCCTCGCGCCCTGTGACGCGCGAACGAGTAACGCGCGCCATCCGGCCGCGGCTGAGCCGCCGGAATTCGATTACGTCTGCTCACCACCTTGGTTCAGAATTTCGCTGAGCTTTTCCGCATGCGACGGCGCGATGCCGGCGAGCTCGGCCAGTTCCGGCACCTCAAGCTGAGAGCGCAGTTCGGTCACGCTCGACTGCAGGGCACGGTCCAACGTCTCTTGCGCCTGGTCGATCAGATCCATCGTTCGCGCCTCTTCCGGATACTGCGCGGCGTGTGCACGGAATTGGAGACTGGCACGAAGCTTCTCGGTAACGCCGGAGAGTTCGGCGGGCTGTTCGATAATCGCGGCCGCGATGTCGGGATTAATCTTGTCCGGGCCCATCAACATCGACACACGCTTGGAATCCGAAAGCGAGCGCAGCCAACCCCGAATCTCTTGGCGCTTGAGTGCGCCCGCGAGGTCCGCTTTGTCGAGAGGCTTTGGCGCCATCGTCGAACGGATACGCTCCATATTTTCGTCAGCAAGCTTGATGGCGCGTAGCGCGTCTTTGAGGACCGGCGCGACCACCTGCGTCGCATAGTCCCGCTTCGCGTTAGAGCGGCCGGTCGGCGTGAAGTCCGGCGAACGGTTCAACGCGCTTGCCTTCGCGATGGCGCTATCTCGCGCGTCCTGCAGCGTGAGAGCAGCTTTCCACATTTGCGCGAACGGCTCCTGGGTCCGATGCTTTTCCCAGTCGAAGCGCCTGACATCCGGACGATGATCTTTGCGTAACATCGTTATCGGTCCTTCTTGATGGGCTCGGGCTGGTCGAGAGATTTCGAATTCATCATGGCCTCTATGGTTGCGAGTTGCAGCGCGGACGCGCGGACCTCTCGAAGCGCAGCTGCGAATCGCTGCGCGGCGACACTCTGAATCATCGGCAGATCGGAAGATGCGACAGCGCTCATGCCGGCGACGTTG
>CAMBBO010000161.1 GCA_945862935.1 Pseudorhodoplanes sinuspersici | reverse complement strand
GCTTTCGGATCGACGCCCGCCGTCGGCTCATCGAGAAGAAGAAGCTGCGGCCCCGGCAGCGTGCAGGCGCCAAGCGCGAGCCGCTGCTTCCATCCGCCGGACAATTCGCCGGCAAGTTGTTTCTCGCGCCCGTCGAGGCCAAGACGCTTGATCATTTCGCGCGCGGCATCTTCCGGTTCAGGCATGCCGTAAAGCCGCGCGACGAATTCCAGGTTCTCGCGCACCGACAGATCCTGATAGAGACTGAATTTCTGCGTCATGTAGCCGACATGCAGCTTGATCTCGTCGGCTTGCGTTCGGATGTCGAAACCCAGACACGTTCCCTCGCCCTTATCCGGCGTCAGCAGCCCGCACAGCATACGAATGGTCGTGGTCTTGCCAGAACCGTTGGGTCCGAGAAATCCGTAGATCGTTCCGCGCTTCACCTGCAACGACAGGTCCTCGACCACCACATGCCCGTCGAAGGATTTTGTCAGGCCGTGGACGTCGATTGCGATGTCGGATTGCCCTTTCACTTTCCGGGCTCCCGCGGCGTCACAGTGACGCTGACCGGTTGGCCGACACGAAAGCGCTCCGGTGTCTGCGGCCGCGCTTCGACCAGAAAGACGAGCTTGGAGCGCTCCTGCAGGCTGTAGATCACCGGCGGAGTGAATTCCGCCGTGTGCGCGATGAAGCTGATCGACGCCGTAAGATCAGTCGCGCAGCCGTCGCAGGTCACGTTCACCTTTTCGCCGACCTGAATGCGCGGCAGCAGCCCCTCCGGCACAAAAAAACGAACCTTCAGATTTCCCGGCGGCAGGATCGACACCAGCGGCTTGCCCGGCTGCACCGTCTCGCCGGGGCGGAAGTAAACCTGCTGCACCACACCTGCGACCGGGCTTGCCATCTGCCTGCGCGCGAGATGCGTCTGCTGCACGGTGAGGCGCGCTTCGGCGTCGCGCGAGGCGGCTTGTGCGTCGTCGAAAGCGCGCTGCGTGCCGGCGGCCGATTTCAGCAATTCCTGCGCGCGGGAGAAATTCTGTCTTGCGTTGGCGAGCGTGGATTCCGCGCTTGCGACATTCGCCTTCTGCACGTCGGCATCGAGCGTGAACAACTGAACGCCGGCGTCGATGCGGTCGCCTTCACGCACGCTCATGGATTCGACACGGCCCTGCTCGTCCGGGCTGATGAAAATGAGATCCGCCTCGATCCAGCCCTGAAACTGGTTTTCCGGTGGCTTCGAACATCCGGCAAGGACGAGCGCGGCCAACACAAGCGAAAATGAAAATGATCTGGTCATTGAGCTTTCCTCGGACCGAACAGTAAATCGAGATGAACGCGCATCATCGCCTCGACGTCGAGCGGCGCGAGACGTTCAAACAGGGCCTTCCAGACAATCGCAACGATGCCCGGCGCGACAAGTAATTGTGGAAATTGCGCGAGGCGCGGATCGACCTCGCCGCGTTCGGCCGCGCGGGTGAGAAACGATTTGAGGACAGGAAACACGCGGCCCATCACTTCGCGATAGTGAAACTCGGCGAGCTTGGGAAAACGCGGGCCTTCGGCGATGATGAGGCGGATCACATCCTTACGGCGCGTGCCGAGCACCTCGCGCACGAACAGCGCCATCATCCGTTCGGCCAGTTCACGCGCCGGCAAATCGTCGAACGGAATTTTTCCGATGGCACCAACGAGAGGCGCAAACATCGAATGCAGAAGCTCCTGAAAGAGCGTCTCCTTGTCACTGAAATAAAGATAGATCGTGCCCTTGGCGATACCCGCGCGCTTGGCGACGTCATCGAGCCTTGTCGCTGCAAACCCGCCGACGGAAAATTCTTCTAGCGCAGCTGCGAGAATTGCATCGCGCCGCGCGGCGCTGCGGCTCGCGCGACCTTCGCTCTTTTTGCCGGGAGAAGGCTTGGCCTGCAGAGCTACGGCCCTTGGCCGCCGCCCCGGCACCCGTGCCCGTTTTTGCTTTCGGCGTTCCCGCGCCATTACGGTGTCCTGATCGAATTATGACTGACTGGTCAGTCATAAATAACGCAGGCGAACGCGCGTGGCAAGCCCCAACCCGGTTCGAGCAAAAATCGCGCTTATTCAGCGTCCGTCGCACACAAAGACGCGGATCACGCAGTCCTTGCCGCCCGTGGAATAACAGGCGCGCAAAGCAGCATTCTGCGCTTTGCCGAGATGCGGACCGCTGGCATGAGCGCTCATGCCGCACGGATTAGCACTATCGACCGCATAGGCCGCGCAATTGCCGCGCAGGTTCGCGACCACCTTGCATCCCTGCCCGCGGCATTCCCGCAGTGCGCTTGCGCGGGCCGCACTGGCATTCGGGAAATCATGCGCTTCGCCGTAAGCGCCACAGGTGCCGACCGCGAGCGCGCCCGCAGCCTGAGCAGGCGCCAATCCAAAAAGGATCAGCGCCGCAACGACAATAAATTGCCGGATCATGCCTGGACCCTCCCACTCCGCTTAAAGACGAGTCGGGGTTTCCGATCAATGGCGCTCAAGGTCTAGCAGTACGGGCCTGCGCCAGCGCCTCGGGCGTATCCACGTCGGTGAGCGCGGCTTGTCCCTCAACCGGGACTTCATGCACGGCTTCGCCAAAGCGCGCGATCAAATGGCGCGCGCCGACGTCGCCCTGCAGCGCCATCAGCTCGGGGAAAAACCGCCGCGACCACAGGACCGGATTGCCGCGCTGTCCGGCGATGACCGGCATGACGATAAGCGCGCTTTTTTCCGGGTCGAATGCGTCGATCACGCGGTCGATCAATGTGTTCTGCACCTGCGGCATGTCGGAGAGCAGGATCACCGCGCCATCGGCATCCGCTGGCAGCGCCGCAATCCCCACGCGCAGCGACGTGGACAGGCCGTCCGCGAATTCGGCGTTGTGCGCGAATGTCACGGCGAGGCCCTTCAACGCAGCCTCGACTTCCTCGCGCTGATGACCAGTGACGACGACGACCGGACGCGCCTGCGAGGCAAGCGCCTGTTCGGCGGCGATCCGCACCATCGGCTTTCCGTGAATGTCGGCAAGAAGCTTGTTCGGCCCGCCCATGCGGGTTGAGCGCCCCGCCGCAAGCACGATCGCTGCGATGCGCCGGCCTTCCTTCACCTCGGCGCGCGGCTGCGGGCGCGTGACGATTTCCATCAGTAGGCCGCCAACGCCCATGCCGGTCACGTCTTCGCGCGACACGGGAATGCCTGCGAGCAATCGCATCAGCACCCAGTCGAAACCGTTTTCCTTGGGCGAACGCGCGCAGCCCGGTGCCCCGATCAGCGGCTTACCGCCAACATCCGCGATCAGCATCAAGTTGCCGGGATCGACCGGCATGCCGAAATGCTCGATCCGGCCGCCTGCTGCTTCGACCGCAGCCGGAATTACGTCGCGCCGATCCGCAATGGCCGACGCGCCGAACACGACCACGAGCTCCGCGCCTTCCTTGCGAAGGTCCTCGATCGCGTGCGTCAGCGCATCCTGTTCGTGCGCGATGCGCCGCTCGGCAACGATGCGCGCGCCCGTCGGCACGAGCCGGTCTTCTGTAATCCTGATCGTCTTGTCGATCACTTTGTCGCTGAGGCCTGGCAGCCGCGTCGAAACCACGCCGACCTTGCGGATGCCGTAAGGCTGAATGCGAACGAGCGGTTTTGCCCGCGCGGCGAGCGACAAAGCGCGCTCCAACGGATCGCGCCCGACCGCGAATGGAATGATCTTCACCGTCGCGATCATCTCGCCTTCGACCACCGGCTTGAATTCCGGCAAGGTCGCAAACGTAATCGCCTCGTCCACGCGATTGAGCGCGTCGATCGCCACGCGGTCAACAACGAGAATGCCGGAATGCGCGGCAAACAGATTGCAGCGGCCGGTGAACGACGTATCGACCTTCACGCCCTCGCCCGCGATGGCGCAAGCGATCTGGCCTGCAGCTTCGTCCTCGGTGACATCGCCCGATTCAAGCCGGGCGACCACGATTTCGGAAATGCCCGCGGCCTGCATCGCGGCGACTTCCGTAGCGCCGATGCGCGTACCTTTTTTCAAAACAAAGCCGTCCTTGCGGATCGAATGCACCGCAGTCGCGCCTAGCGCGGAATCGGGCGCGACGGGACCGAATTTCATCGCGCGGCCTCCGGCGCCTGCCGCAGCGATGCAACAATCTGCGCCATAATCGAGATGGCGATTTCCGGCGGCGTCACGGCGGCGATGGACAACCCGATCGGCGCATGAATGCGCGCAATGCCCGCATCGTCCACGCCTTGCGATTTCAAACGCTCAACCCGTCGCGCATGCGTCTTTTTCGAACCGAGCGCGCCGATATAAAAGCAATCGCTGTTCAGCGCATGCAAAAGGGCCGGATCGTCGATCTTCGGATCGTGCGTCAGCGCGACAAACGCCGTGTAGCGGTCGACGCCGAGCGGCGGCAGCGCCTTGTCCGGCCATTCCGCGATGACTTTCACATCGGGAAAACGCTCCTGCGTTGCGAACGCCGTGCGCGGATCAACAATCGTCACATCGAAACCTGCCATCTTCGCCATCGGCGAGAGCGCCTGGCTGATGTGCACCGCGCCTGTGATGACGAGCTTCGGCGGCGGGACATACACCGTGAGAAACACCTGACCGGATGGTGTGTCCTCAAGCCCGCTCTTACCGCTACGAAGGTGCTTTTCGAGAACGTCCTTCAGCGCATCGCCTGCGACATCGGCGGCTTTCACCAGCCGGTGTTCGCCGTTCGCCATGTCGGTGACAATGACGGCCGGTCGGCGCGCTACGCGTTCGGCGTTAAGGTTCGACAGGATGGTGAGACGCAAAGTCAGTCCACCTTTTCGACATAGACGCGGATCGTGCCGCCGCAGGAGAGGCCGACCTTCCATGCGGTCTCGTCCGCGACACCGAATTCCAGTGTCTTGGCCTTGCCGCTCTCGATCACGTCCATCGCCTCGGTGACGACCGCGCCTTCGACGCAGCCGCCGGACACCGAACCCAGAAAATTACCTTCGCCGTCGATCACGAGGTTCGCGCCAACCGGACGCGGCGCGGAACCCCATGTCTCGATTACGGTCGCAAGCGCAACGGCGCGGCCTTGCTTGCGCCAGTCTTCGGCGGCTTTCAGAATATCCTCGTCACGCGCGAGCATCATTGCAGTCTCCTACGCAGCGTTGCGCCAGGCCTTCGTGCTGCCCTCGTCGGACAGCGCGCGGCAAAGCTCCTGCATCGAATCCAGATTGTGAATGGGCCGCATCTCGTCGACATGCGGCAGCATCGCGCGGATGCCGCCGGCCTTGGCCTCAAAGCCCTCGTAGCGAAGCAGCGGATTAAGCCAAATCAGCCGCCGGCACGAACGATGCAGCCGGTCCATCTCGAAACCAAGCCGGTTCCCCGGATCGCGTTCAAGCCCGTCGGTAATCAGCAGCACGATGGCGCCCTGCCCGAGTACGCGGCGCGCCCATTGCTTGTTGAATGCTTCCAGCGAAGTGCCGATGCGCGTGCCGCCGGACCAGTCGAGCACGCTCGCCGAACACGCAGCAAGCGCCTCATCTGGGTCGCGCGCCTTCAGAGCGCGGGTGACGTTTGTGAGCCGCGTGCCGAACAAGAATGTCGAGACGCGCTTGCGCGCATCGGTCACGCCGTGCAGGAAATGCAGGAACAGCCGGGTGTATTGATTCATCGAACCAGAAATATCGAGCAGCGCCACGATTGGCGGTTCTTTCGTTTTTGCATCGAGATATTTCAGATCAATAACCGCGCCGCCTGCCTTCATGCTCGCGCGCAAGGTGCGGCGCATGTCCACCAGTCGCCCGCGCGGCGCAGATCGCATCCGGCGCGTGCGGACCTCGTTCAGCGGCAGCACCAGCCGCGCTATCGCCGCGCGCGCCTTTGCGATTTCGGCAGCACTCATCTGCGCGAAATCTTTTTTCTCCAGCACCTCGCGGTCCGACACGGTGAGATGCGCGTCGATCTCGACCTCACGCTCCTTCTTCTCAGGCTGCCGGCTGGCATCAGAGAACAACGCATCGAGGACGCGCTGCGAAGCCGGCGGCGGCGCGGGGTCCGATGGCGCAAGAACCTGCGGCATCAGCATCGCCATTAGGCGTTCGAGATAGGCGCGCTTTCGAAAGAAGATGCGAAATGCCTGATCGAACAAAATCGAATGTTCACGCCTTTTCACAAACACCGCGTGAAGCGACCAGTAAAAATCGTCCTTGGTGCCGATCCCGCCGGTCTGCAACGCTTCAAGCGCATCGATCACCGAGCGCGGCCCAAGCGGAATGCCCGCCGCGCGCAATGCACGCGCGAAATAGACGATGTTCTCGGCGAGCTTGCCGCTCACTCCGCAGCCCTCAACTCGGCGCGGATGTCGCTCAGAATTTCGCCGACCTTGCCACCATCGAGCTTTGCGATGTCGTCCTGATATTTCAACAGCACGCCGAGCGTGTCCGACACCGTTGCCGGATCGAGCGCGACCGCGTCGAGTTCGGACAGGGCCGACGCCCAGTCGAGTGTCTCGGCAACGCCCGGCGCCTTGAACAGATCTTCCTTCCGCAATTTCTGCACGAAGGCGACAATCTCGCGCGACAGCTTGCCGCCGACACCCGGCAGCTTCGCTTGCACGATGGCAAGCTCGCGCTCGGCATCCGGGTAGCCGACCCAGTGATAGAGACAGCGGCGCTTCAGCGCGTCGTGGATTTCGCGTGTGCGGTTCGACGTGATGATGACGATGGGCGGATGCGCCGCCTTTACCGTGCCCTGCTCCGGGATCGTCACCTGAAAATCCGACAGCACTTCGAGCAGGAATGCTTCGAACGCTTCGTCGGTACGGTCGAGTTCGTCGATCAGCAGAACAGGCGGGCCTGCAGGATCGGGTTCGAGCGCCTGCAGGAGTGGCCGCTTGATGAGAAAACGTTCTGAGAACACGTCGTGTTCGAGTTGGCTGCGGTCGGTCGTGCCTTGCGCCTCGCCGAGCCGGATCGCGATCATCTGCGCGGCGTAATTCCATTCGTACACGGCCGCCGAGACGTCGAGCCCCTCATAGCATTGCAGGCGGATGAGCTTTCGCCCGAGCGTCTCGCTGAGGACCTTCGCGATCTCGGTCTTGCCGACACCCGCCTCGCCTTCGAGGAATAGCGGCCGCTGCATTTT
>CAMBBO010000160.1 GCA_945862935.1 Pseudorhodoplanes sinuspersici | reverse complement strand
TCAGCGCCTCCTGCTCGATCTTGAGCCGCACGATTTCGCGGTCAATGGAATCGAGTTCTTCTGGCTTGGAATCGACCTGCATCTTCAGCCGCGCTGCGGCCTCGTCGATCAAGTCGATGGCTTTATCCGGCAGGAAGCGGTCGGTGATGTAACGGTTCGACAACGTGGCCGCAGCAACAATGGCGCTATCGGTCACGCGCACGCCGTGATGCTGCTCGTACTTGTCCTTCAGGCCGCGCAGGATCGAGATGGTATCCTCGACGGTCGGTTCGCCCACGAACACCGGCTGGAAACGCCGCGCGAGAGCCGCGTCCTTCTCGACATGCTTGCGGTATTCATCGAGCGTGGTCGCGCCGATGCAATGCAGTTCGCCGCGCGCAAGCGCGGGCTTGAGCAGGTTAGACGCGTCCATCGCGCCATCGGTCTTGCCCGCGCCGACAAGCTGATGCATTTCGTCGATGAACAGGATGATGCCGCCGGCCGCCGCCGTGACTTCGTTCAGCACGGCCTTCAGTCGCTCCTCGAACTCTCCGCGATATTTCGCGCCTGCGATCAGCGCACCAAGATCGAGCGCGAGCAGCTTCTTGTCCTCAAGGCTGTCCGGCACGTCGCCATTGATAATGCGAAGCGCCAGCCCCTCGACGATTGCGGTCTTGCCGACGCCCGGTTCGCCGATCAGCACCGGATTGTTCTTCGTGCGTCGCGACAGCACCTGAATAGTGCGGCGGATTTCCTCGTCGCGCCCAATCACCGGATCGAGCTTGCCCTTGCGCGCAGCATCGGTGAGATCGCGCGCGTATTTCTTCAGCGCGTCGTAGGAATTTTCAGCGGTCGCGGAATCCGCCGTTCGGCCACCGCGCAGCGAATTGATTGAGGTGTTGAGACTCTGCGGATTGACGCCGGCCTGCGAAAGAATTTTTCCGGCGTCGGTATCTTTTTCCAGTGCGAGCGCAAGCAGAAGCAATTCGGCGGTGACGAACGAGTCGCCCTGCTTCTTCGCGGCCTTTTCTGCGGCATCGAACACGCGCGCAAGCTGCGGCGTGAGATAGACCTGCCCGTTGCCGCCGGAGACTTTCGGCATTTTGCCAAGAGCGGTTTCAACCGCCGACAACGCCTCGCGCGAACGGCCACCGGAACGGTCAATCAGGCCCGCGGCCAATCCTTCAGGATCGTCCAGCAGCACCTTCAACAGATGTTCGGGGGTGAATTGCTGATGCCCTTCGCGCAAAGCGAGGGATTGCGCCGACTGCACGAAACCGCGCGAGCGCTCGGTGAATTTCTCAAAGTCCATATTCAGGCTCCCAAAGGCGAGCGTGTTTTACCGCGGACCCCTTAAGGCATCCGCTGCGGCTTATGTAATAAGCGCGAAACGGCCGGGAAAGTCCCCGCAACGCAATTTTCATGGCCTCAGCAGGGTCGGGAGGTTAACAAGGCCGCCAGCCCAGCCAGCGCCAAGGTTCATGTCTTTGCCCACAATCGAATCCATCTACCGCTACCCCGTGAAGGGGCTTTCGCCTGAGCAGTTACATCACGCCGCGCTGACGCCGGGGCGCCCGATTGCGGGCGACCGGATGTACGCCATCGAAAACGGGCCAAGCGGCTTCGACCCGGCGGAGCCGCGCTATTACCCGAAGGCGCGCTTTCTCATGCTGATGAAGAACGAGCGCCTCGCCGGCCTCGACACGCAATATAACGACGTGACGAACACGCTGACTGTCAGGCTGAACGGCAAGGATGCGGCGGTCGGCGACCTTTCGACCGTCGCGGGGCGCGAGGACATCGAGTCGTTCTTCGCGGGCTATTGCGCCGACGAATTGCGCGGCGCGCCGAAGGTTCTGCAGGCACCCGGCCACAGCTTCTCGGATGTGGCTGCGAAGGTCGTCTCGATTATCAATCTTGCATCCGTGTCGGCGGTCGAGAATGCGGTCGGGCAGCCGGTCGATCCGCTGCGCTTTCGCGGCAACCTGTTTGTGTCGGGCTGGCCTGCGTGGCGCGAGTTCGATCTTGTCGGCAAGGAAATCTCCATCGCCGACACAAAATTGAAAGTGACCAAGCGCATCGTGCGATGCGCTGCAACGAACGTCGAGCCGCATACCGGCATCCGCGACCTGCACATCCCTGAAACGATCATGCAGGCGTTCGGTCACATGGATTGCGGGGTTTACGCGGAAGTCATTCACGGTGGCGACATCAAGCCCGGCGATGAATTGCACGAACCGAAAGAATTATTGTGATGGCCAAGGTCAAAGCCGCGCTGTTCTATAATTATCCTTCCGAACTCGAAGGCGAGGTGTTCGGGCAAGGCCGTCATGACCGCATCGCGGCACTGACCGACCTTTATCCGAATGTCGTTCATGCCGGAAATTTCGACGAACACGCCGGCCGGCTTTCCGACATCGAGGTGATCTTCGCAACTTGGGGCATTCCGGTTTTTACGCCCGAACAATTCGCCAAAATGCCGAAGCTGAAAGCGGTGTTTTACGCCGCGGGCAACGTGAAGGCGTTCGCGCAAGGTCTGCTCGACCGCGACATCATCCTTGTCAGCGCATGGGCGGTCAACGCGATCCCGCCATCGGAATTGTGCCTGTCGCAGATCCTGCTGTCGCTGCGCGGCTATTTCCGCACCGTCCGGCAATACAAGGAAATGAAATCCTTCGACGCCAAGAAATTCTGGCGTCCCGGCGTGATGGACGAGACCGTTGGGCTGATCGGGCTTGGTTTCATCGGCGCGCGCGTGCGCGAATTGTTGCGGCCTTTCCCGCTGAAGGTGATCGCGCACGATCCGTTCCTGACGCCGGAGCGTGCGAAGGCGCTCGATGTCGAATCCGCCTCGCTCGCCGATGTGTTCAAGCGCGCGCATGTCGTGAGTAATCACATTCCCGATTTGCCGGAAACACGCGGGGTACTCGACGCAAAGCTGTTCAAGACGTTGCGCGAGGGCGCAACCTTCATCAACACTGGGCGCGGCGCGCAGGTTGTCGAAGCCGACATGATTGCGATGCTGAAAGCGCGGCCCGATGTGACCGCGTTGCTCGATGTCACGGCGCCGGAACCGCCCGAGGCCAATTCGGATTTGTGGCGGCTGCCGAATGTCGTGATCTCACCCCATATCGGCGGAACCGTCGGCCACGAAGTCGTGCGCCTCGCCGATTGCGTCATCGAGGAGTTTCAGGCATGGGCGGCAGGCAAGCCGCTGCGCTATCAGGTCACGAAGGACGTGTTCAAGACGATGGGTTGAACGCCCTTGCTCACACCGCAATTTCATCGCAACCCTAGTTGAATTGGCGATTCGGTTTTCGCAGGCGGGCGCAGCCATGACATGCGCGTTCATTCGAGTTCTTGTGCTGAGTATCGCCGCCGCGGCGTGTCTTGCCGCGTTCCCGGCCCGCGCCGACCTGCGTATCTGCAATCGCACAAGCTATGTGGTCGATGCGGCGCTCGCGCTCGAGGACAAGGGCGCAGTATCAACACGCGGCTGGTTCCGCGCCGATCCCGGCGCATGCAACAAGGCCATCGAAGGCAGCGTCACGGCCGAAAAGCTTTTCATCCACACGCGCGTGCCGCAGGTTTACGGCGACGCGCCGATGGCACAGGGCGACATTGTATATTGCGTCGGCACCGGGAGCTTCACGCTGACGCGGCCGCGCAATTGCGGCGGCGGGCAGACAACGGCGAATTTCATTCCGGTGCGGCCAAGCGAAACCGACCAAGGCCCGACCATCTATCTTGCCGAAGATTCTGAATATACCGACGCGCAGGCGCATGACGCCGGCATTCAGCGCCTCCTTGTCGTTGCCGGTTACGACGCCAATCCGATCGACGGCATTCGCGTGAGCAAAACCGACAACGCCATTGCGCTGTTCCTGAAGGACAACGACCTGCCGCCAACCTCCGCCGGCCGCACCGACTTCTTTACGATCCTGCTCGAGGCCGCACAGAAGCCGGGCGTCGGTTTTTCGTGGTGCAACGACATCACCACGCCGGTGATGGCAGCGATTGCGGTCGAAGATCGGGACGGCATCGTCGCGCGCGGCTGGTATCGCGTCGATCCGGGCAAGTGCGTGCGTCCAGACATCGCCGGGCGGCCGAAGCGGCTTTATTCCTTTGCGGAAGCGGTCGACGCGAACGGCCAGCCGCTGAAACGCGGCGACCAGCCCGTCTCATGGGGCGGCGATGTGACGTTCTGCACGCGCAACGTAAAATTTGAATTGTCCGACCGCGACGACTGCGCCGCCAAGGGGCTGACCGAAGCCGGCTTCGCGCTCGTCGATTTTGCGGGCAAGACAACTACGGTTGTGCGGTTCAAGTAGCCGGGCTACACGCGCGCATGCAAAAACGCGCTTTCTCGCGTGTCGAGACTTGGGTTTTCGATCTCGACAACACGCTCTACCCGCATCATCTCAATCTGTGGCAGCAGGTAGACGAGCGCATCCGCGACTACATCGCGAATTTTCTCAACGTGACGAAGGACGAAGCCTTCCGCGTCCAGAAAGATTACTACAAGCGCTACGGCACCTCGATGCGCGGGCTGATGACCGAGCACGGGATGAAGCCCGACGACTTTCTCGATTTCGTCCACCACATTGACCATTCGCCGCTTGAGCCGAACGCAGCGCTCGGCGCGGCGTTGGAACAGCTCCCCGGCCGCAAGCTCATCCTGACCAACGGTACGCGCAAACACGCCGACGCCGTGATGCAGCGTCTCGCGGTTCATACGCATTTCGAGGACGTGTTCGACATCATCGCGGCCGAGCTTGAGCCGAAGCCTTCGCCACGCACCTATGACAAGTTTCTCTCGACCCACGGCGTCGATCCGGCCAAGGCTGCGATGTTCGAGGACCTCGCGCGCAATCTTGCCGTCCCGTACAAGCTCGGGATGACGACCGTGCTGGTCGTACCGGACAAGACGCGCGAAGTGTTCCGTGAAAAGTGGGAACTGGAAGGCAGCGACGCCGACCACGTCGATCATGTCACCGACAATCTCGTGGCGTTTCTCGAAACGCTGATCGCGTCGCTCGCGAAAATCTAAGCCGCCGGCACGATCTGCGCGACGACAAGCGCAATGCCGATCCCGGCAATTCCAGCTCCGGTCAGGCGCAGCCGCATCACGTCCGAACGCATGAAGCGTTGCACCAGCGTCATCGCGCCAATCCCGATCGCGCATTGAATGATCGCAAGTCCGGTCAGGTAAGCATAGAAGGGCGATTGCTCCGCACCGAAGATGGATTCGCCGAGCGCATAGCCATTGATGAAACCGGCGAAAGCGAACAGCACGACCTCATAAGCGATGGTCGGAATTTCCCGCCGCACCAGAATGATGCCAAGCGCGATTACGGTCCCGGCGACCATGATTTCCGCGCCGGGAATTGTCAGACCCGCAACATGCAGGGCAACGCCGAGCACCATCGCAACAACAAATCCGGCCACCAGTCCCGCGCCGACGCGGTGCCACGCCGCGAGGCAGCCGACCGCCACGATTGTCGCCAGATGATCGAGCCCGATAACCGGATGCCCGAGACCGGACAGAAGGCCCTGCACGAAGGTCGCAGGCGTCGCGCCGCCCATCACATGATGAGCGAAAGCGGGGTCGGCGGTCGCAGAAACCGCCGCCAAGGCAAAAAGCAAAGCTTGCATCATCGTCCCCTGATATTCGGCTGGCGCCACCTTATCCTTCTCCCGGCACGGCGGGGAAAGGCAAGGCTTTTGGAGTGGGCCTTGTGAAATCCGCCTCTCCCGCCCTCGCGCGGGAGGTGATATTGAGTGCCCCGCCTTTTGCATTTCCTGACAACGCGGACAGATCATGCCCCATACCGACCTCGCCAAGACTATCGACGACGCCTTCGAGAAGCGCGACCAGATTACCCTCACCACCAAGGGCGAAGTGCGCGAAGCGGTCGAAGTCGCCATCGAGATGATGGATTCCGGCAAGGCGCGCGCCGCCGAGAAGCAGCCGGACGGAAAATACCGGGTCAATCAATGGCTGAAGAAGGCGCTGCTGCTGTCGTTCCGCCTGAACGATTCCCAGGTTGTCGAAGGCGGGCCGGGCGACGCAACCTGGTGGGACAAGGTGCCTTCCAAGTTTGCCGGGTGGGGCGAGAACCGATTTCGCGACGCAGGCTTCCGTGCGGTGCCGGGCGCGATCGTGCGCCGTTCGGCCTACATCGCGCCGAACGTAATCCTGATGCCGTCCTTCGTGAATATCGGCGGCTATGTCGATTCAGGAACGATGATCGATACATGGGCGACCGTCGGCTCCTGCGCGCAGATCGGAAAAAACTGTCACATCTCCGGCGGCGCAGGCATTGGCGGCGTGCTCGAGCCGCTGCAAGCAGGCCCCGTCATCATCGAGGATAATTGCTTCATCGGCGCGCGCGCCGAAGTCGCCGAAGGCGTGATCGTGCGCGAAGGCTCGGTGCTCTCGATGGGTGTGTATCTTGGTGCGTCGACCACGATCATCGACCGCGACACCGGCGAGACGATGCGCGGCGAAGTCCCTCCATATTCCGTCGTCGTGTCCGGCACCATGCCCGGCAAGCCGATGAAGAACGGCCAGCCGGGACCGGGGTTGTATTGCGCGGTGATCGTCAAGCGCGTGGACGAAAAGCCGCGCTCCAAAACCAGCATCAACGAATTGCTGCGCGACTGATGGGTCATTGGCTCCGAGCGCTGGTGGGGTTCCGTTACCGCATCGGGCCGTTGAAATATCTGCTCGGGCTTGTGATCGCGCTCGGATTTCTGTTTTTCGCTGTCGGCACGTTCGTCGAGGCAAACATGCGGCCGATCGATTCAACGGGCAACAGCACGCCCACGGCATTTGCACTGGCCGCTTTCGCCTGGGTGCATACGGCGATCACCGTCAATCGCCTGCGCGATGCGGACATGCCGTGGTGGGTCGGCGTTGTTGTGCTGTCCGGCCCCTACGCGCTGGCCGCGCTCGCCGTCTTGTACGAGGCGATCTTCTTCATTCCGGCACTCGTTGCCATACCGCTATTTTTCGCGGTGCCGCTCATTTTTCCACGCCGCACGGAAACCGCGGGCGCGCCGTGATGGCCCAGCAATGCTCATGCTTAATGATCGGTTAGCTGATTTTGCCTAGGGTTGAGGCGAACGCTCGCTGCAATC
>CAMBBO010000159.1 GCA_945862935.1 Pseudorhodoplanes sinuspersici | reverse complement strand
CCCGCACCACAAGCCATCCAATGGCCGGCTACGCGACCGGCATCCGCTGCGCCGGCCACACCACCCGTGGCGCAATCAACGATCATGCAATAACATTCAAACTGGATCACTTAATGCGGCAGTCCAGCGGTGACCGTCTTGTCCTGTTTCAGATGCATCGACAGGCCCTGCTGCCCTGCGGCCTCGCGCAGCACGCTGGCGAGTTCGAGATAGCGGTTGGAGATGTGGAACGCGATCATGCCTCCCGGCGCGAGGCGCTGCATATACGCAGCAAGAGCCTCGCGGGTGAGCAGATGCACCGGCACGACGTCCGACGAGAAAGCGTCGAGCATGATGAGATCGTATTGCCCGCCATTCTCACTCAGCGTCAGCCGGGCATCGCCGATCACAACGTTGGCGTCGGGTGCACATTGCGGGAGGAAGCTGAATTTCGACGGATCGCGCGCGATGCGCACAACTTCGGGATCAATCTCGAAATACGTCCACTTGTCGCCCGCGCGTGCATAACAGGCGAGCGAGCCTGCACCGAGGCCCACCAGCGCGACGCGCGCCTTCGGATGCTTGGCATGTGTCGCGTTGATCGCTTCGGCGAACAACCCGCCATGATAATAATAGGTCAGCGGCTCGGGCTTGCCGGTGATCGGCTTGCCTGCATCGTCACGGATGCGCTGCGCGCCATGCAGCGTCGTGCCGTGATAGAGCATCCGCAGGCGGCCGTCGGCGCTCTCGATCACTTTGTGCACGCCAAAGAAGCTGCGGGCGGTGTCGGTCTGGATCAGGCCGGGGCGATACGCGACGGTCAGCACCAAAGTAAGAACGGTCAGCCCTGCAAGCCGCGGCGCGTGGTTCGCCTGAAGCATGATGGCGGCGGCAAGAAACACGAGGAAGATCATCCAGGCCGGTTCGGCCGAGGCTGGAAGCTGCACGCCGAACACGATGCGCGGCACAAGAGCGAGCGCGAGAAGCGCAAAGCAGATCGCGCCTTCGCGCGACCACACCCGCCATCCGCCATCGAATGCGCCGGGACGGCAAAGCAGGGCCGCCACGATCAGGATCGGATATTCCCACACGTCCGGGAACGCGAAGGGCGCAAAAAGACCTGAGAAAATGCCGCCAAGAACGCCTCCGGCCGAGACCCACATGTAGAAGCCGGTCAGGTGGCTTGCATCCGGGCGGCGCAGGTAAAGCTCACGATGGCAGATCATGGTCGAGATCATGAACGTGCCGACGGACAGCAAGATCGCGACAAACCAGTAAGCGCGCGCGCCACCCATCAGGCCGATGACCAATGGCGCGACCACGATCGGCTGCAGCCGCACCAGCCACAGATGCACGGCATCGCCATTGGTGCGGAAGGTCAGCACGAAGGTCAGCAGATAAAGTGCCAGCGGGATCACCCACAGGAACGGCGCGGAGGCGATGTCGGTCGAAACGTGCGAGGTGACGGCAATCAGCAAAGCGGACGGCACGAACGAGAGCGCAACCCATTTGGCCCGGTCCGCCCATGTCGGCGCGGCCGCCGTCTCGCGCGCGGCCGCGACAGATTCGCCGCTCATGTTGCGCGTCATAAGGATGGCGCAGCCGGCGATCATCACGCCAAGAAGCCCGAAGCCTGCGGTCCACAGCGAGGATTGCTCGCGCAGCGTCAGGATTGGTTCGAGCAGGAACGGATAGGCGAGCAGCGAAGCGAACGAGCCGAGATTGGACGCGCCATAGAGAAAATACGGGTCATGCGCCTGCCGGTGCGTGGTGCGCGCAAACCATGCCTGCAACAGCGGCGCGTTGGCAGCGACCGCAAAGAACGGCAAGCCGATGGACGCACCGAACAATCCGATCAGCCAGAGCGCCTGATGATCGGCCGGCGGATGGCCCCATCCGCTCGCGACAACGATTGGCAACGCAACGAAAGCAAGCGCGATCACGCCAAGATGCACGAAGGCGACGCGGCGCGGATCGAGCCAATGCGTCATCGCATGCGCGTAGCCATAGCCCGCGAGCAGCACGCCCTGAAAGAACACCATCGCGACCGACCACACCGACGGCGAACCGCCGAGCAGCGGCAGCACCATCTTGGTGAACATCGGCTGCACCGAGAACAGCAATGTCGCGGAGAGGAAAATCGTCGCGGCAAACGCGGGAAGAAGGGCCGCCGCCGAGCGCGCGCGGGACAGGCCGATTGCCGGATCGAACGTGGACATGATGAGGATTCCGCAGCTTTCAGGGTGCCGCGTCATCCTCGTTCATTGTTCTGAAGGATCGCTTAAAGGGCGCGCAAACAAAACGTTGTCATGGCCGGGCAAAGCACATCGAAGACGGGCATGAACGCCCTCATGTCCCGGCCATCCCGCTTAGGAGGGCGCGATGCGTCCCTAAGCGAGATGCCCGGCACAAGGCCGGGCATGACGAGGTTTCTGAGTTCTGCGAGTGCCGTTACTGCGCCGAATGCTGGGCGTGGGTGCGCGCACCCCTCGCCTGCAGCTTGTTGAGCGCGCCGAGATACGCCTTGGCCGAGGCCACCAGCGTGTCGGGATCGGCACCCTTCGACGTCACCGAACGGCCCTGATCGGAGAGCCGCACGGAAACTTCGGCCTGCGCGTCGGTGCCCTCGGTCACCGCATGGACCTGATACAATTCCAGCGTCGCCTGATGCGGCACGACCAGCTTGATGCAGTTGAAGATTGCATCGACCGGACCGTTGCCGGACGACTGCACGGTCTGGTGCTTGCCATCGATGTCGAGTGTCGCTGTCGCCGATTGCGGACCCATCGTGCCGGCAATCACGGTCAGAGAAACGAGCTTGATGCGATCCTGCGCGGTCGCGATTTCCTCATCGACCAGCGCCTCGATGTCTTCGTCATAGACATGCTTCTTGCGGTCGGCGAGCGCCTTAAACCGATTGAACGCATCTTCGAGCTGATTGTCGCCGATCTCGTAGCCCATTTCCTTGAGCTTCGACCGGAACGCCGCGCGTCCCGAATGCTTGCCCATGACCAGCGAGGTCTTCGACACGCCAACCGAGTCCGGCGTCATGATTTCATACGTTTGCGCATTCTTCAGCATGCCGTCCTGATGGATGCCGCTCTCGTGCGCGAACGCATTCCGCCCGACGATGGCCTTGTTGTATTGCACCGGGAACGATGTCGCCGCCGATACGAGCTTTGAGGCGCGCGTCAGCATGGTCGCTTCGATATTGTTCCAGACCGGAAAAATATCGCCGCGCACCTTCATGGCCATCACGACCTCTTCGAGCGACGCATTGCCCGCACGCTCGCCGATCCCGTTGATGGTGCATTCGATCTGGCGAACGCCTGCATTCACGCTGGCGAGCGCATTCGCGACCGCCATGCCGAGATCGTCATGCGTATGCGCGGAGAAGATTGCCTTGTCCGCATTCGGCACGCGCTCGCGCACCATCTTGAACAGCGCCGCGTATTCCTCCGGCACGGTATAGCCGACCGTATCGGGGATGTTGATTGTTGTCGCTCCGGCCTTGATCGCGGCCTCGACGCAGCGGCACAGGAAATCGTGCTCGGTGCGCGTGCCGTCCTCGGCCGACCATTCCACGTCGTCGGTATGGCTGCGGGCGCGCGTCACTTGCGCCACCACCATTTCGAACACTTCGTGCGGCTCCTTCTGGAGCTTGTATTTCATGTGCACGGGCGACGTGGACAGGAACGTGTGAATGCGGCCCCGCTTCGCTGGCTTGATCGCCTCGGCGCAGCGGTCGATGTCCTTGAACGATGCGCGCGAGAGGCCACACACGACAGCATTCTTGGTGCGACGCGCGATTTCCTGAACGGCTGCGAAATCGCCCTCCGAGGCAATCGGAAAACCAGCCTCGATGATGTCGACGCCCATCGTGTCGAGCATCTCGGCGACGTCGAGTTTTTCCTCGAACGTCATGGTCGCGCCGGGGCATTGCTCGCCGTCGCGCAAGGTGGTGTCGAAAATGACGACGCGGTCCTTCTCGGACTTCGCTAGCGTGGTCATAGGAAAGGTCCTTCTTCTTTACGGTGGCGCGCCCTGATGTTTGGCGCTCTGGGGGTTTGCTCTAGGTCCGTCCCCCTGAGTGCCAAGGCGCGCAGCGCCCGGCCGGCCCTCAGGGGCAGGTAAGAAGAAGCAGACCGCCAAGAATGAGGGCAGCATCCAGCTGAGGCTTGGAAGCCCCCCGGTTCAGCGCGCGAATGTCAAAGCGCGGCGACATGCCAAAACCCTTCATCGTCAGGCTCTCAAGATCACGGAGAATGGTTGATTCCGCGTTACCTTGCGCCCGGATCGGACCTATCTAGCGGCTGAAGGGTGCCCCGGCAAGGCCGGTTTATGGGCAGCGGCGCTGGCGATGCCCCTGTTCAGCGCGCGTAACGCCAGTATGTCGCCGTGGACGGCGGCTCTGGATACGGTCTGATCTGCGACAGGCGGTTATTGGGCGGCCGCTGTCCGGTGGTCAAAAGGATCTTGATGTCGTCGATCAGCGCGCGCGTCGCCGCAAAGACATTGTGGTTGAGGCCGAGCAACTCTTCCCCGACCGCGGTCACGTCAATCGTCTCGATTTTCGGCAAAAGCAAAGGCCCGTCCGCCGATACATCGCCCGCGCGCGGCGCGCCCGCCAAAGTGCGCGAGATCGTCAAAGCCCTGTCGGACGACGACGCATACAGCGTCATGCCGCGAACAACTTTTCGGACCTCCGGGGCCAGTTCGATAAACTGATCACGATCGACATCAGGCGCGGCCATAATCAATTCGCCAAGCGATACGGGTGCGCTGGTGCGTGAATTGTTGGCCAATGCGTCGAGAACGACAACATTCCCCATGCTATGGGCCAGAACATTGACCTGCTCGATTCCGTACTTGTCCTTGAGCAATTTCAGGAGAGTTATGAAACTGGCGCGAGCGTTATAGGCGCTGTCGCGATCGTAAAGATAATCCAGCGATTCACCGCTCGACGCCCAGGAAAACAAAACCGACAAACCGGGGAATTGCAGGTCCCATACGATCTGGGCATTTCGATAAAGCGCGTCCTGAAATGACGTATTAAACCCGTGAACGAAAACGAGGGCGGTTTTCGCATTCTTCTCCCGGATGATCTTGCCCCATTCGTCTTCCGAGAGCGTCACGACGCTGCGAACAATGAAGTGCTTGTCTTCTTTTGCTTCCTGCTTGACCAGATTGACGCCCCACAGCTTCCAGCTGCTCGGCAACTCGATGCGGCCGAGCTTGTGATCTTCCGGAATGCGGACGGCGGCGGCTCCGAAAGTCAAATCTCTCCCGCGTTCGGCGCCGAACGAGACCGGCGTTGCGGCAGACTGACGTTTTCGCGTCGTCGCGAATAGAAATTCCACCAGCCGCGGCTCATTTGGTCCGGTGACTCCGCCATATCCCGGCCCATTGCAAAGAGAAGGATTCTTCTTGCAGAAGGCCTCCATGTCGGCAGTCGATGGAACGGAAGGCGAGGATTGCGGTGCTGGGCCTTGCGGCGGCGGGGCGCTTGCAACAAGCGGCGTGAAATTGGCCGCATCGATACGGCTGGTTCGCTTGTTGATTCCCAAACGCCATTGAGACGAACCGTTCTGGTGAATGACGTTTGCCGAATAGACATTCTGATCCGGCAACGATTGCGGGCCGGTGATTTCTATTTTGGTGATGGGACCAAGATCACGCAGTTGCGGAGAGAGGCCCTTCCCTTGAGTCTGAGCAAGAACAAGCTTGAAGAGATTGTCGTCAAGATATTGCTGCAGCTCGGGCGTACGGCCGGTTTGCAATGCCGAAATGAGCGAGGTCAGAAGTTGTTGCGGGTCTTGCAACAGCTTCGCGGGGATTTGCGCGTATGATGAGGACGCGGAAAATCCCAGAACGATCGCGGCGAACAACGCTGAAAAAAGATGGCGGCGCATGCTGACCGTCAACCTAAGGCAAACCCAAAATCTGGCGGCTTTTCCGCTCAAACCGGCGCCACTCTAATACTTGCCAGATACCGAAGCGACCCCCCGTTCGTGACCGGCATCATCTCGTCAGCTTCCAGAAACCGTGCGTGCTCAGGGGGCGGCGCCGCTCCGGGAAACGGGTCGATGACGTGAACGCGCCCGATCTGCGGCGTGCCGCCGGGCTGAGGCAGATAGTCAACGCGCGCAACGACCGTGACATGCGCCCTTGTCCCGGCGATCATCGGCCTGTCGTTTTTCAGATCGTCGACGACACGCCGGTTGTCGATATTGCTCTGCCGCATCATCGGACTGAATACTTCCGCCGAAATGCGGAAACGCCGCCCGTCGTCATCCTGCCAGACGCTGTTCAGAGCTGCCGTCAGGACGCGGTCATCACCCGACATATTCGCGGTGCCGTTATAGACCCTGGCGACAATGCTCTTCTGACTGAGATGAAATCCGTGGAAGCGGCAGACCATCGAAATTGACGCTGCCCAGCACCATTGGGGTTCTTGCTGCAGATCGACGGTGTTCTGAGCCTGAAAGCGCTGCGGATTGATCAGCGCCGAACAAATGCCGTTCGGCATCCCCGGCGCGGGACACGCATCCAATCCGAATGCGGGCGCGGCCAGAGTTGCGAGCGCCATATTGCCCACGCCTCCAAGGAACGCGCGCCGAGCGATCATTGCTTCGCCAACCGATTCCAATTTCGGATCGCCTTGGCCGCGAGTTTCCGGTCGACGTGCGGATCGACAAGCTTTTTGTATGCGAAGGCGACTTGCCGATATTCATCGTCGCAGCTTTCGGCACGATCTTTCGGAAGAAACCCGTACTGCACGACATCGGCAAACAATTCCTTGTCGGCGCCATAGGCGATGCACAGGACATTGAAGAAGCGTTGCGCCGGCAGCCCATGTTCGTCGGCGAAGGCTTTTATCTCCAACGTCACCGACGGATTCTGGATGTCTGTTCTGTATTGATATGCGGTTCCGACGATCAGCCGGCGCGCTTCGCTCTTTCCAAGTTGAAGCATGATGTACGCCGAAATCAGATCGGCGGCATCTTCTTCGCGGCCGAACACGGGCAATTTCAACATGTCGAAGATCGCATGCCCGGTCTCGTGCAGGACCGTATCGACCAAAGGTCCAACGATGGTGTCGCGTTTCGTGATTCCAACCGGAGGGTCTTTATCGGGAGCGATCCTCAAGATTTCCTCGATATATTCGTAGCAGACCGTGATTTCGTTTTC
>CAMBBO010000158.1 GCA_945862935.1 Pseudorhodoplanes sinuspersici | reverse complement strand
TCTGTTCCAACCTGAACAGCGGTTCACCTCGCGCCCGAAAAAACGTAACGCTTTCGCGGATGCGTCAATTTGTCTTTGCGGTTGCGACGATTAGCTTTTCCGGTCTCCCAAGACGCGCACGTAAGAGAGGGCAGTAAAAACAAAAAAGCCATCTTGGGGGAAGCGTGACGTATCAGTGGATCGATCGTGACCGCGACTTTGTCGCGCGTCGCTATGGCCGGATTGCCGGTCTCATCACATTTTTCGATTGGCTGTTGTTTGTCCCGGCAAAATTTCGCCGGCATGCAGCACACATGACGGCGGTGAAACCCGGCGATCATGTGCTCGAAATCGGCTGCGGCACCGGACGCAACCTGAAATTCCTGAGCGAAGCGGCGGGCCGCAACGGTCACGTCTATGGCGTCGACCTCTCGCACGGCATGCTGGAGAAGGCGCGCGAATACTGCGCGCAACAAGGCCTGACCAACGTGACGTTGACCCACGCCGACGCGCTGGAATATCGCGCGCCGCATCCGATCGACGGCGTCATGTTCGGTCTCTCCTACAACACAATGCCGAACCATCGCGCGGTTCTGCGCCATGCGCTGTCGCAATTGCGGCCCGGCGGCCGTGTCGTCATCATGGACGCCAAATTGCCGCGCGGTCCCGGTCAGCAATTCATCCTGCGCTTCAGCGTGTGGCTGATGAAGCGCACGCTGCTCGGCAATCCGCACATCAAGCCATGGGACGATCTGGAAGCGGTCACCGACCGTTTCGAGATCGAGGATTACCTGTTCGGCTCTTATTACATTTGCCGTGGCATCAAACGCGACGACAAGCCGGTCGCGGCGGCCAAGCAGGCACGGCAGTTCGAAACCGCCTAGCGCTGCAGGATCGCAAATACCCAATGGCAGGTGGCGACGCCGTCGGCGGTGACGCCGCTCCATTGATCGGTATCTGATGGACCTATCTGCAGACGGATCTTGAACGGACCTTTCGACGCGTTGGCGCGATCGCTCAGGGTTGAAACCCCGGTCGCCGAATTCCAGCGGCGCGTAGTGCTTGTCGGCGTATCGAGCAAATGCAGAATGTATTGCTCTCGCGAGATGCGGAGCGCGCCGCTTTCCAAACCGTCCAGCGCGACCTTGGATTCAAGCAGCGTCGCCGGGCCGATTGTCTCAAGCGCGCGCGAGCGGATATCGTCGCCCGCGCCCGGAACGGACGTCAACGGCACCACCATGAAATAGAGGCTTTGCGGGTAACGCCCGGCTTCGGCCTCGCAGGCGTCGAGCGCTTTCGTAAGCCAGACGAATTGCTTGTCGTCACCGGGTTTTACGGCTTTCACTGAAGGCTTGGCGCGCCACATGAAATAGAACGCGCCAGCCGCAGCAAGCACGAGTAGCCAGACAATTGCAGTGACGATGACAACACGGCGCATGATTTGACGTTAGTGCAGCCGCGGCGCTTTCAGGAAACGATTGCGATCGGCGGAGGCGAGCTTTGCCTCGAAGGTCTTGCCGTCGCGATAGATCGTCAGCGGCACTTCCGCACCGGCCGGCCCGAGCGCCCAGACACGGCGATAGCAATCGGCAAGATCGCTGACCTCGTTGCCGTTCACCGCGAGAATCATGTCGCCGGTCTTGATCTTCGCGCGCTGCGCCGGTCCATCCTTGGCGGTGCCGACCACCACGATGCGATCCTCGACTTCGGTACTGTAGAGACCAAGCCACGCGCGCGGCGGCTTGTTCGGCCGGCCAAGCGTCATTAGATCGTTCATGATCGGCGGCAGCAGATCGATCGGGACGACCATGTTGAGATGTTCGTCGTCGCCTTCGTCATTCGCTTGTTCAAGCTGCAACGAACCAATGCCGAGGAGTTCACCGGACGGACCGATCAGCGCGGTACCGCCCCAATGCGGATGGGCGGGCGCGGTGAAGATCGCGTCCTCAAGCGCATACTCCCAATAGCCTGCGAATTCCTGCCGGCCGACGACGCGCCCGGCCGACGAATAACGCCGCCCACCCGCGCCGCCCATGACGATGCGCTCGCCGACGGTGACATCCTTTGATCGCCCGATCTTCAACGCCGGAAGGTCGAGCCGTCCCAGCGCCTGAACAAGCGCGAAACCCGTTTCCTGATCGTAGCCGAGCGTATGACCGGGGACGGCGCGGCCATCGTTGAGATGCAGCCAGATCTGTTCTGCTTCGGTGATGAGATAGCCGATAGTGAGCACGACATTCTCGCCGATCACGACCGCGTTTCCGGTGCGTTCGGTGCCGAGGGTGTCGGCGGTGAACGCATCTCCCGGAATGGTCGAGCGCAGGCCCACGACGGAATTGAGCGCCGCATCGAGATCGTAGGCATAGTCGTCAGCCTTTGGCTGGATCGAAGCCCCGACTTTCACATTACTGAAAGACGTCATGCACCAAACTCCCCGCAGCGGGCCGCCCTCCCGCGTCTATCGATAATGTATGTATTGCCGGAACTCTGGATAGCCACAACATTACGCGCGTACGGTCGCAGGGGTGATTCCCTGCCTTCATCCCGCCCAAACCCCGGCGTAGACTTCAATATTCCTCGGGACCCCGCCATGATCTTGCGTCGCCTTCCTGTCCTTTGCGCTTTTGTCCTGCTGTCAGGCACGGCGCAGGCCCAGTTCCAGCCGCCAGCGCCCTATGCCTACCCGCAGAATGGCCAAGGCATCGCGCCGTTGCCGAATGATGACTCTGTCGCATTTGATGATGACGATGATGACCTCGCCCCGGTTCCCGGAGCACGCCAGTTGCCGCCGCCACAGGGCCGGTTGAGCCGGCAGGGTGCGCCTTCCGGTTATGATCCCCGCTTTGACCCCGATGCTGACGCCTATCGGCCCGATCCGGGCATTGCGCCCGCCGACCCGCAGGGCGCGCCCTTTGGTCATTACGGCGACCCCGCCCGGGCGCCCGGCGCGACCGAAGCATCCCGTCCTCCGGCCAATGTCGGACCGGGAGATTCCCGCGCCTCGACTCCACCTGCCAAAGTTGCATCGCTTCCCGATGACGACCAGCCGGAAATCGGCGAGCCAAAAGAGCTTCCGCCGCAATTCAAACGGCAGGTTGTCGATTACGTCACAAAGCAGCCGGTGGGCTCGATCATCATCGACACGCCTGCGACCTATCTCTATCTCGTGCTCGGCGACGGCAAGGCGATGCGCTACGGCATTGGCGTCGGTCGCGACGGATTTACCTGGTCGGGCACCGAGAAGATTACCCGCCTCGCGGAATGGCCGGACTGGCATCCGCCCGCGGAAATGATCGAGCGTCAGCCCTATCTGCCGCGCTTCATGGCCGGCGGTCCCGGCAATCCGCTCGGCGCGCGCGCGCTCTATCTCGGCAAGACGGTGTACCGCATTCACGGCACCAACCAGCCCTCGACCATCGGCAAGTTCGTGTCCTCCGGTTGCATTCGATTGCTGAATGAAGACATCGAGGACCTGTATGGACGGGTGAAGGTCGGAACGCGCGTCACGGTCCGGCCCGGCGTCGGTGCGGCCGCCGCATCGGCATCGGCAGCTCCCGCCGCCCGATAGACACACTCCCCGCTTTTCTGCGCTGTTATTCGTGCGCGGCCGGTCATACCGTGACCCCGCGCCACGAATCAGCGATTCTGCCCGATCGGGAGTGGCGGAACGGAGACAGCGCATCTTCGTTCAATCATGGGCGGGCATTGCGAAAGCGCCGCTCCAATTATTTCCCGCGTGTGAATCGAGTGCCACGCCGTCGGCGAGACGGCCACGCGTTCCGGATTCGGCGGCATGCTTCCCGACTTGCGGGTGCTCATCTTTGCAACCGTCTCGACCTTCTTCGTGACGGTCGGCGCAGGGCTGTTTGCATCCGCGCGCCTGTTGCCCGAACCGATGACCGCGCAGCCCGACCGCGACACGCCCATCAGCCGCATCTCGTTAAGCTGGCAGGACATCAGCCGTGCACCTTTGCGCGAGATGACGCCAGCGGCGCTCAATCCGGACACGGATCAGCCAGTTGCTTCACAGCCGAAGATCGAAGACCGGCCGATTGCGTCGACGCCTGTTTCGCCGGCGTCTCCCGGCGCAGGCGCTGACCAAACGATCGCGGTGAAGTCGGAACCGTCCGATACGCCCGCGACAACCGGCGCGATCACAGAAACGCCCGCGGCTTCGCTTCCAAAGTCCGCCGCGCCGCCAAGGTTCGCGGCACGTCCCGAGCCGGTGGACGAGACGACGCACGCGCTTCCTGCGGCAAGCAATGTGAACCCGCCGGTGGCACAAAAGAGCAAAGCCGAACACCGTGCTGCGCGCCGCCAGCGCAGCGCTCGCCAGTCTGTTCCCGCAACCGCGCCCGCCGCAGAAAGCGCACCCAATTTCTTCTCCAATTATGGAACGCAGTCGCGCTGATCGCGTGGGTGCTGTCTCTCATTGCGCGCTCATGTAAGCTGCGCGAATGATCCCGCTCTCAATTCTCGATCTGTCGCCCGTGACCGCTGGCGGAACCGGCCGACAGGCGCTTCGCAACACGCTTGATCTGGCAAAACGCGCCGATGCCCTTGGCTTCACGCGCTATTGGGTCGCGGAACATCACAATCTCTCAAACATCGCGAGCGCATCGCCCGATATCATGATCGGGCAGATCGCGCAGATGACGTCGCGCATGCGCGTCGGCTCTGGTGGCGTGATGTTGCCGAACCACGCCCCGCTGATGGTAGCGGAACGCTTCAAGCTGCTTGAGGCATTGTTTCCCGCGCGCATCGACCTTGGGATCGGACGCGCGCCGGGTACCGATCCGGTTACATCCATTGCGCTCAGACGGCGGCAGGATGTCGCCGATGATGATGATTTTCTTGATCGCTTCAACGAATTGATGTTGATCGAAACCGGCGGCTTTCCCGAAGGCCACCCATTCCGCACCTTGCGCGCCATGCCGACCGACGTGTCGCTGCCCCCAATCTTCTTGCTCGGCTCGAGCGATTACAGCGCAAAGCTCGCAGCGCAGATCGGCTCAGGATTCGCGTTCGCGCATCATTTCGCGACACATGATGCAGCGGCGGCGATGCTCGATTACCGCGCGCGCTTTCGCCCATCGGCGTTGCAGGACAAGCCTTACGCGATCCTCGGTCTCGCCGCCGTGTGCGCGGAAACCCAGGACGGCGCCGAGCGCCTCGCAGCAACCATCGACCTTAATTTTGTGCGCCGCGCGACCGGACAATATCTGCCGCTGGAAAGCCCGGAGACCGCGCTCGCCTACGATTACGCGCCGGTCGACCGCACCCGGATCGCGCAGAACCGCAAGCGGCTGTTCGTCGGAACGCCAGCATCACTGAAAGACCGACTGACCGAAATCGCGCGCGACACCAAGGCCGACGAGATCATGATTACCAGCATGATCTACGATCACACGGCGCGCGTTCATTCGTATGAATTGCTCGCTGCTGCTTTCGGCCTTGTTGCCGCCTGACCTCGCGCGATAGACTCACAATCCAGGGGCGCGCGTTGAGGGAGGATTTCGTGGGCGAGCAAATTTCGCTGACTGCATCCGACGGCCACACATTTGGCGCCTACCGCGCCGACCCAGCCGATGCGCCGAAAGGCGGCATGGTGGTGATTCAGGAAATCTTCGGCGTCAATCATCACATCCGGGTTGTCTGTGACCGGCTTGCCGCCGCGGGTTACAGCGCGATCGCGCCGTCATTGTTTGATCGCAGTGAACGCAATTTCGACAGCGGTTATTCGCCGGACGAAGTGGCCAAGGCGCGCCAGTTCGTTGCCAAGCCTGACTGGGATGCAATGCTGCGCGACACGCAGGCCGCGTTCGATGCCGCGCAATCCTCAGGGCCGACCGGCATCGTCGGCTTCTGTCTCGGCGGATCGATCGCCTATCTCGCCGCCGCGCGAATTTCCGGGCTGTCGGCGGCCATCGGCTATTACGGCGGACAGATCATCCGCTTCTCCGACGAGCAGGAGAAGTGTCCGATGCAACTGCATTTCGGCGAGAAGGACGATCACATCCCGCAGACCGACGTCGGGATAATCCGGCAGAAGCATCCGAAGGCAGAGATCTATACCTATCCCGCGGGCCACGCATTCAGCAACGAAGACCGGCCAAGCTTCCACGAGCCGAGTTCGAAGCTTGCGTGGGAGCGAACGCTGAAATTTCTGCAGGCCAACTTAAAGCGCAGATAGCCGCTGTTAGAACCAGCGCTCGCCAATGGTGATCGTGTCGCCCGGCCGCACCTGATAATTCGGCGGCACGTTCGAACGCATCATCTGCCCGCTCCAGTTGCGCGTAACTTGCGCGCCGGATTTTTGCGCACGCGGCGAATAGCCTCCGGCGATTGCGACCGCGGTTTCAACCGTCATGTTGGCGACAAACGGATATTGGCCGGGCGCGGTCACTTCGCCGAGGATGAAGAATGGCCGATAAGTTTCGATCTCGACCGATAGATGCGGGTTGCGGATATAGCCCTGCTTGAATCGCTCGGTCAGCGCGGCGGCAAGCTGCATCGTGGTCAGCCCGCGCGCGGCCACCGGGCCGATCAGCGATATGGTGATATTGCCGGCCGCATCGACTTGATAGGAGTTGGTCAGACCTTCCTGACCGAACACGGTGATGCGCAGCTTGTCGCCGGAATCCAGAATGTAAGGCTCGCCCGCCGCAACGCCCTGCGCGGCATAGCCGTAAGCTGCCGGTCCCTGCGCGTAGGCAACAGGACCCGTGCGGCGCGCACAGCCGCCGATTGCAAGCGCGATAAGCAAAAGACAGAACAGGCGGCCAAGCCGCATGAGGCGAATCCGGATTGAAAAAGTCCAATCCGATTAACGCCCTGTATGGTTAACAAATCCTGACCGGCGGGTGTCGTTGCGCATGATCTGGCCGCAAAACCGGTTCCCACTTTTCCGGATCATGCGCTAACTGGCCTTACGGCGCGGGGCTTTTACAGGCTTGCGGCTCTCGGTCGGGTGCTCGGTGCGCTCACCAATGCGGTCGGACACGGCGACTACGAGCATCGAGACCAGAAACAGCCCGTGGATGCCCATGAGCCAGCCCATCTTCGCCGGATCGTAATTGCCGACATTCATGAAGGCCTTGAGCACCTGGATCGCCGAGATCGCGACGATCGAGGACATCAGTTTCTGCTTCAGCCCGCCGAAGTCGATCTTGGTCATCCAGTCGGGGCGATCGTGCGTCTCAATTTCAAAG
>CAMBBO010000157.1 GCA_945862935.1 Pseudorhodoplanes sinuspersici | reverse complement strand
AGTCGGCAGACACCAGCTTGTTGCCCTTTTCCGCGACGAAGGCGCGGCGGATTTTGCGGCCTTCCTCGTTGCGGATCGGGATGTTCTGCAAATTTGGTTCTGACGACGACAGCCGTCCGGTGGTCGTTGCCGCGAGCGAGTACGATGTGTGTACGCGCTGTGTCTTCGGATTGACGTAGGTTGGAAGCGCGTCGGTATAGGTCGAGCGCAGCTTCGAGACCTGCCGCCAGTCGAGAATTTTCTGCGGTAATGCGTGGCCCTGCTCGGCAAGTTCCTCCAGCGCGCGCGCGCCGGTGGACCATTGGCCGGTTTTCGTTTTCGTGCCGCCGGGCAAATTCATTTTGCCGAACAGAATGTCGCCGAGTTGCTTCGGCGATCCGGGATTGAGCGGCTCGCTCGCGAGCGAACGAATGTCCTCTTCCAGTGCAAGCGCACGCTGCGCGAATTCGCCCGACAGTTTCGCCAACGTCTGGCGGTCGATGGCGATGCCGCGACCTTCCATGCGCTGCAGCACCTGCACCATCGGGCGCTCCAGCGATTCATAGACATTCATCATGCCTTCAGCGACCAGGCGTGGTTTCAGCACCATCCAGAGCCGCAGCGTGACGTCGGCATCTTCCGCCGCGTATTCCGCAGCCTTGCTGATCTCGACGCAATCGAAAGTGACCTTGGTCTTTCCCGATTTGGTCACTTCGTTGAAATCGATGGTCTGGTGATCGAAATAGCGCCGCGCGAGCGGGTCCATGCCGTGATCGGAGCGTCCAGCGTCGAGTACATAGGACATAAGCTGCGTATCGTCGTGCGGCGCAATCGCGATGCCGCGCTGCGCGAAAATCTGCGCGTCGAATTTCAAATTCTGCCCGATCTTGAGAACGCCCTTGTCCTCAAGCAGCGGCTTCAACACGCGCAGCGCATCTTTCTCGGGAATCTGGTCGGGCGCGACGCCGCCACCGAACAGGCCATCGCCGCCGCCTTCGCTCTTGTGCGAGAGCGGGACGTAACAGGCTTCGTTCGGCGCAACGGCGAGCGAGAAGCCGCACAATTCAGCCTGCATCGGATCGAGCGAATTTGTTTCGGTATCGACCGCGACATTGCCGATGTCGATGGCGCGCGCGACCCATTCCTCCAGCCGCTTGAGGCTTCGTACCACTTCATACTTGGAGCGGTCGAACGGGATTTTCTTCAAGCGATCCGAACGCGCCTGCGCGAGCGAGATCGGCGTATTCTCCGATTGCGTGGGTGCGCCGGCGGGTTTTTTCGCCACGGGCGCGTCCCCGAACAGGTCGCCGCCGGTGCTGGTGGTGGATGTCTTTGCGGGCGCAGGAGACGCCGGTGCTGCATCGCCAGAGGCTCGCGATGCGGAAATCAGTTTGCTGTCCGGCTCGATCTGGCTCGCGTCGATATCAGAGGCTTCCGCGACGCGGCGCGTCAATGTGGTGAATTCCATCGCCTTGAGAAACGCGATCAGCTTCTTGTAGTCGGGCTCATGCACCGCGAGATCACCGACCGGAACGTCGAGATCGACGTTCGTGTCGAGCGCGACGAGACGTTTTGAGACGCGTGCCTGTTCGGCAAACTCGATCAGCGACTGGCGGCGTTTCTCCTGCTTGATCTCGGAGGCGCGCGACAACAACGTTTCGAGATCGCCGTATTCGCCGATGAGTTGTGCCGCAGTTTTCACGCCGATGCCCGGAACGCCCGGCACGTTGTCGGTGGAATCGCCGATCAGCGATTGCACCTCGATGACTTTTTCCGGCGGCACGCCGAATTTCTCGATCACCTCGTCGCGGCCGATGCGTTTGTCTTTCATCGTGTCGTACATCGTCACGCAGTCGTTCACGAGCTGCATGAGGTCTTTGTCCGACGACACGATGCTGACCTTCGCCTTCACGTCGCAGGCAATACGCGCGTAGGTCGCGATCAGGTCGTCGGCTTCGAAGCCCGCCATTTCGAGGCAGGGAATGTCGAACGCTTTCACCGCCTCGCGGATCAGCGGGAATTGCGGAATGAGATCGGCCGGTGCGTCCGGGCGATGCGCCTTGTAGTCGGGATAGAAATCGGTGCGGAACGTTTTTTCCGATTTGTCGAACACGACGGCAAGATGCGTCGGCTTGTCCTCCGGCTTCATGTCGCGCAGAAGCTTCCACAGCATGTTGCAGAAGCCGAGGACCGCGTTGACCTGCAGGCCGTCGGATTTGCGCGTCAGCGGCGGGAGCGCGTGATAGGCGCGGAAAATGTAGCCCGAGCCATCGACCAGAAAGACGTGATCGGATTTCTTCAGGCCGCTTGCAGGCGTTGCGGGCGAGGATTTTTTAGGGGCGGCAGCTTTCGCCGAAGCTTTGGATTTCGCGGGTGCTGGCATGGCCGGAATGTGGGCCGGTCAGCCTCGATTATCAATGCAGGTTTGGTGCGCTGTGGATGGCTATTCCGCCGGCTGCAATACCGGCGCTTTTTCGCGCGGCGCGAGGCGGAACATCTGCGGGCGCACATAGAGGAATTTCAGCGGCGTTGCGCGCAGCGCCCACCAGATGCCGACCGATCCCAGAACGCCTGCGACTGTGACGATCAGCGAGATCGCGCCAATGTCCGTGACGATGCCGGTCTTGAGCAGCAGCGCGCGGGTCGCGGCCATCGGCAGGAAGAAGGCGAGATAGATGACGATGGAATGTTCGCCGAAATAGCGCAGGAACGAGAACACATGCGCGCGCGAAAGAAGTGCCGCGAGCCGAACCACGGCGGCAGCGCCGATTAGCCCGAGCGCAAGCGAAATGCCGGGATATTCGCTGTAGCCGAGAAACACCATTGCGCCGTTGGCGACGGCCCATGCCGACAGGATTGCGGCGCCTTTCAGCGGCGTGTCCTGGGCTTGCTTCGCCAGCGCGAAGATGTACGGCGCAAGGATGTAGCCGGTATAGAAATAGACGAAGCGTGCGGCGAATTCGTCCGGCACCATCCAGCCGGTGTGCAGGTGCGACATTTCCAGAAGGGCCGCTGCGATCCACACGATTGCAGGTGGCACCTTGCGCGTCAGCCTCGTCACGACGAAGAAGACTGGCAGCAGGTAAATGAACCAGAGCGTGCCGAACGGCTCGATAAAGCCTTCAAGATAGAGAAGGCCGACGCCCTTCGCGCCATGTTCGGCCATCAGGCCTGGCGCCTTGAACACGAACTGAATTGTCATCCAGACGACATAAAAGTAAGCGAAGTGCACGACCTTGCGGTCGATGTAAGTCCGCCAGTCGCGTTCGATCACGCGTGACAGAAACAAACCTGAAATCAGGAAGAAGTCCGGCATGCGGAACGGTTTTGCGAAGGCGACGACATAATGCATGAAGCCTTCGCCGCCCGTTGCAGCGCCGACACCAAGCGTCGAATGCATCATCACCACGAAGACGATGCAGAAGCCCTTGGCGTAATCCACCCAGTCGACGCGGTGCGTTTCGGTCATGCCCATGGCGTGGACATAACCCGGTTGCCGTTAAATCATTGCAAATTAACCGGCCCGGATTTCCCGGTATTTACCAAGCTCGCCTTCGCGCAAGCTGTCTGATAATAGGCGCGCGCCGGGACCGTTTCCGGCATTAACCACCTTGCTCCGGTTTTACGATGCGCATTGCAATGGTCGGCACAGGATATGTCGGGCTCGTTTCCGGGGCCTGCTTTGCCGATTTCGGACATCACATCATCGGTGTGGACAAGAACGCCGACAAGATCGCGCAGCTCAATCGCGGCGAAATGCCGATCTATGAGCCGGGCCTCGCTGACCTTGTTGCGCGCAATGTCGAACAGGGGCGCTTGAGTTTTACGACCGAATTGAAAGAGGCGGTCGCGCAGGCGGATGCCGTTTTCATTTCCGTCGGCACGCCGTCGCGGCGCGGCGATGGTCATGCCGATCTGACATACGTTTATGAGGCCGCGCGCGAGATCGCACAGGCGATGACGCACTTCACCGTGGTGGTGACGAAATCGACCGTGCCGGTCGGCACCGGCGACGAGGTCGAGCGCATCATTCGCGAAACCCGCGCCGACGCGCAATTCGCGGTCGTGTCCAACCCGGAATTCCTGCGCGAGGGCGCCGCGATCCGCGACTTCAAGCATCCCGACCGCATCGTGGTCGGATCGAACGATCCGCGCGCCAAAGATGTGATGGCCGAGATCTACCGGCCGCTTTATCTCAACGCATCGCCGATCATGTACACGGAAAGGCGCACCGCCGAACTCATCAAGTATGCGGCGAATGCGTTCCTTGCGACCAAGATTACCTTCATCAACGAGATCGCGGACCTTGCCGAAAAGGTTGGTGCCGACGTGCAGGAGATTGCGCGCGGCATCGGTCTCGACAATCGCATCGGAGCGAAATTCCTTCACGCCGGACCGGGCTTCGGCGGTTCGTGTTTCCCGAAGGACACGCAGGCGCTGATAAAAATTGGTCAGGATCACGGCGCTCCGCTCCGCATTGTCGAAACGGTTTCCGCGGTGAACGACCAGCGTAAACGCGCGATGGCGCGCAAGGTTGTAAGTGCGCTCGGCGGCGACGTGCGCGGCAAGACGATTGCGATTCTCGGCCTGACGTTCAAACCGAACACCGACGACATGCGCGATGCACCCTCCATTCCGATTATCACTGCGCTGCAGGACATGGGCGCGAAAGTGCGTGCGTTCGACCCGATTGGCATGGAGCAGGCCAGGGAATTCGTGAAGGACGTGACCTATTGCGACGACGCCTATGCGTGTGCCGACAAGGCCGACGCGCTGGTCATCGTCACCGAATGGGAGCAGTTCCGCGCTCTCGATTTCATGCGGCTGAAATCCGCGATGGCGCAGCCCGTGCTGGTCGATCTGCGCAATATCTATGATGCCGCCGACATGGCGCGGCACGGGTTCAGGTATTCAGGCGTCGGGCGGGCGACGAAATCCTGACGCTCGCATCATCTCGGCGCGGACGCGTTATAGTCTGACGGATGCCTACGTTTTCCGATTCTCTTCCCATCGATGATGCGCTGCCGGCGCTGGTCGCGGCGCTGCGCGAACGCAATGCTGCCGTTCTTGTCGCCCCGCCGGGCGCGGGCAAAACGACGCGCGTGCCGCTCGTGCTCGCCGACGAGGCTTGGGCCAAAGACAAAAAAATCATCGTGCTCGAACCGCGCAGGCTCGCTGCGCGTGCGGCTGCTGCGCGAATGGCCTCCACGCTGGGCGAGCAGGTTGGCGAGACCGTCGGGCTCCGCGTTCGTTTCGGCTCCAAGGTGAGCAAACGCACGCGCATCGAGGTCGTGACCGAAGGGATTTTCACGCGGCTCATTCTCGACGATCCAGAATTGAGCGGCATCGCCGCGGTGCTGTTCGACGAGTTCCATGAACGGTCGCTCGACGCGGATCTCGGTCTCGCGCTTGCGCGCGATGCACAGCAGGGATTGCGCGAGGATTTGCGGCTGCTGGTTATGTCGGCGACGCTTGACGGCGCGCGCGTCGGAAAGCTTCTCGGTAACGCGCCGCTGATCGAGAGCGAAGGCCGCGCCTATCCCGTCACGACCCACTATGTTGGCCGCGACGCGCGTGGCTTTATCGACCGGCAGATGGCCGACGCGGTCGGACGTGCGCTGCGTGCGGAGACGGGATCGGTGCTCGCGTTCCTGCCCGGGGCAGGCGAAATCCGCCGCACCGAGACATTGCTGAACGAGCAGATAAAAGACGCCACCGTCGATGTCGTTGCGCTCTATGGCGCGCTCGATGCCGCCGTGCAGGATCGTGCGATTTCTCCTGCGCCGAAAGGCAAGCGAAAGGTCGTGCTCGCGACCTCGATTGCCGAGACCTCGCTCACCATCGAAGGCGTCCGCATCGTCGTCGATTGCGGACTGTCGCGCGTGCCGCGCTACGAGCCGGACGCGGGGCTGACGCGGCTTGAAACCGTGCGCGTGTCGCGTGCTGCCGCCGATCAGCGTCGCGGCCGCGCGGGCCGCACGGAGCCGGGCGTCTGTTTCCGGCTGTGGGACGAGCCGGAGACGAACTCGCTTGAAGCCTTTGCACGGCCGGAAATTCTGTCGTCCGATCTGTCGGGCTTCCTGCTCGATCTGGCGCAATGGGGCGTGAGCGATCCGGCGAAATTATCCTTTCTCGATTCCCCGCCGCGGGCTGCGCTGGACGAGGCGCGTACGCTGCTGACCGAATTGGGCGCGCTCGACGCACAGGGCCGCATCACCGGGGAAGGGCGAAAGCTGCGCGCGCTGCCGCTCCCGCCGCGCCTTGCGCGCATGGTGGTCGATGCTTTGCGCGAAGGCGCGGGCGAGATGGCGGCGCAGATCGCAGCGATTGCCGGTGAGCGCGGACTTGGCGGGAACGACATAGATTTGTCGCACCGGCTCGACCAGTTACGGCGCGATCGTTCGCGGCGTGGCGACGATGCGCGCGCGATGGCGCGCCGATGGGCAGAGCAGGCCGGCGCCAGCAAAAATGATGACGGCGGCATTTCGCCGGGCGCAATTCTCGCGCTCGCCTATCCCGACCGCATCGCGAAAAGCCGTGGCGAAGGCCGCGGATTTCTTCTTGCCAACGGACGCGGTGCATCAATTGATCTTGCGTCGTCTCTCGCACGCGAACCTTACCTTGTCGTCGCCGACATGATCGGGACAGCGGCGCAAAGCAAGATTTTGCTCGCCGCCGCGATCTCTCAATCCGAGATTGAGGAGCGTTTTTCCAATCGCATCGAAATGCGTGAGGAAACCTACATCGATCCTTCGACGATGAGCCTGCGCGCGCGCAAGGCGCAAAAGCTTGGCGCGATTGCACTGAAAGAGCAGGTGACGACGCCCAAGCCTTCCCCGGACAGCGCGAAGCAATTCAGCGATGCCATAGTTGCGGCGGGCCTCTCCCGATTGCCGTGGACCAAGGCACTGCAACAATGGCGCGACCGCGTGATGTTCCTGCGCGCGTCTGAAGGAGAAGCGTGGCCGGATTTTTCCGACGCTGGCCTTGCCGCGCAGGCGGACGAATGGCTCGCGCCGCTTTTTATCGACAAGACATCGTTATCGGCGGTCGGTGCGGACGATCTATCCAACGCGCTGCATAATCTCCTGCCGTGGAATTTGCGCCGCCAGATGGAAGAGGAAGCGCCGACGCATTTCGAGGCGCCGACCGGAACGCGCGTACCGATTGATTATGAAGCCGAAGCGGGGCCGTCGATTGCAATCAAGCTGCAGGAATTGTTC
>CAMBBO010000156.1 GCA_945862935.1 Pseudorhodoplanes sinuspersici | reverse complement strand
CTGCGACCGGCATCGGCAAGCGCACCGATGACGAACTGAAAAATCTCATCGTGAAAGGCGAGCGCGCGAACGGGTCGAAACTCGCGCCGATCATGCCGAGCGGGTTTTACGGCATTCTGACCAAGGACGATCTCACCGGCCTCGTCGCGTATCTGCGAAGCCTGCAACCGGTCAAAAACGAAGTTCCGGCACCTGAATACAAGCGCACGATCGCGCACGAGAGTTTCCCCGGCGCCGAGACCGCATTCACGCCGCGCGATCTTCGCGACAAGATGAAGCGCGGTTTCTATTACGTGACCGTCGCTCATTGCATGGAATGCCACACGCCGATGGAGAAGGGCGAGCTGCAGGTTTCGACAAGCCTCGGCAAGGGCGGTCGCGAATTCAAAGGTCCATGGGGTGTCGTGAAGTCGGCCAACATCACGCAATCGAAGACCGCCGGGATCGGCGGCTGGAGCGACGCTGACATCAAGCGCGCGATCACCCAAGGAATGCGCCCGGACGGCAAGAAGCTGACCGGCCCGATGAGCTTTGGAAGCTACGCCAATCTCCGCAAGCCTGATCTCGACGCGATGGTGGCCTATCTGCGGACGCTGCCGGCGAAGGATTAGCACCCTTCATTTGGCCGTCGCGGGAGGCTATACCTCGTCGCGAATTCACCTCAGGAATACCGTGATGACACGCTTTTTGAGCCGCGCTGCGGCATTTGCCGTTCTGGCCTCGTTCGTCTCCACAGCGCAGGCGCAGGATAACCGGCTGGTACCGACTTCGCCGGGCCAGCTCACGCTGTCCTATGCCCCCGTGGTCAAGCGGGTCGCGCCGGCGGTGGTCAACGTCTATGCCGCGCGTGTGGTCGAGAACCGTAATCCGATGCTCGACGATCCGATCTTCCGCCGCTTTTTCGGCATGCAGGGCGGCCCGCGCGAACAGGTGCAGCGTTCGCTCGGCTCGGGCGTGATCGTCGATGCAAGCGGATTGATCGTGACCAACAATCACGTCGTCGAGAACATGAGCGAAGTGAAAGTCTCGCTTGCCGACAAGCGCGAGTTCGAGGCCGAACTTGTGCTGAAAGATGCTCGCACCGATCTTGCCGTACTGAAGATCAAGGAAGGCACCGAGCGTTTTCCGGCACTCGATTTTGCCAATTCCGATGACGTGCAGGTGGGCGATGTCGTGCTCGCGATCGGTAATCCGTTCGGTGTCGGACAGACCGTCACGCACGGCATCGTCTCGGCCGTCGCGCGCACGCAGGTCGGCATCACCGATTATCAGTTCTTTATTCAGACCGATGCTGCGATCAATCCGGGCAATTCCGGCGGCGCGCTGACGGACCTGTCCGGCCGCCTCGTCGGCATCAACACCGCGATCTTTTCGCGTTCGGGCGGATCGCAGGGAATCGGTTTTGCCATTCCTGCCAACATGGTGCGCGTGGTCGCGCTCTCGGCCAAGGGCGGCGGCAGCGCCGTGAAGCGGCCGTGGCTCGGCACGAAGATGCAGGTCGTCACGCCGGAGATCGCCGATAGTCTGGGCCTCAAGCGGCCGGCCGGTGCGCTGGTCGCAGCCATTGCGCCCAATGGTCCTGCGGCGCGAGCGGGGCTGAAGACCGGCGATCTGATTGTCTCGGTCGACGGCCAGGCGGTCGACGATCCGAATGCCTTCGATTACCGCTTCGGCACGAAGCCGCTCGGCGGAAATGCCGTGCTCGGCATCATGCGCGCGGGTAAGACATCCAACGTCACGGTCGCGCTGCAAACCGCGCCGGAAACGCCGCGCGATGAAATCGTGCTCAAGTCGGGTTCGCCTTTTGCCGGTGCAAAGGTCGCAAACATTTCACCGGCGCTCGCCGAGGAATTGAGACTTGATTCTTCCGCCGATGGCGTCGCGATCCTCGATGTGCCGAACGGCACGGCGGCGGAACGGCTTGGCTTTCGCCGCGGCGATGTCGTGGTCGAGGTCAACAATCAGAAGATTGCCAAGACGAAGGATCTGGAACGGATTGCAAGCGAACGCGCGCCGGTGTGGCGCATTACCATCCAGCGCGGCGGCCAGAATCTCTCGGTCGCGATCCGGGGATGACACCCCGCGCGCAACGCGGCGGTTCGAACCTGTTCACTGCGGCGGGGCTGGATCACGGCGCGCCGCGCCCGCTCGCGGATAAATTGCGGCCGCAAAAACTGTCCGAGGTGGTCGGGCAGGATCATCTGCTCGGTCCCGACGGCACGCTGACGCGCATGCTCGAGACGAAATCGCTCGGCTCGCTCGTGTTCTGGGGTCCGCCCGGCACCGGCAAGACCACGGTGGCGCGGCTGCTGGCGCATGAGACCTCGCTGCATTTCGAACAGATTTCCGCGATCTTCACCGGCGTTGCTGACCTGAAGAAGGTTTTTGAACAGTCGCGCGCGCGCCGCGAGGCGGGGCAGGGCACACTTTTGTTCGTGGATGAGGTGCATCGTTTCAATCGCGCGCAGCAGGATTCCTTCCTGCCGGTTGTGGAAGACGGCACCATCGTTCTCGTCGGTGCGACGACCGAAAATCCATCCTTTGAGCTGAACGCAGCGTTGCTGTCGCGCGCGCGCGTACTGGTATTCAAGTCGCTCGACGGCGCGGCGATCGAGAAATTGCTGCGCCGCGCGGAGGAAATCGAAGGCAAAGCTCTGCCGCTGGACGAAGATGCCCGCGCATCTCTCGTTCGCATGGCGGACGGTGATGGGCGTGCGTCGCTGACACTGACGGAAGAAATCTGGCGCGCCGCGCGGTCAGGCGAAACTTTCGATGCCGCTGCCTTGCAGGATGTCGTGCAGCGCCGCGCGCCGATCTACGACAAGGGCCAGGACGGCCACTACAATCTCATCAGCGCGCTGCATAAATCCGTGCGCGGCTCCGATCCCGATGCCGCGCTCTATTATCTCGCGCGCATGTTCGATGCCGGCGAAGATCCCCTTTATCTCGCGCGGCGCATCGTGCGGATGGCCGTGGAAGATGTCGGGCTTGCCGATCCGCAGGCATTGGTCATCGCGAACGCGGCGAAAGACGCGTTCGATTTTCTAGGCTCGCCAGAAGGCGAACTCGCCATCGCGCAGGCCGTCATATACATCGCGACCGCGCCGAAATCGAACGCGGCCTATGTCGCCTATGGCGCAGCAATGCGAATGGCGAAGGAGGGCGGCTCGCTCCTGCCGCCGAAGCACATCCTCAATGCGCCGACCAAGCTGATGAAGGAAGAGGATTACGGCGCCGGCTACGAGTACGACCACGACGAAGCGGAAGCTTTTTCCGGGCAAAACTACTTTCCTGACCAGCTCGGGCGGCAATCGTTCTACAATCCGCCGGATCGCGGATTCGAACGCGAGATCAGGAAGCGGCTCGATTATTGGGCCAAGCTGCGGAAGGAACGCGGGCGGTGAGACGAATTGGTTTGACCGCTGCAGTCCTTATCGGGCTTGCAGGTTCCGCGCATGCCCAGTTTGTAGAGCCGTGGATTGGCCGCTGGGCGATTGACCCCTCGGCCTGCATCCGCTACGGCGACACGCCCGCGACGTCGCCGCTGATTGTCGGCGAAAGGACGCTGAACTGGCAGGTCGCGTCGTGCCGCATCGGCAAGCTTTACAAGATCGGACAGGACGCGCACATCCAGGCGCATTGTTCTGCATCGGGCATTTCCAAGGATACGCCGGTTTCGCTGAAGCCTCACGGCAACAAAATGCAGGTCATCTGGGACAACAAGGCCGTCGGCGAAATGCAGAAATGCAAATGAGGAGCGCGCGATGAAACGCGGCGGAGGCGGTCCGCGTCAGCCGGGTGGCGGGCGCAAGGAATCCGGTGCGCGCCGCTCTGGCTCACGTCCCGGCGGTGGCCCGGGGTTTGGCGGAGCACGTCCCGGCGGCGGTGGCCGCAAAGGCGCGCGCGCAGGGCAAAAGAGCGGTTTTCGTTCGCGCGACGATGATGCCGGAAAATCGTCCGGCAGCCGCGATGGCGCACCCAAGCGCGGGTTTCGTCCCCGTGACGACAAAGCAGTAAAATCGTTCCGCAGCCGTGACGGCGCGCCCCGAAAGAGTTTCCGTCCGCGCGCAGCGGAGCCAGAGGGCGAAACGAGCGAGCGCGAGAGCTATTTCGAAAAAGGCCGGTCCGCGCCGCGCGGGCACAAGCCGCGTTTCGTGGAACGGCGCGAACGGAGTGAGCCTGTCGTCGTTGAAGCGCCAGCGCGGAAGTTCGATGAAGAGCGCGCGAAGGCGGTCGCCGCCGATCCTGCCAACAACAAGGTGCAGACCGTCACGGTAAGCGCTGACGAGAACGGGATGCGCGTTGACCGTTTTCTAGAAAGCCGTTTCCCCGGTCTGTCGTTCAGTCACATCCAGCGCATCATCCGCAAGGGCGAATTGCGCGTGAACGGTAAGCGCAGCGAACCAAAATCGCGGCTCGAATCCGGCCAGAGCATACGCATTCCGCCGCTCAAGCTCGATGCGCCACCGCCGCGTGTCGGCGGCGAGCGCGACGAGGAAACGCGAGCCTTCCTCAAAAGCATCACGCTGCACGAAGACGACGACGTGATGGTGCTGAACAAGCCGATGGGCCTTAGCGTGCAGGGCGGCTCCGGCACCACGCGCCATATCGACGGTATGCTTGGCGTGCTGACTGATCGCGCCGGGCAGCGGCCGCGCCTCGTGCATCGGCTGGACAAGGATACGGCGGGTTGCCTGCTGGTCGCGAAGAACCGCTTCTCGGCGGCCGCGTTGGCGAAAACCTTCCGCTCGCGGACGGCGCGCAAGATTTATTGGGCGCTGGTGCCGAACGTGCCCAAGCCCAAGCAGGGGCGCATCTCGACTTATCTCGCGAAAGAAGAGCGCGAGGACGACAGCTTCATGCGCGTCGCAAAGCACGGCGAGGACGGCGCGATGCATGCCGTGACCTATTACGCCGTGGTCGAGACAGCAGCCGCGAAACTCGCCTGGCTTTCGCTCAAGCCCGTCACCGGCCGTACGCATCAGCTTCGCGTGCAGCTTGCTCACATTGAACATCCAATTGTCGGCGATCCGAAATACTTCTCCATCGAGAACTGGGAAATGCCCGGCGGCATCCAGAATAAGCTGCATCTTCTGGCCCGCCGCATCGCCGTGCCGCATCCGCGCGGCGGCGAGATCGATGTCACGGCGCCGCTGCCGCCGCACATGCTGCAATCGTGGAACCTGCTCGGCTTCGACGCCAAACGCTACGATCCGATCGAGGATTCGCCGGAGGAGTGATGGCCGCCAGAAAAGTGGCAGCCAGAAAGCCCCGCAAGCCGCGCCGCCCGGCGGGTTTCGCCTATGTGCTCGGATGCTTCTCAGGCAAGCGCCCGGTCACTTATGTCGGCTGGACCAATGACGTCGAAAAGCGCCTTGCCGCGCACAATTCCGGCAAGGGTGCGCGCTCCACGCGCGGGCGGGCGTGGGTGCTGTTGCATTCGGAGCCGTTTTTCACCGCGCGCAAGGCGATGAGCCGCGAATGGCACCTCAAGCGGGATCGCAAGTTTCGTAAAAATCTGGTCGAAGCCCATCTCTCGAAATCGAACGAAAAGGCTCCTATCTGAGTTGAGGGGCTTCAAGCATCAGGTGAAGCCGATGCAACGCGCGTTGAACGGATTGTTTCTGGCGGCCCTCGCGGCCTTCATCGTTGCCGGACCTGACGGCGCGCAGGCACACGATCCTTATTCGATCATGGTGGAAGATCCGCAGGCGACCGTGCCGACGCCAAAGCCCGTGCGCCGTGCGCGCGGTTCGTCGTCGCCGTCACCTGTTCCGCAATATCGGTCAACGGTGACGCCGCTCGGCGTGGCGCCAAAGACAGCCGAGCCCTATGCGATTGACCGCCCGTCCTCGCCGGGCGGCATCGTTCCGGGCATTACCGTGAATGGCGGTCCGGCGCTCACGCCGCCGCGCCCCGCGGGGCAGACATTTCAGGACCGCGCGATTGGCTGCCAGCAATCCGGCATGGCGCAGGGTGTCGGGGCTGGCCAGATCGGCGCCTATACCGGCGGCTGCGTGAATCAATAATCGAATTTGTTCTCTTGTTTCGACGCCGAAAACACTCGGCTTGACAGGCAACCAAAAGGTTGCATATTGTGATCATGAAGAATGACCTTGATGTGGTGTTCAAGGCGCTGGCCGACGAGAGCAGGAGAGAGCTGCTCGACCGGCTTCGCACCGAGAACGGGCAAACGCTCGGCGATCTCTGCGCGCGGCTTTCCAAATCTGGAGCGGTCATGACGCGGCAGGCGGTGAGCAAGCATCTCGCCATTCTGGAAGACGCCAACCTCGTCGCCACGATCAAGCGAGGACGAGAGAAACTGCACTATCTCAATCCGGTTCTGATCCACGAGATCGGCGAACGGTGGATCGGAAAATTCGAACGCTCACGCCTCGACGCGCTGAGCACGTTGAAGAAAGAGTTGGAAGCGAAAAATGAGTAAGCAGAGTTTCGTTTATGTGACCTACATCAAGACGACGCCTGAAAAATTGTGGGCGGCGCTGACCGATCCGGCAATGATGAAAAAATACTGGTTCGGCGCTTTCGCCGAAACCGACTGGAAGCCGGGATCGGCATGGTCGCTCAGGTTCGAGGACGGGCGCATCGCAGATGCCGGCACGATCCTGGAGGCCGAGCCGGGCAAGCGCCTCGTGATCCGCTGGCGCAACGAATGGAGCGAGGAGATCAAGGCCGAGGGATGGTCGCGTTGCACGATGACGCTTGAGCTGTATCAGGGCATCATGAAGCTCACGGTGCACCACGAGCTTGAAGGCGACGGCAAGAAGTTCATCGAAGCGGTGTCCGGCGGATGGCCGCGCATCCTGTCGAACCTCAAGTCGCTGCTCGAAACCGGATCGGTCGCCTACGAGACCAAGGCCTGAGAATGGATGTATCGAAGTTCAAGCCGCTGACGGTGTACGTCATCTACATCGCTGCCACGCCTGAAAAGGTGTGGCAGTCGCTGACCGATCCGGCGTTCACCGCGCAATATTTTGCAGGCCTGAAGGTCGATGTAGAGCCGCGCGAAGGCGGTGCGTTCCATATGCGCTATCCGGACGGGCGTGTGCATATCGCGGGCAAAGTGGTGGAATGGTCGCCACCACGCCGTTTCACATGCACGTGGGTCGTCGAGGGGATGAAGGGGTTTGGCGAATTACCGGAATGCCTTATCGCCTACGAAATCGAGCCATCGGGCGAGAGCGTCAAGCTGACAATGACGGAAAGCCATTCGTGGGATGTGCCGGACGCCATCCTCGAAGGTGGACGCTCGGGA
>CAMBBO010000155.1 GCA_945862935.1 Pseudorhodoplanes sinuspersici | reverse complement strand
TGACCGTCTTCGATGTACTTCTTGGCGTTGTCCCAGGCACCGCCGCCTGACGTCATCGAGATCGCAACGAAGAGACCCGTCACGATCACGCCAAGCAACATCGCGCCGACGGCCGAGAAGCCAGCAGACTTTCCTTCAACGCCGCCACCCGCGATGAAATACACCGCGAAATAGACGACGATCGGCGACAGCACCGGAAGCAGGGACGGGATGATCATTTCCTTGATCGCCGCCTTGGTCAGGATGTCGACAGCGCGGCCGTAATCCGGCTTGTCCTTGCCCTTCATGATGCCGGGCTTGGTGCGGAACTGACGGCGCACTTCTTCAACGATCGCGCCGGCTGCACGGCCAACCGCAGTCATGCCCATCGCGCCGAAGAGGTATGGCAGCAGGCCGCCGAACAGCAGGCCGACCACGACATACGGATTCTCCAGCGAGAAGTTCAGCTGCACGCCGGCGAAGTATTTGTACTGCGCCGAATTTGCGATGAAGAACTTCAGGTCCTGGTTATAGGCAGCAAACAAAACGAGCGCGCCGAGACCGGCAGAGCCGATCGCGTAGCCCTTGGTCACAGCCTTTGTAGTGTTGCCGACTGCATCGAGCGCGTCAGTTGCCTTACGCACTTCTTTCGGCAGGCCGGCCATTTCGGCAATGCCACCGGCATTGTCCGTAACCGGGCCGAATGCGTCGAGCGCAACGATCATACCGGCAAGCGCAAGCATGGTCGTCACCGCAATGGCGATACCGAACAATCCCGCAAGACCGTGGGTGACCAGAATTCCCGCGATGATGACGATGGCAGGACCTGCTGTCGACTCCATCGAGATCGCAAGACCCTGGATCACGTTGGTGCCGTGGCCAGTCACTGACGCTTGAGCGATGGACTTCACCGGACGGAAGTTTGTGCCGGTGTAGTATTCGGTGATCCAGATAAGCGCTCCGGTCACAACGAGGCCGGCGATGCCGCAATAGAACAGCGTCAGGCCGGTATAGTTCACACCAGCGATCGGACCAAAGCCGATCAGGTGATTGATCACGAGCCAGATCCCGCCGAGCGATAGGACGCCGGTGACGATCAAGCCCTTGTACAGGGCACCCATGATCGACTTGCTAGCACCAAGCCGCACGAAGAACGTGCCAATGATCGAGGTGATGATGCACACGCCGCCGATGGCGAGCGGAAGCGTCATCATGTTCATCAGCGTGGTCGCATTACCCGCAAAGAAGATCGCGGCAAGCACCATCGTCGCGACGGCAGTCACGGCGTAGGTCTCGAACAGATCGGCAGCCATGCCGGCGCAGTCGCCGACATTGTCGCCGACATTGTCGGCAATCGTCGCAGGGTTACGCGGATCGTCTTCCGGAATGCCCGCTTCCACCTTGCCGACGAGATCGCCGCCGACGTCCGCACCCTTGGTGAAGATGCCGCCGCCAAGACGAGCAAAGATCGAGATGAGCGAAGCGCCGAAGCCGAGCGCAACCAGCGCGTCGATCACGGTGCGGCTATTCGGCTGATAACCGAGCCACTGAGTCAGCATGGCGAAATAAACGGTAACGCCCAGCAGCGCGAGGCCCGCGACCAGCATGCCGGTGATCGCACCGGCCTTGAAGGCGATGGCAAGGCCGCCGGCGAGCGACTTGGTCGCAGCCTGCGCGGTGCGCACGTTTGCGCGTACCGAGACGTTCATGCCGATGAAGCCAGCAACACCCGACAGGATAGCGCCGATCAGGAAGCCTGCGGCGACGAGCCAGCCGAGCAAAATCCCGACGATGACAAAGATCACGGCGCCGACGATGCCGATGGTGGCGTATTGGCGCTTCAGGTAGGCCTGCGCGCCTTCACGCACCGCAGCGGCAATGTCCTGCATTTTCTTGTTACCGGCCGGCGCTCGCATGACCGACCACGTCGCCCATGCGCCATACAAGATGGCAAGCAGACCGCAGGCGATGATCACCCACAAAGCTGTCATTGATAGACCCCGATTGAATTGAAAAATCGCGCGCCGAGGCTTGATCCACGCCCGGCTGCGCCCTGTCGAGACCGGACGCGCGAAACACGCCTCCGCCCAGCCCGAAAGCGCGCTCTCTTTGCCAAAATCGCCCCGCGAACGCAACGGCGGATTTTGGCGATTCACGGAGGTTTTGCTGTCGCAGCCCGTCTAGGCAGGCCGGTTTCCGAGCCGCCGCTCGTGCAGAACAAGCCATCCGACCATTGCAGCGGCCATGAGAACCACCGGGAATACCACCTCATTCACCGCCGACCAACCAAACAGGATCAGCAACTTGCCTGAGGAGAAGGAACCGATCGCCATCGAGCCGAACACGAGGAAGTCGTTGAAGGCCTGAACACGATTGCGCTCACTTGGGCGATAGCAATCGGTCACCAGCGCGGTCGCGCCAATGAAGCTGAAATTCCAGCCGATGCCGAGAAGCGCCAGAGCAATCCAGAAATGGGCGAGTGTCAGGCCTGAGATGAAGATCGCAGCACTCGCGAGCAAAAGTGCAAAGCCGAGCAAGATGATGCGCACAACGCCAAATCGCGCGATCAGGGCGCCGGTGAAGAAACTCGGGCCGTACATTCCGATGACGTGCCATTGCAAGCCAAGCGCTGCGTCCGTAACCGAGTGATTGCATTCCACCATCGCCAGCGGTGCTGATGTCATAACCATGTTCATCATGGCGTAGCTCGCGATCCCGCAGGCAACAGCGACTGGAAAGCGCGGCTGACGCGCGATCTCCAGAAGCGGCCTACCCCGGCCATCGGGATGCACGGCCGGCGGCTTTGGAATTTTAAGGAAAATCAACACGCCACCGGCGAGCAGAGCGACGGCCGCCTGCGCGATGTAGCTCGCAGCGAACATGTAGGGCGCCCATAGATCTTTCGTTCCGATGACCAGCTGCGGGCCGAGAACGCCGGCAAACACGCCGCCCGCAAGGACCCAGGAAATGGCCTTGGGCTTGAATGCATCACTCGCGGTATCAGCGGCGGCGAAACGATAGGCCTGATGTCCGGCAGCATAAAACCCGCTGAACAAGCTTCCCACACAGAAGATCGCGAACGAGCCTTGCAGCACGCCAAGACTGCACAGGAGTCCGGTCGCAATGCCGCAAGCGGTACCGATCTGAAACGCAAACCGCCGGCCAAACCGCCTCGCGAGGTAGCCGACCGGCAATGTCCCTATCCAAAGTCCAAACACGTAGATGCTGAGCGGCGCCGTCGCGAATGACTTTTCCGGTGCGAGCATCGCACCGACGATGCTGCCGGTGGTGAAGAGAACGACGGAATTCGCTCCAGCCAACGATTGTGTCAGCGCAAGCAGAAGTGCGTTGCGGCGCGCGAGGCGGTCGTCGTGTGCGACGGCAGAATGAGACATGGTTGCTCCGGCCCGCAAGCCTTAGCGATTTGGCCCCAGCCAAGCCAGCCACATCCGCGCAGATCAGAAATGACTGAATGACGTTCGCGTGAAGGTCAGCGCCTTGCCGTCACCGTCGCGCAAAATGGGTGGCAGCGTTCCCGGCACGACACGGCCGACGTCCGCGACCGCTACGCCGGCATTTGCTGCCGCCGCAACGAACGACGCCGCGCGGTCCGCCGGAACCGTACAGAGAATCTCAAAATCGTCGCCGCCGGTCAGGATGGTCTCGATCAACGAGCGGTCCGCTGCCAATGCCGCTCGTGCACCTGCAGACAGCGGGACCGCAGCCGCGTCTATCTCCGCCGACACACCCGACACGCGACATAGCTTGGCGAGGTCGCCTGCGAGACCGTCGGAAACGTCCATCGAGGCCGAGACGTGTTCACGTATTGTATCGGCCAGAGCGAGCCTTGGTTGCGGCAGGCGGTAGCGCGACCGCAGATGCTGCGCCTCGGGGGCGGAAAGCGCCCAGCGGCCGGCCAAAGCCTCGTCCCGGTAGAGCCTCAGCCCCAGCGCGCCGTCCCCGATGCTACCTGAGACGAAAACCCGATCTCCGGCCTTCGCTCCAGACCGCCTAGGCATGGTCCGCCTCGGAACGGTGCCCAGAACGAACACAGAGATTGTCACAGGCCCGGAGGTGCGACAGGTATCGCCGCCAAAGAGAGCTACGGAAAACTCCTCGCAATCTACTTTAAGTCCCTCAGAAAACGCCTGAAGCCACTCTTCGCCAATTTTGGTGGGAATTGCGAGGCTGAGCAGGAACCCAAGCGGTTTTGCCCCCTTGGCTGCGAGATCGGACAGGTTTACCCGCAGTGCCTTCCGTGCGATCTCGCCGGGAGGGTCATCCGGGAAGAAATGCTCGCCGCCTACGATGGCGTCCGTCTTCAGGACAAGGTCGCTACCCTCAGGTGCCGACAGAAAGGCAGCGTCGTCCGTCAGGCCTAGCGCACCCGGATGGGTTGCCAGCGGCTTGAAGAATTTGGCGATCAGCCGGTCTTCGGGGTTTTCAGGGCCAGCCAAGGGCGAACCTCCTGCGGCCGCAGCCTAGCCTGCCGCCCGGCCAAATTCGCCCCCGCGAAGCTGACGGGCGAGCTGTTCCAGGACGGCATTGACCATGCCCGTCTCCTCCCGGTCCACAAAGGCGTTCGCAACATCGACATACTCCGACACGATCACCCGCGCCGGAATGTCCTGCTTCTGGTCGAGCTCGTAGGCACCGGCGCGCAGCACCGCCCGGATCAGCGCCTCGATGCGCTTCAGCGGCCAGCCGCGTTCCAGCACAGCGTCGATCATCGGATCGAGCTTGCGCTGGTCCTGCACCGTGCCCGCGACGATCTCGCGGAAAAACGCGGCCTGCGCTGGCAGGTATTGTTCGCCTTCGACCTCATTGCCGAGCCAGTGGCTTTCGAACTCGGCGAGGATGTCGTTCAGCCCCGTCCCTGCAATATCCATCTGATAGAGCGCCTGCACCGCAGCGAGACGCGCGGCCCCGCGCCGGTTCGCCTTGCGGGCGTCGTTGCCGGATGAACTCATCGCGCAGGACCCGCGAGCGACCGCTTGATCCTCAACATGTCCAAAGCCGCGCGCGCGGCGTCCCCGCCCTTGTCCGCCTCTTCAGGCCGGGCGCGCTCCCATGCCTGATGATCGGTATCGACGGTAAGGATGCCATTGCCGAGCGGGATGCGGTGCGAAATGGAAACATTCATCAGACCGCGCGCGGATTCATTCGAGACAATTTCGAAATGGATGGTGTCGCCACGGATCACGCAGCCGAGCGCGACAACGCCGTCATAGATCGTGCCGCCCTTCGCTGCAGCGTCCAGCGCCATCGCGATGGCGGCCGGAATTTCCAAGGCACCCGGCACACCGATGCGATCGAAGGTGGCACCCGCATCCTCGATTGCACGGGTAGCACCCTTCAAAAGCGCGTCGGCGATGTCATCATAAAAGCGCGCCTCGACGACAAGGATGCGCGCGCCCTTTAGGTCGCCAGTCGGAGTGGATGCGTTGCGCCGCGGCTCGGCCATATCGTCCTCATCAATGCCGGGCTGGAGGTACTAGGCCGGTGCGACGCTTGCAAGGGTACAGGTCAGCGCATCTCCAGCAAGCGCGCGGCGTAACGCGCCATCACGTCGATTTCGACGTTCACCGGATCGCCCGCCTTGAGTGCTCCCAATGTCGTCACCTGCAGCGTGTGCGGAATGATTACGACCGAAAAAGTATCGACCGTCACTTCATTGACGGTAAGGGAAACCCCATCCAGCGCGACCGATCCTTTCGATGCGATGAAACGCATCAGGTCGCGCGGCGCGCCCAGCGCGAAACGTGCACTGTCGGTCAACTCCTCGCGCACGATGAGTTCGCCGACGCCGTCGACATGTCCCGACACGAAATGTCCGCCAAGCTCGTCGCCAACTTTAAGCGAGCGTTCGAGATTGATGCGCGTGCCTTGTTTCCATCTGCCGGCCGTCGTCACCCGCAAGGTTTCAGCGGCGACATCGGCCGCGAACCATGTGCGGCCCCCTTCCTCTCCACTACTCACAACGGTGAGACATATCCCGGCACAAGAGATCGATGCGCCATCGTCAATCGAATGGCGGTCGTAACCGCATCCGATCTTTACGCGATGCAGGTCGCTCGCTTGTGGTTGTACCGCGAGCACTTCGCCAATGTCTGTGACAATGCCAGTGAACATCAGGTGCGCTCGAAGAATTCAACACGGTCTGGACCAAGCATCTGCGTATCATGCAGTCGCAAGCGTGGCGAACCGGTGAGTGCGTCGAGCGGTAATCCTTCAAGTGCGTCGATACCTGTCGGCCCGACGTTGCCAGGCCCGTGAAACAGGACAGCTTCATCCACGAGGTCGGCCTGCAAGAACGACGCCGCGACGGTGGGGCCGCCTTCGACCATGAGGCGAGTGATCCCGCACTCCGCAAGTTCCTTAAGAGTCGACTGAAGATCGATCCCGGTTGCGTTACCAACGGCGCGAATGACTCCGGCACCGTGATCCTTCAGCGCGCGTTCGCGTTCCGCCGGTGCATCCGCGCCCGCCACTACCCAGAGCGGCGTCTGCTTCGCGCTTTGGGCCAAAGCGCCCTTGATTGGCAATCGCAATTCTCGATCGAGGACGATGCGGACGGGCGAGCGGCCTTCCATTCCCGGCAGGCGGCAGGTCAGCATCGGATCGTCCGCAATCGCCGTTCCAATACCGATCACGACCGCATCGTTCATCGCGCGCATCAGATGAACCCGTTCGCGAGCGGATTCTCCGGTAATCGCCACCGGCTTGCGGCCAACCGAGGCGACTTTTCCATCCGATGAAATTGCAAGCTTCAACGTCACGTGCGGACGATGATCGCGCACCCTGCGGATATGACCTGCGTGCGCGCGCGCGGCTTCATCGGCGCAAAGCCCGACATCGACAACGATCCCGGCCTCCGCCATCCGCCAATGACCTTGCCCTGCAACTTCAGGATTGGGATCAACCAGCGCCGAAACGACGTGCGAAATTCCGGCGGCAATGATCGCGTCCGCGCAGGGCGGCGTCTTGCCGTGATGCGAGCATGGCTCCAGCGTCACATAAAGCGTTGCGCCCTTTGCTGCTTCGCCTGCGCGCCGCAATGCCTCGACTTCTGCGTGCGGCCGGCCGCCGGGTTGGGTCCAGCCACGCCCAACCACAATGCCGTCTTTCACGATGACGGCGCCGACGGAAGGGTTTGGCCACGTCTGCCCAAGCCCGCGCCGCCCGAGCGACAACGCAAGCCGCATGTAGCGGAGATGGTCCGCCATTATTTCCTCGGGCTGACCGGCGCCTTGCCCTCTTCCTCGGACAATGCGTCGAGCGCGTCCTGAAAATCCTTCGGCTCACGAAAATTG
>CAMBBO010000154.1 GCA_945862935.1 Pseudorhodoplanes sinuspersici | reverse complement strand
TTCTATTGCATCGGTACGGTGGCAGGCCCGCACCCCTATCCGATGATGGTGCGCGATTTCCAATCGATCATCGGCAACGAGACGCGCGAGCAGATGATGAAGGCGGAAGGCCGCCTGCCGGATTCGCTCGTCGCCTGCATCGGCGGCGGCTCGAACGCGATGGGATTGTTCTTTCCGTTCCTCGACGACAAGGACGTGGAGATTTACGGCGTCGAAGCGGCCGGCCACGGCCTCGACAATCTTCATGCGGCTTCCATCGCGGGCGGACGGCCCGGCGTGCTGCATGGCAACCGCACTTATTTGCTGATGAACGAGGACGGCCAGATCAACGAGGCGCATTCGATCTCGGCCGGTCTCGATTATCCCGGCATCGGGCCGGAGCATTCTTGGCTGAACGACATGGGCCGCGTGAAATATCTTTCCGCGACCGACAAGGAAGCGCTCGCGGCATTTCAGCTTTGCTCGCGGCTCGAAGGCATCATTCCAGCGCTTGAGCCCGCGCATGCACTCGCGCGCGCGGCCGATCTCGCCGCGAAGAAGCCGAAGGATCACCTGATGGTCGTCAATATGTCCGGCCGCGGCGACAAGGATCTCGCCAGCGTTGCCGAGCATCTGAAGGGCAAGCTGTAATGGCTACGCGCATCGACAAACGTTTCGCCGACCTTAAGCAGGAAGGGCGCGCGGCGCTCGTCACGTTCACGATGGCCGGCGATCCGGACTACGAGACCTCGCTTGCGCTGGCCAAGGCGCTTCCGAAAGCAGGCGCCGACGTGATCGAGCTTGGCATGCCGTTCACCGATCCGATGGCGGATGGCCCGGCCATTCAGGCTGCGGGCCTGCGCGCGCTCGAAGGCGGACAGGACATGAAGAAGACGCTCGCGCTCGTGCGCGCCTTCCGCGCCGATAACGACACGACGCCGATCGTGCTGATGGGCTATTACAATCCGATCTACATTTACGGCGTCGATAAATTTCTCGCCGACGCAGAGGCTGCGGGCGTGGACGGTCTGATCGTGGTCGATCTTCCGCCCGAAGAAGATCACGAGCTTTGTATTCCGGCACTGAATGCAGGTTTGAATTTCATCCGCCTTGCGACCCCGACGACTGACGACAAGCGCTTGCCCGCCGTGCTGAAGAATACCTCGGGCTTCGTCTATTACGTCTCGATCACCGGCATCACGGGCGCTGCTGCACCGGATGCTGGCAAGACGACCGATGCTGTTGCGCGCATCAAGCGCCACACGAAATTGCCGGTCGCGGTCGGCTTCGGCGTTCGCGATGCCGCGCGTGCGCGTGCCATCGCGGAAGGTGCGGAGGGTGTCGTTGTCGGATCGGCGCTGATCGACGCGCTGAAAGGTTCGCTCGACGGCAACAAAGCAACGCCCGGAACGGTGAAGGCCGTGACCGACCTTGTTTCGTCCATCGCGGAAGGCGTGCGTTCCGCACGCCGCGTGGCGGCGGAATGATTGCGCGCGGCGTTACAGCCTCGCTCGTTCCGCTGTTGATGCTGACGTGCGCGACCGCGCAGGATGCGCCGCCGCTCGAAATACTCCGTGCCATCGCAAGCAAGCTTGAACAGAAGCCTGCGCCGACAGGAATCGTGTTCAAGCCAGCGCCTTCAGCCGCCGCGCCAAACGCCTGCCCGATGCAACCCTTTGACATGGCGCTGACGCGCAACGGCGATCCAGTGCGGACTTATTCGGTGATGCTTGATCGGCAAGCGAACGAATCGTCTCCTAAGCCGAAGCAAATTCTCGCCGTCATCACGCGAGTCGCGGTCGATGCCGATGGAAGTGCGCGCGCCTATCATCCTGAAGACCCGGAAGGCGAACGCACATGCACGCGCACGACCGGCCGCGATGGCAAATTTCATCCGCAGGGAATCTGCGCGCTCGACAAGTTTTCGTCCGGGCGCATGGCGCTTTACAAGGATGCTGACCGGCTGACGAAGGACAACCTCGTTGCCGAATGGAAAGACGCGTGGCCGCTCATTCGCGATAAGAAACTAAAACCTGTCGATCTGCGCTCGCTCGTGCCTGAGGCGCCGGACGGCTATTATTTCTTTCATTGGCGCGAGCGAAATCTCACAGCGTTCTTCAAGAGGTTCATCGTGCCGCAATCGAAGGACGGCTATCCGTGCCGTCACGGGGCGGAATCGCCCTTCGCCGGCTATTTCGTTGCGGCAACCACCCTGAACCACAATGCGCCTGCTCGTGCCGACGGCTGCGCGCCAGCGCGTTACATCGATGCAGAGACCATCCCGTTTTTTGTTTTGCCGAAAGGCGGATTTGGCGATGTTCGCATCGGCGATGTGATGGTCGCGCGCATGACGAAAGGCGGGGTCGAGCGCACGGTGTTCGGCATCATCGCCGATGCCGGGCCGCCGGGACAATTCGGCGAGGGGTCGGTCGCACTCAACGCGGCGCTTCTCGGCAAGGCCGATGTGCCGGTGATGAACATGAAGGAGACCTGGGCGCTCGATATCGAGGGGCCTCCCGTCACCGTGCTCGTGATTGGCGGCACGCGAGGTCTGTTGAAAGGCGATTATTCCAAGAAGAATATCGAGGCGGTCGCGCGCGCCGAATTTTCCCGCTGGGGCGGGCACGATCCGATGCGGCAATTCAATGCCTGCGCGGCAGCTGCGAAGGTCAACCTGAAATGCGACGCCACCCGCGATCGCTGCTAGGCCTTTTTGTCATGCGGCCCGATGCCTATCTGGTATGAGGGGTGGGCTGTGGATTAGCCCGCAAACGGTCGCAAACGGCGTTAGAATAGAAGCTGGTTTCGGAAGGCCCCGATCAGGGCCGTCATGCGTGTGGTGAAGAGATGAACTGGATTTCGAACGTCGTCCGCCCGAAGATCCGCAACTTCCTGAATCGGCGGGAAAGCCCGGAGAATCTCTGGATCAAGTGTCCGGAAACGGGACAGCTTGTTTTCTACAAGGACGTCGAGGCAAACCAGTTCGTCATTCCGGTGTCGAATTATCACATGCGCATGAGCGCGACAGCGCGGCTGAAGTCACTGTTCGATGGCGAAACATGGATCGATATAGGTGTGCCGGAGGTGGCAATCGATCCGCTCAAATTCCGTGACCAGAAGCGTTACGCCGACAGGCTGAAAGATGCGCGCACCAAGACCGGCATGACCGATGCGATTAAGCTCGGCTTCGGTAAGCTTGAGGATTTGCCCGTCGTCATCGGCGTTCAGGATTTCGATTTCATGGGCGGCTCGCTCGGCATGGCGGCGGGCGAAGCCGTCGTCAAAGGCCTTGAGACGGCGGTGGAGAAGGGTACGCCCTTCATCATGTTCGCTGCCTCTGGCGGAGCGCGAATGCAGGAAGGCATTCTCTCGCTGATGCAATTGCCGCGCACGACCGTTGCGGTCGAGCGGCTGCGCGAGCGTCAAAAACCCTACATCGTTGTTCTGACTAATCCGACGACCGGCGGCGTCACGGCGTCCTACGCGATGCTGGGCGACGTTCATATCGCCGAGCCGTCCGCGCTGATCGGGTTTGCTGGACCGCGCGTGATCGAGCAGACCATTCGCGAAAAATTGCCGTCGGGCTTCCAGCGCGCCGAATATCTCAAAGAACACGGCATGGTGGATATGGTGGTTCACCGGCACGATCTGCGAGGCGTGCTCGCTTCGATTTGCCGGGTTTTGACCAAGGCCGTGCCCGGAACGGCAGCCAAGCGCGAAATGCCGGTCTTGGCAGCACCTGCTCCCGCGCCGGCCTGACGTCGCCTTCGGGACTGGCGCATGGCTTCAATCGACGCGACGCTGGCGCGCCTCCTCGCTCTCCATCCGAAGCTGATCGACCTGTCGCTCGGCCGCATTGAGCGCTTGCTCGCGCGTCTCGATCATCCCGAACGCAAAGTGCCGCCTGTCATTCATGTCGCGGGTACGAATGGCAAAGGCTCAACCGTCGCCTTCATGCGGGCGATATTGGAAGCGGCGGGAAAGAGCGTTCACGTTTACACATCGCCGCATCTCGTTCGCTTCAATGAACGCTTTCGGGTCGCGGGCCGGCTGGTGCAGGATGATGTTCTCGATGCCGCACTTGGCGAATGTGAACGTGTCAATGGCGGCGAGCCGATTACCGTGTTTGAAATCACGACGGCGGCGGGGTTCCTGCTGTTCTCGCAGTATCCGGCGGATGCGCTTCTGCTCGAAGTCGGCCTTGGCGGGCGGCTCGACGCGACCAATGTGATCGACAAGCCGCTCGCGAGCGTCATCACGCCTGTCTCGCTCGATCACGCGGAGTATCTTGGCGACACCATCGAGAGCGTCGCCGCCGAGAAAGCCGGTATCCTGAAAAGACGCGTACCGGCAATAATCGCACCGCAGACGCAAGCGGCGATGAGTGTCATCGAGACCGCTGCGGCGCGCGTGCGTGCGCCGCTCAACAATGCGGGCGAGCATTGGATGGTGAGCGAGGAACGCGGGCGGCTGGTCTATCAGGACGATGACGGCTTGCTCGATCTGCCGTCGCCAAAGCTTACCGGGCGGCATCAATTCATCAACGCTGGCACGGCGATTGCGGCATTGCGTGTGGCCGGGATGGCGTTGCCTCCAGTTGCATTCGAGGCGGGGTTGCTCAAGGCCGACTGGCCCGCGCGGATGCAGCGTCTGTCGCACGGACCGCTTGCCTCGCTCGCGCCTGACGGAAGCGAAGTCTGGCTCGATGGCGGTCATAATCCGGATGGCGGTCACGCGATCGCTGCGACCCTCGGCAGCCTGGAAGAACGCGTTTCGCGCCGGCTGGTGGTCATTGTGGGAATGCTTCAGACCAAGGACTGCGAAGGCTTCCTGCGAAATTTCGCAGGTCTGACACGGCTGCTGTTTGCCGTTCCCATTCCCAACCAGGACAAGAGCATGGCGGCGCAGGATTTACGCGACGCCGCCAAGCGCGCCGGTATTCCAGCGCAGGATGCGGCGAGTGTCGAAGCGGCACTGGAAGCTATCGGGAAACTCGGGCTCTCGCCCGCGCCGCGCATCGTGATTACCGGATCGCTTTATCTCGCAGGCGAAGTGCTGAAAGCGAACGGCACGCTGCCGGAATGATCATGCGCTCTTGCGCAGCCGCATCCAGCGGATGACCATCAACGCGAAGCCCAACGCGACGATCCCTGCGATGATCACGAAAACAACGCGAGAGCCTTCACGATAGGCGAGCACGCCGATGCACGCGATGAACACAATGGAATAGGCGAGCGACAGGACATAGTCGCGCCGCGCCTCATGGGTCATCGATTTCAGGCGGGCGAGTGCATCGAATGAATGACGCGCGTTCGTGCCGTCGCGATAGAGCGGGGCAAAACTCGGCTGCTGTTGCAGCGCGCGCGCGTAATAGGCGGCTGCAACGAGGCCGAAGACCAGAGCGACAATCAATACAATGGGGCTCATAGCGCCCCAAACCTAGCGGCCGGCCAATCGCAATTCCAGCGCATTCACGAAACGCGCTTTCCATCGGGTTACGACTGCGTTTACTTCGCATAAAGCAAAACGGCCGGCGCAAGGCCGGCCGTTTCATAATTCTTCGCCTTCAGCGCATCACACCGAAGCAGTGATCCACTGTTCGAGCTTTTGCTTTGGGGCTGCGCCAACCTGGCGCGAGGCGAGTTCGCCGTTCTTGAAAATCATCAGCGTCGGGATCGACATGATGCCGTATTTCGCGGCGACCGCCGGATTCTCGTCGACGTTCAGCTTGACGATTTTCACCTTGTCGCCGAGCGATGTGGAAATTTCATCGAGCGCAGGCGCAATCATCTTGCACGGGCCACACCATTCCGCCCAGAAGTCCACGACCACGGGACTGCCTGACTTCAGGACCTCAGCCTCGAAATCGGCGTCCGACACCTTACCAACGGCCATGAAATACCTCGCGAATCGTTGGGCTTCTCTCTGCCCGGATCGGGAACGTATGAACGAGGGGGCGGGGGGTCAAGGCTTGCTCACGGGCCGGTGCATGCCCGCGATTCGCTCATCCATCAGGCTCTCGGGGACTTCCATCAACGCTGGAATATCCGTCCAGATCAGCGCGGCGCGCACGATCTTGCCGGGATAGATTTGCGTCAGCACGGCGCGATAGAGCGCAAGCTGGCGCACATAGCCGCCATGCCGCGCGAGCAAGCCTGCGATGTCGTGCGGGGCAGGCCGATTGGTCTTGTAGTCGGCGATCAGCACGCTGTCGTTTGTGACCACGAGCCGGTCCACCTGACCGGACACGAGAATCTCCGCTTGGCGCGCGCCGGTCAGACGGCCGACGATCGGCAATTCGGCGCGGCTGTTTTCGCCAAAGAGCGCGGAGAATTTCGCGTCGTCCAGAATGGCCAACGCTTGCGCGGCGATCTCGTTTTGCGCGGCAGCATCCAGGCTTTTGCCCGCGCGCGCGAGATAGCGGCGCGCGGCCTCGGCGCGATGCTGCTGCGGAATGTCCGGCAGCGATTGCATCAGCCGATGCACGAGCCGCCCGCGCTCCAGCGCCACGCCCCGTTCGAACGCGCTGGTTCCGAAATGTTCTTCTTCGTCACCGTCGGACGACGGCGCGATGACTGCGCCTCGCGGCGGATCGGGGGTGTAGCTGCGATGGAGCCAGTCCGGGAAGGCGATCGCTGATTCCGCGCCTGCGGGCGACGAGGCGGATTTCATCGCGTCCGGCAATTTGCGGTAGTGCCAGACAATGCCGTCGCCATCCTCGGCATTTGCTTCCGTGGCAAAATCCGGCTCAAGCGGATTATCGACCAGCGCGTGTTTGACGAGCTGGTACCAGCAACCATCGGGAATCGACTCCGTTCCGTCTTTCTTCACGCGCGGCGCCGTTCCGCAAATGACGAGCTTTCGCTGCGCGCGCGTCATCGCGACGTAAAGTAGTCGGCGATATTCGTTGACGGTGGCGATGGCGGTGGCTTCGCGCGCGTCCGCCGTGACCGGCGTGTCCTTGGCCTGCGACGCGGCCCAGATCAGCCCTGCGCCTCCTGCCAGCGGCAGCTCCATCAGGCGCGGCGGGTGATGGCCTTCCGGCCGCGTCGTGGTATCCGCAAGAATGACGATTGGCGCTTCCAGCCCCTTCGCGCCGTGGACCGTCATGACCCGCACTTCGTCGCGCGTGATTTCCATGTCGCGCTTGACCTCGGCCTGCGCCGCGCGAAGCCACGCGATGAATCCCTGCAGCGATGGCGTCTCCCGGCTTTCATAGGCGAGCGCGAGATTGAGGAATTCGTCAAGTGCGTCCGCCGCTTCGTGACCGAGCCGTTCGAGAATGCGCCTTCGCCCATTGTCGAGACTGAGGACGCG
>CAMBBO010000153.1 GCA_945862935.1 Pseudorhodoplanes sinuspersici | reverse complement strand
CTATGCCGACCCAGCCGCTCGGCTGGTTCAAGAAGGAACTCGCAGGTCCGGAAGCCTTCCAGGGCCTGAAGTACCGCACGGTCGGCCTTGCTTCCAACGTCATGCAGGCGATGGGTGCAAGCGTCGCGCAGTTGCCTGGACCGGAAATTCTCCCGGCGATGGAACGCGGCGTGATCGATGCGTTCGAGTTCAACAATCCGACTTCGGATAGCCGCTTTGGCGCGCAGGACGTTGCCAAGTTCTACTATCTTGGCTCGTACCATCAGGCGTCCGAGGCGATCGAAGTCGTCTACAACAAGGGCAAGTACGATGCCCTTGCCAAGGAGCAGAAAGAGATCCTCAAGATTGCCGCGCAGGCAACTTCCGCCGACGGCGGCTGGAAGGCTTGGGATATCTACTCCAAGGATCTGCAGGATCTGACAACCAAGCACGGTGTGCAGGTGAAGCGGACTTCGGCGGCGATCTTCAAGGCGCAGCTTTCTGCGTGGGACAAGGTTGTCGACGAAATCAGCGCAGATGCGGCGCAAGGCCCGATCATCAAGAAGATCCTTGAGAGCCAGAAGGCTTGGGGCAAGCGCGTTGCCTACTACGCGATCAACAACGAGGCTGACTTCAAGTCCGCCTACGAGCATTATTTCGGACCGATGAAGGCTTAATCGGACTGAAGCAAGAAAACTCGCCGGGGCATTTCAGTCGCCCCGGCGAGTTTGTATTCGGGACCAAACGCGAGACCCACCTTGGAAAATATTCTTCTTTTCATTGACCGCCTGAGCGCCGGCGTCGGCAAGGCGTTTGGCTGGTGCATCATCATCATGACGCTGGGCACGAGCTACGAAGTGTTCATGCGGTACGTGTTGCGCGCGCCCACCAACTGGGCGTTCGATCTCAGCTATTTCATGTATGGCGCGCTGTTCATGATGGCGGGCGCCTATACGCTGTCGCGCAACGGCCATGTCCGTGGCGACGTTCTCTACCGGCTCATGCCGCCGCGGGCGCAGGCCGGTGTTGATCTGACGCTTTACATCCTGTTCATGCTGCCGGGGATCAGCGCGCTGCTGATCTACGGCATTCCCTATGCCGAGATCTCCTGGCACATTCGTGAAGTCAGCATCTACAGCCCAACCGGCGCTCCGGTTTATCCGCACAAGACGCTTATTCCGATCGCAGCTTTTTTGCTGATCCTGCAATGCTTCGCCGAAATTGCCCGCTGCATCATCTGCCTGCGCGATGGCCAATGGCCGCAGCGCCTGCAGGATGTCGAGGAAATGGAATCCGCGATCATGGCCGAGGCTGAGGATCGCCGGCGTATCGAAAAAGAGATGCATGTGGGAGCGTCGCGATGATGTTCACCAATCCCGAAATCGGGATGGTCCAGCTTGGATCGTTCATCATCATCATCCTGCTGGGATTCCCCATCGCGTTCACTCTTGTCGCGATGGGTGTGTTCTTTGGCTATTACGCCATGGGGCCGCGCATTTTCGACCTGCTGGTGACCAACACCTATGACGTGATGTCGAACGACGTGCTGACTGCGGTGCCGTTGTTCCTGTTCATGGGCTATGTGGTAGAGCGCTCGAATATTCTCGACCGGCTGTTTTTCTCTATTCAGATGGCCGCCCGCCGGGTTCCCGGCTCGCTTGCGGTGGCGACACTGATCACCTGCGCGCTGTTTGCCACGGCGACTGGCATCGTCGGCGCGGTCGTGACGCTGATGGGACTGCTGGCATTCCCTGCGATGTTGAAGGCCGGCTACGATACCAAGCTCGCTGCCGGCGTTGTCTGCGCCGGCGGCTGCCTCGGCATCATGATCCCGCCGAGCGTGCTGCTGATCCTGTACGGCGCAACGACGTCCGTTTCGGTGGTCCAGCTTTACGCTGCGGCATTCATTCCAGGATTCCTGCTGGCAGGATTGTACGTCGTCTACGTCATTGCGCGCGTGATGATAAATCCCGCGCTCGCGCCGAAGCCGAAGGAGCTTGACCGCCATATCCCGTTCGTCGAGGTCACCTGGGCTCTGCTGACGTCGTTCTTTCCGCTGGTCATTTTGATCCTGTCGGTTTTGGGCGCAATCCTGTTCGGCCTTGCGACGCCGTCCGAGGCTGCTGCCATCGGTGCAGCAGGTTCGATGATCATTGCGGCCTGCTACCGCTCGCTGACGTTCCAGCGCCTCAAGGAGGCCGTGTACCTGACTGCGCGCACCTCCGCGATGGTGTGTTACCTGTTCATCGGTTCGTGGACCTTCTCTTCGGTGTTCTCCTATCTCGGCGGTCACGAAGTGATCGAGCATTGGGTGCTGGCGGCAAATCTGAGTTCGACGGGCTTCCTCGTCGTTGCACAGGTCATCATCTTCCTGCTCGGCTGGCCGCTGGAATGGACAGAGATTATCATCATCTTCGTCCCGATCTTCTTACCGCTGTTGAAGACCTTCAGCATCGACCCGCTGATTTTCGGCATCCTTGTCGCGTTGAACATCCAGACCTCGTTCAACACCCCGCCGATGGCGATGGCCGCCTATTATCTGAAAGGCGTTGCGCCTCCGAGCGTACGGCTGACGCAGATCTTCGGCGGAGCGCTGCCGTTCGTCGCGCTGGTGTTCCTGACCATGGTGCTGGTCTATATCTTCCCGGGCATCGCGCTTTGGTTGCCGCATAAGCTCTACGCGAATTGATGGCGGTGACCGGCGATCTTGTTGCGCTGACCGCCATCGAGGCTGCTGAGAAGATCAGCGGCGGCGAACTCAGCGCGGAAGAATATGTTGGCGCGTGTCTCGATCGGATCGCTGCGATCGAGAGCACCGTGCACGCATTCGTCCATCTCGATCCGGGCGAGGCATTGTCGCAGGCGCGCGCGCTCGATGAGCGCCGCCGCAATGGCAATGCGATCGGGCCGCTGCATGGCATTCCCGTCGCGATCAAGGACATCTTTGACACCGCCGATTATCCGACCGAGTGCGGCTCCGCGCTTCTCAAGGGGCGCCGCCCGATGCGCGATTCAACAATCGTTGCCAGGCTAAGATCCGCGGGCGCCGTCATCATCGGCAAGACCGTCTCGACGGAATTCGCTTATTTTCATCCCGGCCCGACGCGCAATCCGCACGATCTCGAACGGACGCCCGGCGGCTCGTCGTCCGGCTCCGCCGCTGCGGTCGCGGCTGCGATGGTGCCGCTTGCGGTCGGTTCGCAAACCAACGGATCGGTTATCAGGCCGGCGTCGTTTTGCGGCGTTTATGGCGTAAAGCCGACACATGGGCTGATCTCGCGCAGCGGCGCTTTGATCCTGTCGGAGGCGCTCGATCATGTGGGCGTTTTTGCCCGCACCCTTGCCGACAGCGCGCTCATTCTTGAAGTTCTGGCCGGATACGATCCCAATGACCGCGATACGCGGCCGGTCGCCGCGCCGAATTTCCTGGAACGTCTTGCCGAAGATCCTCCGGTGCCTCCGCGCATCGCATTTGTACGAACCCCGGTGTGGGACACGGCCGATGCAGCGACGCGCTCCGCGTTCGAAGCTCTGGCCGGACAGCTTGGAGATTCCGTTGTCGCTCTGGATCTGCCGGATAGTTACGCCGCGGGCTGGGACGATCATCGCACGATCATGGCTGCGGACATGGCGCATCGCCTGACTGCGGTGGTCGAGCGTGGCGGAGAAGGCGGGTCAAGCCAGATGCTCCGCGATCTTCTGGCCGAAGGAAGCAAAGTCAGCGCGATGCGCTACCTTGCTGCTCGCGACGCTGCGCGGCGCTATCGCCTTGGCCTCGACGAAATTTTTGGCGAATACGACGCCATCCTGACACCCGCCACGATGGGTGTTGCACCGAAGGGCAACGCGACCGGCAGTCCCGCGTTTTGCACGTTCTGGAGTCTGGTCGGTCTGCCGGCTGTCACGCTTCCGCTGCTGAACGGCGAAGGCGGCATGCCGCTTGGCGTGCAGCTGATCGGGCAGGCCGGAGACGACGCGCGGCTGCTGCGGACGGCAAATTGGCTGAACGGGCGACTGGCGGTCTGACGCTATCGCTGCCGCTCAGAGCTAATTCTTCTTGCGGCGGAAGAGGGGCGCCCAATCGTCCCACCAGAAGCCCCACAGCATCAACGCAAGGCCGGCCAGGGTGGCGATCCACAGCGGCGGAGCGGCAAGCTTCGCTGCGATCAGCACCATATATCCGATCATGATAATGGCGCCGACCAGCGCCGTGATTGCGTTTGCCACTATGGCCTCCTGCCTGCGGCTCGATCGCCGCGTCTTTCAGCGATCTTAGCGCGGCCACGAGGGCCGCGCTACCATTACCCACCGATCAGTTACGACCGCGGCGGCGCGCCGAGATTGTCCTTGAAGAAAGCGATGGTCCGCCCCCAAGCGAGGTCGGCCGCTTCCTTGTTGTAGCGCGGTCCCGCCGTATCGTTGTTGAAGGCGTGATTGACGTTGTCGTACATCTGGATCGTGTACTTCTTGTTGTTCGCTTTCAGAGCCGCTTCGAAATCCGGGATCTTCGGATTCACGTTGGTGTCGAGGCTTGCGTAATGGAGCAGCAGTGGCGCTTTAATGTCCGCGACCTTATCGAGCGGCGGGATCGGACCGTAATAGGCGACGCCCGCTTTCAGATCGGGATTGAGCATGGCGATGCGATCGACCATGCCGCCGCCCCAGCAGAATCCGACGGCGCCGACATTACCCGTCGACTCAGCGTGACTGGCAAGGAACGGAACTGCAGCGGAGACGCGTGGCGCGGTTTCATCCGGCTTGACGTTGGCAGCGAATGCTTCGCGTGCCTTGTCTTCGTCGGACGGTGTGCCGCCATAAGGCGTCAGCATGTCGACAGCGAGAACAAGGAATCCTTCCAGCGCGACGCGCCGCGCAACATCCTGAATGTGCGGGACGAGACCACGATTTTCGTGGATCACAATTACAGCGGGGCGTTTGCCCTTTTCCTTCATGCGAACAAGCTGGCCGGAAATCTTCACGCCGCCCGCGTCGTATGACACGGTTTCCGTGACGAGGCGCGGATCATTGGCCGGGACTGTCTCGGCTTTGGCGACGTCACTCTTGAGCGTAGAAAGCATCGTCGATGCGACGGCTGCCGATCCTGCAATGGCTGTGGCGCGGTCCATGAAATCACGCCGGCTGATCCGGCTGTGGGTGTAATCGTCGTAAAGTTCGATGATCCGTTGATCCATCGTCATTCCTCCCGGGGCCAATCCCCCTTGCTGTAAAACACTGCAATTGCAGTTCTATTCCTTGCTTGAAGTGGCCCCCCGCCGGACACTGCCATTACGCCAGAGTGATGATTCGGGAGGGGTTCATGTGGAGCGACCGTCTGGGCGAATTCGTCACGCTCTTTTTGGTCATCAATCCGATTGAAGTGGTCCCGGCCTATCTGGCCATGGTGGGCCACGTCAAAAAACCTGCGACCAAAGCGCGCATTGCATTCAACGCCGTCATCATCGCTTTCGGTGTGCTGCTGTTCTTTCTTTTCGCGGGCAAGGTGCTGCTGGAGCAGCTTCATGTTCCGCTGCGCGCATTCCAGATCGCCGGCGGGATCGTTCTGTTCATGGTCGCGATCGAAATGATCCGGGGCGAAAATCACACGCCGAGCGAAAAGGCAGGCGGCAATCTTGCGCTTGCGGTTTATCCGCTCGCCGTTCCGAAGATCGCAGGACCGGCCGCGATGCTGACAATCATCCTGATCAGCGATGACGATCGCTACAATCTCGTGGGGCAACTTGGCACCGTCACGATGCTCGCGCTGGTTTTGCTGATTACGTTCGTCTTGCTGATGGTGGCCGTGCCGGTGTCCCACATCATGGGCAAGTCGGGTGCTGGCGTCGTCAGCCGCGTGATGGGCATGCTGCTGGCGGCGCTCGCGGTATCGACGACGCTTGGTGCGCTTGCCGAATGGCTCAATCTGCCGAAGCTTTAAAAGGCACTCCGCCTAGTTATTCGGCAGATTGCAGAGAATCTCGAAGATTCACGGCGAACTGCAGCGTTCGCGGACGCGCATCTCTCGTGCTGGCCTAGGGCTTGCTTGATGAGGCCGGGTTCACGCGAACGGGAGAGTGCTATGCGACGTCGCGATTTCACGAAACTGGCATTAGGCGGAGCTGCCGCCACGATTGCCGCACCGGCAGTGGTGCGCGCGCAGACGACCTACAACTGGAAGATGACGAGCTTCTATGGTCCGAACGCCGCCTTCTATTCGAAGGGGCCGGGCAGCGCGACCGATCTCTGCAAGCGCATCGACGAAATGTCCGGCGGCCGCATCAAGATTCAATTTTATGGCGCGGGCGAGCTGATCCCGGCGGCCGAAGGATTTGACGCGGTGTCCTCGGGCACGGTCGAGATGAATTACGCCAATTCGTATTTCTGGACCGGCAAGAGCTTCGCCGCGCAATACTTTACGGCGGTGCCGTTCGGATTGAACTTCCAGGGTTTCAACGGCTGGTACTATGACGGCGGTGGTGCGCAGTTGTGGCGCGAGGTCTATGACAAGTTCAATCTCGTGCCGATCGCCTGCGGCAACACGGGCGTGCAGATGACCGGCTGGTTCCGCAAGGAGATCAAGACGGTCGACGATCTTAAAGGTCTGAAGATGCGTATCCCCGGCCTTGCCGGCCGCGTCTACAAGGAATTGGGTGTCGACGCCCGCCTGATCGCGCCGGGCGAAATTTTTCCAAGCCTCGAACGCGGCGTCATTGACGCCGCGGAATTCGTCGGCCCGTATCTCGACCGGCAACTCGGTCTGCAGAAGGTCGCGAAATATTACTACACGACCGGCTGGCACGAGATGGCGACAACGTCAGAGCTCACCATCAACAAGGCGAAGTGGGAAAGCCTCCCGGCCGACCTCAAAGCGATCATCGAAAACGCCTGCGCGGCGTGCAACGTCATCAGCGAAGCGTGGTGCCAGAAGAACAACGCGGAAGCATATGAGGATCTGGTGAAAAACCAGGGCGTCATCGCGCAGCCGCTGCCCGACGAAATCGTGAAAGTGCTTCGCGCGACAACGAACAAGATTCTTGCCGAAGCCGTCGAGAAGGATCCGGTGACAAAGAAAGTCCACGAGTCCTATTTTGCATACAAGGCGAAATACGACGAATGGGCGGACAAGAGCGAGCTCATTTATCACACGAAGATTCGCAAGGCGTCGTAAGTGACGCTAGGGCAACGCATCGCCGGCGGGATCGACACATTCGTCGATCTCGTCGGCCGCGTAGCTGCGTGGCTTTGCCTCGGACTCGCTCTGGTGATGGGCACGAATGTGCTGCTGCGCTACGGCTTTTCGATCGGTTCTATCGCGATGCAGGAACTTGAATGGCACATCCTCGTGCCGATTTGCGTATTCGGAA
>CAMBBO010000152.1 GCA_945862935.1 Pseudorhodoplanes sinuspersici | reverse complement strand
GAACGGGGGCTGCGATCTCGGCCTGATCGAGGGTCAGCGCCAGCACGATAGACGGGGGCGATTTTGGGCTGTTGGCGAGTGCCTCGGCGAGTGCGCGGCGCACCAGCGGCGAAGGATCGTCGAGCAGCATCGTCATCGCGCCTTCGGCGGCGGCGCGGTCGTCCCTCGTTAATCCGGAATGCAGGTAAGCGCGGGCCAATGCAGCGGTGGCCTCAGCGCGCTCGCCGGCGGGCGCGGTACGCAACCACTGGAGAAACTGACGAACTATCATGCTCAAACACCACGCGAACACCGGCGCCCGCCGGCTTACACACAACAATAGCGCGCTGCCCTTAACAAAGGGTTCACCATAAATCTTTGTATTCGTTGCTGAATTCTTAATGGCCGAAATCCGGCCAGAGCTTGCGTCAGCCGTTGCCGAACAGCGCGCGCACGTTGGTCGGCTGATCCTGGAACAGGTTCAGCGGCTGACCCGGCGTGACGGTCGGACGTAGAGGCCACGCGCTTGCTGGCTCGGCCGCTGCATTCGCGGGCGTAACGGCTGCAGGTGTCACCGTGGCAGGCGTCACAGCAGCAGGTGTTGCAACTTCAGGCGCGACCGTCGCAGGCGCGCGCATCGCAGGCGTGCGAATGTCCGGCCCCTGCAGGCCCGGACGCGTCACGCGGTAGGGATTCTTGAACGTCACGTCGTCCGCCATCGCGACGCGCTGCGGAGCAGCGGCAGCGTAGGCTTGCGCGACCCGCGCGGTCTGCGCCGGATTTACCACCGCAGCCGGTGCAGCAGCCGCGACCGCCTGGCCTTGCGTCGCGCGCCGCGCGACATCGTAGCGGCTGGCCAGCGAGCCTGTGACTTCGGAAAAACTTCGCGGCCTTCCGCCTTCGCCGTAGAAGATTGACTTGTTCGCCGCGGCAGCACGCGGGAAGGTGTCGCGCGCCAGTGCATTCGGCGTGGCTTGAGCGAGATTGATGAGCTTTGCCGCCCCGCCCGCGCCGAGAAAATGCGCGATGTAAAGCTCGCCCTCGGTCGGTTCGCGGCCGAGCTTTTTCGACAGGTAAGCGGCGTTGGATTTCGTGAATGCGCCGGCCATGACCGCATTCGCGGTCGGGTCCTTGCGCAGCTCCATGATCTCCTTGCGGAGATTGGCGTCCGAGACGACGAATTTACCGCCGTCGGTCTGCTGGATCGCGTCGGCATATTTGCCGTAACCGAGTTCGGCGCCCGATTGCTTGATCGTGCCGAGCCAGGTCTGGTCGATGAACTGAAAGAGGCCGCCTGCCGACGACGTGCGTGCGTTCGCCTGCGGATCGAGATTGGATTCGACCTTGGCCGCGGCGAGAAGGTATTGAAAATTCGCGCCAGTGGTCTTTGCCGCCTGACGGATGGCGCCAGTCACGCTCTGGCCGGAAGCGCCCGCGTTCGGATTGATGGCTTGCGCGACCATGGCTGCCTGCTGTGCGCGAACAGGGGTCGCGCGTTCTAGAGCCTGAAGACCATGGGCTTTTATGGTAAACGGAACCTTAAAGGCCCCCGAAAGAGGACAAAGCGATGAGTGGCGAAACGGCGATCCGGCATAAGCGCGGCGGCATTTATTTCGAGGATTTTACCGTCGGCGCTCTGTTCGAGCACAGGCTCACCCGCACCGTGACGCAGATGGACAACATGCTGTTTTCCAACATGACGCTCAATCCGCAGCCCCTCCACATCGACCGCGAGTTCTGCGCCAAGGAGACCGATTGGGGGCAGCCGCTGATGAATTCGCTGTTCACGCTCGGCCTGATGATCGGGATTTCGGTCAACGACCTGACCGTGGGTACGACCATCGCCAATTTGGGCATGACCGACACCAAATTCCCCCACCCGCTATTCGAGAACGACACCGTGCATTGCACCACCGAAATTCTCGGCAAGCGCGAATCCGCCTCGCGTCCCAACGCAGGAATCGTCGAATTTCACCACCGAGCCTTCAATCAGGATAACAAACTCGTCGCCGAAACGCGCCGCCAGGCGTTCATGCTGAAGCGGCCGGCGTAACGGGTCATGCGTTCACTCTTGTTCGTTCCCGCCGATTCAGCAAAGAAGCTCCACAAGGGCATGACGAGCGGCGCTGACGCGCTGATTGTCGATCTTGAGGATTCGATTTCGCCGGCAAACAAGGTGGCCGCGCGGGCGAGCGCGTTCGATTTTCTGAAAAACACTAGCGCACAGAAGCAGCGCCCACGCCTGCTCGTTCGCGTCAACTCGCTCGACACTGGGCTGACCGACGCCGATCTCGAAGCCATCGTTCCGGGAAAGCCCGACGCGATCCTGCTGCCAAAAGCCGTGGGCGGCGTATCGGTGACCCATCTGGACGCCAAACTCGCCGCGCGCGAAGCAATCGCGGGTTTGCCGGAAAACGCCATCGCCATTGTAGCGCTCGCAACCGAAACGGCAGCTTCGCTATTCCATACCGGAACGTATGGCGGCGCGAGCGCACGTCTTACCGGCCTGACATGGGGCGCGGAGGATTTGTCCGCAGAACTCGGCGCTGAAGCCAACCGCGACGAGAACGGACGTTTCCTCGATCCGTATCGCCTTGCCCGCGCGCTCTGCCTTGCAGGCGCGTCAGCCGCAGGCGTGCCGGCCATCGACACGGTCTATGTGGATTTCAAGAATGATTCAGGGCTGCGCCGCGAATGCGAGGAAGCGCGCCGCGACGGCTTCACCGCCAAGATGGCGATCCATCCCGGCCAGGTCGCGGCGATCAACGAGGTGTTCACGCCGACGCCCGCGATGATCGCACACGCCAAAAGTATCGTGGATGCGTTCGCGGCCTCACCCGGCATGGGCGTGGTCGGGATCGGCGGCAAGATGTATGACCGCCCGCATCTCGTGCGCGCGCAGGCGCTGCTCAAGCGCGTCTGAGAATTATGCCACCACCGGCCCATCGCCCGCGGCAATCATGCTCGCGACGCTATGTCCCGTGCCCGCGCCAAGCGTCCATCCGAGCGTGCCATGTCCCGTGTTGAGCCATAGATTGCGGTAACGCGTGCGGCCAACATACGGAATGTTGGACGGTGTTGCGGGCCGCAATCCGCTCCAGAACGTCGCGCGTGAAAAATCTCCCGCACGCGGGAAAAGATTTTGCACGTTGTGCAAGATCGCCCGGCAGCGCCCTTCGTCGAGGTTACGCGTATAGCCGGAAAGTTCGGCCGTGCCCGCGACGCGAAGTCTGTCGCCAAAATTGGAATAGACGAGCTTATGTTCGTCGTCGGTCAGGCTCGTTACGGGCGCTGCGTTCGACTGCTCGATCGGGATCGTCACAGAATATCCCTTGGCGGGATAGATATTGAGACGCACGCCGTAAGGCCGCAGCAACGGCGCGGACCAGCAGCCGAGGCTCATCACGATGTCGCGCGCGTGAAGCTTGCGGTAGCCCTGCGGTCCGCACACCTCGACCGCGTTGACTTTGCCGGCTCCCCGGTCGGCATCGAGCGCCGTCACCTGCGTTCCATAGAGGAATGTCGCGCCCATCTTCTCGCAGACCTTTGCAAGCGCCTGCGTGTATTTCAGCGCATCACCGCTTTCGTCGTCCGCGGTGAAGGTTGCGCCCGCAATATCGGAACGCCTGTCTGCAAAGGCCGGTTCGATCTCGACCATTTTGTCCACGTCGATCACCTGACGGTCGCACTTGTATTTTCGCATCAGCTCGGCAACCGGGATCGCGGCCTCGAACTCCGCCTTGCTGCGATAAAAATGCAAAATGCCCTTGCTACGCTCGTCGTAGTGGAATCCTTCGTCCTTGCGGATCTGCTGGATCAACTTTCGGCTCTCCAGCGCCATGTTGACGATCTGCGTCGTGTTGCGATCCGCGCGATGAGGCATGCAATCGACCAGAAATTGCGCGATCCAGAGCCATTGGTGGATGTCGGCCTTCGGGCGGAACAGAAGTGGCGCGTCGCTGTCGAACAGCCACTTCATCACCTTGAACGGCGCCGACGGATTGGCCCACGGCTCGGCATGACTGACCGAGACCTGTCCGCCGTTGGCAAAACTCGTTTCGAGTCCGGCCTCGGGCTGGCGGTCGACCACGCAGACCGATTTGCCGTTGCGCAAATTCCAGTAGGCCGTGTTGATGCCGACAACGCCGGCGCCCAGCACGATCACATCGAAATCGGATTTTTCGGATACCCCGTTCGTCACGCTCAAGCCTCCAAAGGTTCGGCTGCGGTAAACATCCGCAACACCCCCTCTGTCATTGGCCTGAGAGTTTCGCCTGACCGCCTTGTGCGGGACTGGCTTACACCGTCGGCGGGAGCAGATGCTCCGCTTTCCAGAGACTAAACGTCATTGAGCGGTTCTTTTGCCTGAGAGTTTCCGGGGTGGTTGCTCCTTCGGCGCCGCCTGCGGACTTTCGCCCGAGACAGTCTCTCCCGCTCATCAACAGACTACGCGATTCACCGCGGCGCGTCGAGGCGACGTCAGGCTTATCCGTCCTTGAATTGCAGCGTTACCGCACCATCCTGCTTAAGCGGCACTGCGCGATAAAAACACGACGTGCGGCCGGTGTGGCAGGCAGGTCCGGTCTGCTCGACCTTCAGCCACACGGCATCCTGATCGCAATCGACGCGCATTTCGACCACGCGCTGGGTGTGGCCGGAGGTTTCGCCCTTGCGCCAGAGTTTCCGACGCGAACGGGAGAAGTACCAGCCCTCGCCGCTCGTGACGGTTTTCTTCAGCGCCTCGGCATTCATGTGCGCGACCATCAGCACGCCGCCTGATGCCGCATCCGTCACCACGGCTGTCACAAGCCCATCCGCGCCGAATTTCGGCGCGAAGGCCAGACCTTCTTCGATGTCTTTGGTCGTCGTCATGTTCGATTCCTAGCCGTCATGGCCGGGCATGACGAAGTGCGGGATTATCGTCCCGCGCGAATGGCCGTGATGAAGCGCACCTGCTCGTTCGGATCGTCGCGGAACGAGCCGCGAAATTGCGACGTGATGGTCGACGCGCCGTGCTTTTCCACGCCGCGCAGCGACATGCACATATGCTCGGCGTCGAGCAACACCGCGACGCCTTTCGGGCGCAGGATTTCCTCGATCGCGGTCGCGATCTGCGCGGTGAGATGCTCCTGCGTCTGCAGGCGGCGCGCATACACGTCCACGAGCCGCGCAAGCTTCGACAGGCCGACCACACGATCCACCGGGCGATAGGCGATATGCGCCTTGCCGATGAAGGGCATCATGTGATGCTCGCAATGCGACGAGAACGAAATGTCGCGAACGAGCACTGCGTCGTCATAGGCCGCCGTTTCCGAGAAGGTGCGGTCCAGAACCTCGGCCGGGCATTCGCGATAGCCGCGATAGATTTCCTCGTAAGCCGAAACCACGCGGCTTGGGGTATCGAGCACCCCTTCGCGCTTCGGGTTGTCGCCCGCATAGGCGATCAGGGTCCGCACGGCGGCCTCGGCCTCCTCGCGCGAGGGGCGCGGTTCGACGCCTGCGGGCGCTGCGCGCACATGATCGGACAAGGGCTGACCGCCCTGCTTGGGCCAAGGCTTCACGATGGCGTCCATGAAATTCATCTCTCCGTTCGACCGGCGCTCTTGGCGCCGGGTGTGTCACCGGGTCTCTCCGCGCCATGTCCGCCTACGCCTTTCGGCCGGCGGGCTTGGACGCCCCATTCCCAAATCCCTATATAAGGTGCCTCCGGCGCCGCCACAATCGAAGCCCGCCGGTCCAAGGCCGATATGCTGAATGACGTTTACAACAAGCGCATCCTGGAACTGGCCGGCACCATCCCCCGAATTGGGCGGCTGGCCGATCCCGATGCCTCCGCCACGACCCTTTCCAAGCTGTGCGGCTCGACCGTGACCATCGACCTGAAGATGGATGGCGACGTGGTGACGGACTTTGCCCATGACGTGAAGGCCTGCGCGCTCGGTCAGGCCTCCTCCTCGATCATGGCGCGCAACGTCGTCGGCTCGAATGCGAACGAGCTTCGCGACATCCGCGAGAAGGTCCGCGCGATGCTGAAGGAGAACGGCGCGCCGCCTTCCGGCAAATGGGCGGACATCGCGGTACTGGAGCCGGTGCGCGACTACAAAGCGCGTCACGCCTCGACCCTGCTGACGTTCGATGCCGTGGTGTCGGCGATTGACCAGATCGAGAAAAAGCGCGCCGGGATCGCTGCGGAATAGCCGTTTAGTTTGCCCGCAGGCCCATCTGCCGACCGCGCGGCTTTTCGCAGGCCGCCGCGAGTTGCGGAAAATACTGCGCAACACCGGAGTTGCCGACACGCACCGTCGTCGCGCCATTGCGCCCGCTCGAAGTCGAGACGATCAGCGAATGCGCGCCAGCCTCGGCAAAGGTTTTCACTGCGCTCGCCGTCATGGTTCCACTCGCAAAAGACTCGCGATCGAAACGCGGCGTCGATAGCTCGGAGGATGAGATCGCGAGCGAAGCTTCCTTCTGCCCCATGGAAACGTTGACGATGTCGAGCGGATCGGACGCCTGCTCCCGCATCTTGCGCGTCTCGTTATAGAGCACGGAATATTCACCAGCGGATGCGCTGCAGGTAATCATCACGTCGAAGTTTCCGATCGCCTCGCCCTCAATCGTCAGCGGATGGCGGCGCACCAGCGCGACCACGTCCGGCTGGCGCATCAGCACCCAGCCGCGCTCGCTCGAATTCGGAACGGCGCGGCGGATATTGACCATCGGCGGGGCCGACGTGGTTGCCGCGCGCGGTTCTGGCGCAACCTTAGTGTGCTCCACCGGAGCTTCCGGCGTGATCGGGGCTGCGGACACTTCGCGGATTTGTTCGGCGGTGTCGATCTTCATGCGGCGCAATTCGTCGCGCGTGAGCGAGCGCATCGGCTCCCACGGCGGAATACGCAGCGACAATTCGAGCAGTTCGGCCGAGCCGCCCATCTCGATGGTGTAATTCGCAAGCTTGCCGATATCGCGCTGGACCAGCACGAGGTCTTCGGCGGAATAGGTCGCGGCGGTCGCGTCTTCGCGCCGGTCGCCGAGCCAGATCTGATGCACGCGCACGCGCGCTTCGGTCGGCACGACGCGCTTTGTTCCGGCAAGCATCAGGAAGGCGCACATGGATTCGCAATCGGCGCGCGGCGACAGCATCGCGCGGCGGTCTTCCGGTTTGCTCTGGCGCAATTCGACCGTCCTGCCGACGGTCGTGGTCATGTCGAAGCGGCGGATCGCGCGGCCGAGCGCCAGCGCACCAACGACCGATCCGCCTTCGGAATCGATCACAAGCGTCGCGCCATGAATGTTGTTGTTCTCGGCGAAGGCTTCAAAATCCCGCGCGGAGTCGTTGCGGATCATGCCGGTTGCGGAAATCCAGGTAC
>CAMBBO010000151.1 GCA_945862935.1 Pseudorhodoplanes sinuspersici | reverse complement strand
CGCATTGCCATTCAGCAATTCACGCACGCCGAGATAAGTGTAAACGCCGCTCGCGAGCGCGAGCACGGCAAGGGTGACGCGCGTCGTCACTTCGAGGCGCTGCACGCCTTCACGCAGGGCAACTGACATTGGGGGTCCCGCCGGCAAACCGCCGCTTGTTTTGGTTTTTGTGACGCCCCCGTCGCGGAAAGAATTTGCAAAGCATTTCGCCGCAATTGTGGCGAACGGTACTTGAATGGCGTCAGCCCTTGAGTTCCATCCGCTGCACGCGCCGGATCGCGTTGTCGAGCGATGAGAGAAACGTCGAGCGGTCCTTCGGCGTGAACGGCTTTGGTCCGCCGGTGCTTTCGCCCGCCGAACGGATATCGGTCATCAGGTTCCGCATCGCGAGCGCCATGCCGATATCGTCCTCGGTGAACACGCGCCCGTTCGGGGCGATGGCAATTCCTCCCGACTTCACCACGCGGCTGGCCAGCGGAATGTCGGCGGTGACGACGATGGATTTTTTTCCGGTGCGCGCGGCGATCCAGTCGTCCGCGGCATCCGGCGCAGTGCCCGCAGCGATCCGCTCAATCGAGGGATCGTCCGGCACGCGGATGAAACCCTGCGCCACCACCGAGACCGGGACAGAATGCCGCGCTGCGACACGGTACGCCTCGTCCTTCACCGGACAGGCATCGGCATCGATGAAAATGCGTATAGCGGAATCGTCTGTCATCGCATTGTCACTCTAACGCAAAGAAAGAAGGGCCGCCCTTTCGGGTGGCCCTTCCATTGTCTGACCGTAGCCCACTTGTCGGGACTGGATTCTTCCGCGCGAGATTACGCGGGGCAGCCCCCGATACAGTCGAGGGTCCAGATCACGAGAGCCTGGCCTTGCGGCGATAGACAATGAGACACTGGATCACCTCCTTTCGGTTGGTTAGCGACACGCTCAACGTAAATATGATTCGCGCGATGTCAAAGGCGCGCGCCGCATGGCGGAAATTCAGTGGCGGTGCGATTTTTCAAAGGCCGATTTTTGGTCAGCGCTCGCTTCTTTCTGATGCTTCGCGCGCCATTCGTCGTAAGGCATGCCGTAAACGATCTCACGGCTCTCGTCCTTCGACATCGCGATACCCTTGCCGTCGGCCGCTTCCTTCATCCAGTTGGAGAGGCAATTGCGGCAGAAGCCCGCCAGATTCATCAGGTCGATATTCTGCACGTCGTTGCGCCCGCGCAGATGCTCGACCAGACGCCGGTAAACGGCAGCTTCAAGTTCGATGCGGCTTTTGTCGTCGAGGCTCATGGCGTGGCCCTTCCCTGATGAGAGAAGACAATAAGCACGGTGCCGTTGCGTTGCCAGTGCGCGTGACTTAGGCACCCGCTTGCCTTACCTGTCTGTTCCCTCCAAGGCCCGCCGAATGACAGTTTCCCCCCTTATGGCCAGCGAAACCCGCCATACCGTTTTCGCCTTCGCAGCCCTCGTCACGGGCGCAATCGCGATGGGCGCCTCGCCGCTATTCGTGCGGCTCGCCGATGTGGGGCCCTATGCAAGCGCCTTCTGGCGGACTTTTCTGGCGCTGCCGTTCCTTGGAATATGGGCACTTGCCGAAACGCATCCGCGCGACATGGCCGTGCAGATTAGCGATCGCGCGGTGTTGTGGTCGGGCCTGTTTTTCACCGGCGACCTGTTTTTCTGGCACCTGTCGATCCTTGCGACCACGGTTGCCAACGCGACCTTCCTCGCCACGACCGCGCCGATCTGGGTCGCGCTCGGCGCGTGGCTGGTTCTTCGCGAAGTAATCGCACGGCGCATCCTGATCGGGCTGGTCCTGTGCCTCGCGGGCGGCGCGGCACTCGTGGGCCAGAGCTACGGATTCGCGCCGGAACGCCTGATGGGCGACGTGTTCGGCGTCATCACGTCCGTGTTTTTTGCAGGCTATATTCTCACTATCCGCGCCGCGCGGGCGCGCGTATCCGCAGGCACGCTTGCGTTTCTCTCGACCGCGATCACCGCGGCCTGCCTCTTTGTCATCGCAATTTCACTTGAGCCCTTCATCTTGCCGCGAACATGGAACGGAGCCGCGTCGCTGCTCGCGCTTGCCATCATCTCGCAGGTCGCGGGACAGGGTTTGCTCGCGGTCGCGCTCGGCACCTTGCCCGCGACATTCTCCTCACTGGTAATTTTCCTCGAAGCGGTCGCCGCTGCGGCGCTCGCCTGGATATTTCTCGGCGAGGCGCTCGGTCCGGTTCAATTTCTCGGCGGCCTGCTCATCCTTGCCGGAATCTTTGCCGCGCGGCCGCGCGCATCGGCGCCCGGAGCCGCATTATGACCACACGCACTTTCCTCGAAAGGCTGTTTGATATTGCGGTCGCTGCGACGCATCCGGCGACATGCTTGGTGCAGCATCTGCCGCCCGCGCCGAAAACCGGACGGCTCTTCATTCTCGCGGCCGGGAAAGCCGCAGGCTCGATGACCGAAGTTGCCGAGGGACACTACCTCAATGCAGGATTCCCGCTGGAGCGCATGAAAGGCATCGCCGTCGCGCGGCACGGCTATGGCCGCCCGACGCGCCATATCGAAATGATCGAAGCAGGGCATCCGGTTCCAGACGATTCGAGCCTTGCCGCAGCCGCGAAATCGCTCGCGCTCGCCGACGACGCCAACGCGAACGACATCGTGCTCGCGCTGATGTCGGGCGGCGCGTCGGCCAACTGGATCGCGCCCGCCGACGGATTGGCGCTTGCCGAAAAGCAGGCGGTCACGCGCGCATTGCTGCGCTCCGGCGCGGGCATTGGCGAGATCAACACCGTTCGTAAGCACCTGTCACGCATCAAGGGCGGTCGCCTTGCTCGCCACGCGCAGCCGGCAAGGCTTCTCACCCTCGCGATCTCTGATGTGCCGGGCGACGACCCCGACACCATCGGCTCCGGCCCGACCGTGCCGGATCGTTCAACATTGGCCGACGCGCGCGCCATCGTTGCGCGCTACAAACTTGATTTGCCGGAGGCCGTGCATCGCGCGCTCGCCGACCCGAAGAATGAATCGCCGAAGCCCGGCGACCCGGCTTTCGCCAACACCGAATTCAAACTCGTTGCTCGCCCCACGGATTCGTTCGACGCAGCGCGAAAGGCCGTGACGGACTCAGGCTATGAATGCGTATTTCTCGGCGAACGTGTCGAAGGCGAAGCCCGCGACGTTGCGAACGCACACGCGGCGCTCGCGCGCGATCTTAAAGCGCAAGGCAAGCGCGCCGTGATCCTGTCCGGCGGCGAACTCACCGTCACCATTCGCGGTAAGGGAAACGGCGGGCCAAATCAGGAATACGCGCTCGCGCTCGCGGTGGCGCTCGACGGCGAAACAGGGATCGCTGCCCTTGCAGGCGACACCGACGGAACCGACGGCGGGCGCGGATCGGCGGACGATCCGGCAGGCGCGTATGTCGATGGCACCAGCGCCGGGCGTGCCCGTGCGCGCGGTCTCGATCCCGTGGCCAGCCTTGCCGACAACGATTCGACAGAATTCTTCGCTCAGATCGGCGACCTTCTGAACCCCGGACCGACCTTCACGAACGTCAACGATTTCCGGGCGATCGTCGTTGACAGGTCCTGACAGCACGCGCCAAATCGGTCAGATGCCCCGCTCATACCTCTCCCTCCTTGCCGGCTTGATCGTTCTCGTCGCGGTGATCGCTACGAGCGCGCCGGCCAAGGCGGATTTCAGGCTTTGCAACAACACATCGGGCCGCGTCGGCGTCGCCATCGGCTACAAGGATGGCGAAGGCTGGCTGACCGAGGGGTGGTGGAATCTCTCGTCCCGCATTTGTGAAGTGCTGTTGCGCGGCGAACTGGTCGCGCGTTTTTATTATGTCTATGCGATCGACTATGACCGGGGCGGCGAATGGTCGGGTCAGGCGTTCATGTGCAGCCGCGACAAAGAATTCACCATTCGCGGCACGGAAGATTGCCTCGCACGCGGGTTCGACCGCACCGGCTATTTCGAAGTCGATACCAGCGAGCAGAAATCATGGACGGTCCAGTTGACCGATTCCGGCGACGCACCGCGCGCACCGTTGCAATCCAATAGTCCGGGAATGTCCCCAACGCCCGCGCGGCCGCCCTCGACAGGAAATCCACAATGAGACGACTGCGCAGGGCCAAGATTGTAGCGACCCTCGGACCGGCATCGTCCGATCGCGCCACTATCGCAAAACTGTTTCAGGCCGGCGCGGATGTGTTCCGCATCAATATGAGCCACACCGCGCATGACAAGATGCGCGAGCTTGTAGCTACGATCCGCAGTGTCGAAAAGGAATTCGCCCGGCCGATTGGAATCCTTGTCGACCTTCAGGGACCGAAGCTGCGGCTTGGCACCTTTGCCGGCGGATCGGCGATGCTTGCAAAAGGCGGCACGTTTACGCTCGACAACGACAAAACTGCGGGCGATCAAACCCGCGTCTATCTTCCGCACCCGGAAATTCTCGAAGCGACCGAGCCGGGCCAAACCCTTTTGCTCGATGACGGCAAGGTCCGGCTGACCACGGTCGAGACCAGCCACAACAAGATCGTCACGCGTGTCGAGGTTGGCGGAAAGTTGTCGGACCGCAAAGGCATCAGCCTTCCGGAAACCACAATCCCGTTCTCGGCGCTCGCCGACAAGGACCGTTCCGATCTGGAAGCCGCTCTCGTCGAGGGCATCGACTGGATCGCGCTGTCCTTCATCCAGCGGCCGGAAGACATCGCCGAAGCCAAGAAGATCACGCGCGGCCGCGCGCTCATCATGGCCAAGATTGAGAAGCCGCAAGCGGTGACGCGTCTGGCTGAAATTCTCGACGCGACCGATGCGCTGATGGTGGCGCGCGGCGATCTCGGCGTTGAATTGCCGCTCGAGCGCGTTCCCGGAATCCAGAAGCAGATCACCCGCGCCGCACGACGCGCCGGCAAGCCCGTGGTTGTCGCGACCCAGATGCTCGAATCGATGATCACGAGCCCGGTGCCGACACGCGCAGAAGTCTCCGACGTCGCGACCGCGATCTTTGAAGGCGCAGACGCGGTGATGCTGTCGGCGGAATCCGCCGCCGGACAATACCCCGAAGAAGCGGTTAGCATGATGAACCGCATCGCGGAGGAAGTGGAAGGCGATCCGACCTATCGCTCGATCATCATGGCGCAGCGCGACGCTCCAGAAGCAACCGGCGCCGATGCTATCGCCGACGCCGCGCGCCAGATCGCCGAGACGCTCGATCTGCCGGCGATCGTCTGCTGGACCTTCTCCGGCTCGACCGCATTGCGGGTCGCGCGCGAGCGTTCGCAATCCTCGGTAATAGCGATCTCGCCCAATCTCTCGACCGGCCGCAGGCTGTCGCTCGTTTGGGGCGTGCATTGCGTCGTCGCGCTCGACGCGCGCGATCAGGACGACATGGTCGAGCGCGCCTGCCGCACGGCGTTCAAGGAAGGTTTCGCCAAGGCCGGCCAGCGCATCATCATCGTTGCCGGTGTCCCGCTTGGAACGCCCGGCGCGACCAACATGGCGCGCATCGCATTCGTCGGCGGGGAAACCGCGAACGACACCTAGCGCGAACCGGTCGCCATCACTTCGGCAACGGCTTCGATCACGCGATCGGGCGCTGCGTAATGCACCATGTGTCCCACATTCGGCAGAACGATCAGCTTGCCTTGCGGCAATTGCCGCGCGATTGCGCGCGAATGAATATCGGTCGAAACGATCTCGTCGTTGTCGCTTGAAATGATGACGACCGGAACCCGGATATCGCCATAACGGGGCGCCTGCACGCGCACGAATTCCTTCAGATCGACCAGATCCTGCGCGTTTGCGATAAATTCGGATGGACGCAGCAGCAGATTGACCGCTGTTTTCTCGCGATAGCCGTCAGGCGGCGTCAGCGGCGCAAATACCGATACGATGCCAGCCGGTGCGAGAAAATAACCCGATGGCAGAACGATGGTGTGCGCCAGCAGCGGACCGATCACGGGCGTGGCGGCCAGGTGATTGATCCGGCCGACCCCGCCCGGCCACGGATGCGTCACCGGCGCAAGCAGCACGAGGCCAGCCACGTCCTGCGGAAAGGCCAGCGCATAAGCGGTCGCGAGCGCGCCAGACCATGAATGTCCGAGAACGACAGCGCGCCCGACACCCAATGCCGTCACCGCCTGATGAATCGTCTGCACCTGACGCAGCGGCGAAGAATCCGCGCGGCCATGTGGCCGGTCGCTCCAGCCATGACCGGGCCGATCCACAAGGATCACGCGATAGCGCGCGGCCAATGCCGCGCCGAGAGCGAGCTGCATGTCGCGAAGATTTCCGCTCGCTCCATGCAAAAGGAGAACAGGCGGAGCATCCGGCGACCCAAGCTCGACGACGTGAAGCTTGCCGCCCTCGACATCGACAAGACGCCCCGCAGGCGGATGCGCGCGCTCGATCAGCCATGTGCCGACAAGCGTCACCACGGCGAGCGCTACGGCAACACCGGCAAAAATCAGGATCATCATGATGAGGAAACGCGGCAGATGAAACACAGCCTCTGATACGCCCCGGAACGGGGACCGGATCAGATGTCGCGGCCTTCAACCTTCTGGGTCAAGGTTTTTACCAGATCGGGAATGCGCGGCAGATAGGGGTGCACCGCAAGCGCGCGGCGAAAGATTTCGAGCGCGTGCTTTTCATCGCCAACATCCTGAAGGATCATTCCAAGACCGGCGAGTGCACCGAAATGGCGCGGCTCGCGCGCAAGCACCTGACGAATGTCGGCTATCGAGCGATCGAAATCCTTGCGCATGTAATAGAGCGTTGCGCGCCGGTTCCACGCTTCCACATAGTCCGGCTTCACCTCGACGATGTTCGACAGCAGCGTGATTGCAAGATCGAGGTCTTTTTCCTCGATCGCTTCCTTCACGCGCGTCATCATCAGATTGGCCGTGTCGCTCTTGGACACCAGCCACAGCGTCAGGATGCGCTGCTCGATCGCCTTGGCGGCGTCGGCGTCGGGCGCGACCTTCAGCGCGCCAAACAGAAATTCCAGATTGTTGCGCCGGTCGGCGCGGGCGATCCGCGGGGTGGTGCGGGGCGTTTCGGCCCAGCTCCCCGGCTCGGCCGGTGCAGGCGTCGCCAACAGGCAAGCCGTGGCGGAAAGGATTAGCGTCAGTGCCAACGCGCGGAATCGAAGTTCCATGCGGGCCAGTCTAGACCCACGGATGCGGACGGCAAGAGAAACGGAAGTCGAATGCCGCTTAAGCGGCGCAGGTCAGCCCTGCCGCGCCTTGAAACGGCGCTGCGTCTTGTTGATCACATAGACGCGGCCCTTGCGGCGGACCAAGCGGTTGTCGCGGTGACGCGCGCGCAGCGACTTCAACGAGTTACGAACTTTCATAGCTCAATCCTGATTCCGCCCGGGCGGTCATATATCGGGGAAAAGTTGCGCGGAACCTAAGGACCGGGGCCGCCCAAGTCAACGCGGAACCTGAGGCATT
>CAMBBO010000150.1 GCA_945862935.1 Pseudorhodoplanes sinuspersici | reverse complement strand
CTGTTCTACGGAACTGGCGGTCTCGCCTATGGCGGCGTTCGCGGCGAAGTCTCAGGTCTGTCTGAATCGCGCACTCATATTGGCTGGACGGCAGGCGTCGGCGTCGAAGTTGGTTTCACGCCGCAATGGTCCGCGAAGGCTGAATATCTCTACGTCGATCTTGCCGACCGCGGGTACTCGGTCACCGGAACAAATAACGGTGTCGAGTCGAGCATCCTTCGTCTCGGCCTCAACTACCGCTTCTAGATCGCAGCATTCCGGAACCTGAAAAGTTCCCGGAACTGCGAAACCAATGGCGCGTTAAGGCGCCAGCACATGACGGGGTTTAGTGCCTTGTCGATACGGGGAGTTCATCATGAAGCGTATTGTTCTCGCGGCTGTCGCCGCGTTCGCTTTCGCAGCTGGCACCAATGCGTCACTCGCGGCCGATCTCGGCCGACGCCCGATGGAAATGCCGGTCAAGGCGCCGCCAATGTATTCGGCTGCCTATAACTGGAGTGGCTTTTATCTCGGCATCAACGGTGGTGGCGGTTGGGGCGACACGAGCTGGACCTCGGTTCCCGGCTCCTTCGACGTGTCCGGCGGCCTCATCGGCGGAACGGCCGGATACAATTACCAATTTGGACCGACCGTCGTCGGCATCGAAGGCGACATTGACTGGTCGAACATTCGCGGCAGCACCACAGCGGGTTGTGCGCTCGGCTGCGAAACGAAAAACACCTGGCTCAGCACCGTGCGTGGCCGCGTGGGCTATGCTTGGGACCGCTTCCTTCCGTATGTCACCGGCGGTGTCGCCTTCGGTAATGTCGAAGCCAATACTCCGGGCTTCGCTGGCGCGAGCGACACGCGCGTGGGCTGGACGGCCGGCGGTGGCGTCGAATACGCGATCACCAACAACGTCAGCGCCAAAATCGAATACCTTTATGTCGACCTTGGCGACTTCAATTGCGGCGTCGCCTGCGGCGGCGGCCTTGCGACCGACAACGTAGCGTTCGACTCTCACATCGTGCGCGGTGGTGTGAACTGGAAGTTCTAATCGCTTTTCCTGTCTGAGCGGCAAAGCCCCGGATTTTCGATCCGGGGCTTTTGCTTTTCAGGGCTCCATTTTGGTCTTGGCGAACGAGGGCACGCGCGCCGCGAAATCGTCGAGCCAGGCGACGAGCTTGGGATAGCTCTTTCGCCACGTTCCCTGAAAGCGCAGATCGCGATAGCCGAGCGCGCAGGCCAGCGTGATCGTGCCGACATTGGGCGTGGCGTCGATTGCGGGAAGTTTTTTCTCGAGCACATCGAGCGCGCGGGTGATCTTTTCGCCCTGATAGTCCATCCATTTGGCGTCGCGCCGATCTTCGGCACGGAACCGGATTTCGTAGATCTGCAGCAACGACGCATCCATGATGCCGTCGCACAGCGACGCCAGTGTCAGGACGTCGAAACGGGCTTTGCCGGCCGCCGGGATGATCTTTCCGCCGCCGGCAAGATGATCGAGATATTCCAGGATCACACGGGAATCGTAGAGCGTGGTGCCGTCTTCAAGAATGAGGATCGGGATTTTTCCGACCGGGTTCTGTTGCCGCAGCGTATCCGCCGCATCGTTGGTGTCGGCGTTTTCCGATTTCAGCTTGTCGTAAAGCCCAAGCACGCTCGCCGCGATCTTGATCTTGCGGCCGAAAGGAGATGCGGGGGATGTGCGGAGGATCATCATGCAACGACATTCCATCGGCGATAAATTGGAAATGATCACGTGTCGCCGCGCGCGATCCGGTCGATAGCGATAGAAGAATTTCGTTCGAAGGTCAGCCGGTGATTACGAGATTCACCGCTTTCGGACCCTTGCCCTTCTTGTCGGGCTCGACATCGAAGTCGATGCGTTGGCCTTCGGTCAGCGACTTGAGACCTGCCTGCTCGACTGCGGTGATGTGCACGAACACGTCGCGGCCGCCGTCATCCGGCTTGATAAAGCCGTAACCGCGTTCGCCATTGAAGAACTTGACCGTACCGCCTTGTGCCATCGGGAAAACTCCTCTCCCCGCGGTTGCTTCGCAGCAGCGCCCCCACGACGCCGCCGCTCGGCCGGACATTCAGATTCGGGGATCGCGTCGGCCGATTGGGCCTCAGTCACTCCGCCGGCCCCCCACAGGAGGCGGAACGTCAAAGCCAGACCAATTATCCACAAGTAGATCAAAACGGCGGGGGGCTGGAAAGGGAAAACGGTGGCCCCCCTACCGGCCGGGTGCGATCCATTGGAGGAGTGGACGGGTGGACCGGCCGCCTCCGCCGAACGCATCGGATAGGGCGGTGAGCATCGTTTTCAATTCGGATTCCAGCGTCCAGGGCGGGTTGATGACAATCAGGCCGCTGCCGCGGAGTCCTTCTGCTCCTGGATTGGCGATGATCAATTCGGCTCGCAGAATTCCCTCAATGGAAGAATTGGAAAGCTTGCGTGCAAACGCCGCAGTGTCGCGTGCATCCTTTACTGGATACCAGGCGAGATAAATTCCGTCGGGCCATTTGCGGTGGGCGGCCGTCAGCGCGTCGGCAAGACGATCAAATTCACCGGTTTCCTCGAATGGCGGATCGATGAGAACGAGACCGCGCCGTTCTTTCGGAGGGATGTAGGCGGAAAGTGCGGTCCATCCATTGATCTCGATCGTTTTCACGCGCTGGTCCGTGCCCATGTACCGCGAAAGCGCGATCGCCGCCTTCGGTTTAAGCTCACAAGCGATCAGGCGGTCGTCTTTTCGCAGGAACGAAGCAACGATGGCCGGCGATCCGGGATAGTGGCCGAGCTTCGTGCCTGGATTGGCCGCGCGCACAGCAGTGAAATAGGGTTCGAGCAGTGCCGCACTTATTGCATCGAGCTTCGCATCCAGCACCCGCGCGATCCCGTTTTTCCATTCTCCGCTTCGCGTCGCCTCCGGGCCTGACAGGTCGTAGATCGCAGCGCCCGCATGGGTATCGATGACACGAAACGGCGTCTCTTTCTTCAGTAAATGGATAAGGATGCGCGTCAGCACGGCGTGCTTGACGACATCCGCGAAATTCCCGGCATGGAAGGCGTGACGGTAGTTCATCTGCCGCATTTACGATGTTCGCGGCCGCCCCGGCCATCGGTAAAATTTGATCGATCTGCTTAGGTTTGAAATTACCGCGGGATCCTAACTTGCCAGGCGTGCACGGTGGCAGAAGGCTGCCGGGCGTGAGAGGGCCGTTGCTTCGCAGCGGGCGACAGAATGTGGCGTAGCCTCGCGGCGGCAGCTTTGGTCTATGGGTCCGGACATCCGGGCCTCGATGGATACCGGCCGGGTATGCTCGACCGACCGTTGCAGGGATTTCATCAGGAAGTGAATTCTGTTGCCCGCGATGGAAAACGCGCGCTCTCGACTCTCGATGACGCGCGTTCGATGCGCTATCTCTCCAGCTATATCGAATTCCTGCAAACAAGCATGCGTGGCGGCTAATTGCGCACCAGCTTGTTGCGCTTAACGCTGAATACCGCGTAGGCCGAAATGTGAACGCGCCTTGATGCGAGGCAGCGGGCGGGTAATTTCGCGCAATGCCTGCTTTACGGGTGAGGTCGCGGCGGGTCCGGGTTCGCCTTTCGCAAATGCGCGTTTCGGTGCCTGGAAGATTGCCAGCATCAGGCGCATCGCGACAAAGATCGCAGCCGGCAATCCGATTACATGTGCGGCAACGATCGGCGCTGCGATTGCGATCGCGTCCGGCCGAACCGTCGCCGCCGCAACATAGACCGGGGCCCATACGGTCGTGGTGAGCGCGGTGTTTGACAGCATGGCGAGAATAGATAGCGGGCTTTCTGGATTGCAGACCCAGTAGAATAGGACCTTGGCTTCGTCGGGCTGGCAAACGCCGGAGCGGCTGAATACGGACGCTCCATCACCGAGTGTCCAAATAGTCAGCGCCCACAGCGCGATATAGCCGAGGCCAGACTGCCAGATCAGGAAATGCAGATATTCGGAGATGCGCCGCATGAAATCCGCCGTTGCAGCGGGATGCTAGACGCCGGAACTTACACTTCCGTTGCGCGGATCGTATGCGCGCGGTGGTATTGTCTTAATTTACCTTGGATTAACGGTGTCAGTTCGCCCCACCGCGCACCGGGGGCATTACCAGCTTGTCGCGCCGACACGCGCGCCGTGACATTTCCTCGCAATCGCGGAAGCCGAATTCCTTGGTCATGCAGACGCGAATTTCCCGCAGGCGTTTGTTGTCGCACGTCACCGAAATCGAGCCGGGTGTCATTCCCGGGTTCGCAGCGACAAAAGCCTTCGACACCTCGTCGGGCGTAACCGTCATTATTTTCTCCGGCTCCAGATAAGGTTCCGGAATTTTGATGACGGCGCGAGACTTACGGACAGCTTCGAAATAGCCGCGCGCATTCAGGCCGGAGCATGTGCCGTGCTTGTCCCACTCGCTGTAGATGAGACCGGGCGCCGGCATCAGATCGAGCATCTGCGAGACGATTCCACGCGCAAGGCGCGGCGCCGGGACCTGGCAATATTCCGGGAAGCCGCGCTCGTATTGCGGCCAAAGCCCATGCACCACGAAGGAATAGGGGCGGGCGCCGCATTGCTGCGAAGGCCGCCGGTTAGGCGATTGCTCGCTCGCGGCTTCGCAAAACGACGGCGACCACGAGAGGGCGAGCACATAGAAATCAAACTGGCCCGACTCGTTCTGCCGCCGGTCCTGCGCGAAAGCCGTGACCATGAAGAGGAACGAGATGGCCGCGAACGCGGCGATCCGGAAAGCAAACTGCGCCATGCAACGCCCCCTAGAGCTCACGCGAAACCAGACACCAGCCTATCAGGCTAATGAGAACATTTCAAGAACAAATTTCTGGACGGAAGTTTGCGGTCAGGGTTTGGCGACCCGGCACGCCGGATTGTAGGCCCAGTTTCGATCGAGCCCGACCACGCACCATTCGACGCCCCAAATGGCTCCGATTTCGCCGAGATCCTCGGCAATCGAATAATGTATCGGCCGGCGCACGCCATCGGAGACCAGTGCAACTGCGCTACAGAAGCGCCGCGGAATGGTCTGGTTCGCCCAGGGGCTATAGGCGGTTTCCTTGACCCGTTCGAAGTCCGTGATCGACAGGCTCGAATTCCAGAATCGCCCTTCCTTGCTGGAGAATTTCCGCTGGATTTCTCCCAGCGCCCAGCTGTTTTCGCAGGACGGCAAGTCGCCGTGATAGTTTGGGCCGCTGAGCCAGAAATTCTTTTCCAGGAAGTTCGCGGCGCTGGCTGGGGTCGCCGATGCCAGCAAGCCAAGCGCGGCGGCAACTGCTACGGCGCGGAAAAGTCTAATTCCAGAAAACATCGGTGAACCCCCAAAACTTCAGATAACGGTGCCGCGCGCCCCGAGCCGGGTCAAGGGCACGATTAGGAGCCGAGACAAGCGCAGCTTTTGCGCCACAGGAGGCGCCGATACCCATTTACCACGGGCAAAACCTCAACCAGCACTGGCAATACGCGTTGCGATTCCTAAAGTCGGCAAGTGTCAGGGTGATTCGCGTCATGTGTACCAACCGGGGAAAGCATGGCAGGGACGCTCAAACTTCTTCGCACCGAGCGCACCTTCGGGCTTGAACAGGCTGGTCGCATCTTGCTCGATGCGGTCGCGCCTTGGGTTCAGGAGCTGGGCCTCCTGATCGAAAGCATCGAGGTCAATCCGCCTCATGGCGCTGCGCCAGATTGGCAACAGGGCGCGGTGGTGCGCTTGCCATTTTCGCAAAAGCTTTCCCACGAGGGATTCCTCGCGTCGCAATCGCTCCTCTCGCTCGCAGATACGGCAATGATGCTTGCCTGTTCAGCGGCATGGGACGGCTATAGGCCGATGACGACCGTCGATCAGACGACGCACTTCATGCGCCCTGCTTCGTTCGACGTATTAGCGGACGCGCGGATCGTGAAGGTCGGCCGCGCTGCGACGGTCTGCCAAGTGTCGCTAATTGGCGCGGCGGACAGGCGGCCTGTCGGCATCGTATCGGGAACTTGCGCGGCACTTTAGCTCAGGCTTGGGCGCACCATCTGAGGAACCAAGTCACCGCTACAGCGCTTAGCTCGGCACCCATGCGAGGTTCCGATGCGATTGCTGCTGACCGTTTTTATGCTTGCCACTCAAATGACCGTTGCCGTAGCGCAGACCGCTCCGGCCGCCGGGCCGAGTACCGACCCTGCGAGCGCGCCCGATCTGCAACTCAACGCGGCACAGAAGCAAACGATCTACACGAGCGTTCGCAATCTCAATGTGAAGAATGAAACGCCGCCGAATTTTCAGCCCATCGTCGGCGCGGCCGTACCGGTCGAGATCAAACTTGAACCCATGCCGCAGACGATTGCCGAACTGACCCCGCGGGTGAAAGATTTTCAGGTCGGGCTGATCTCCAATCAGGTCGTGATCGTCGAACCCAAGGCGCGCCGTGTGGTCGAGGTCATAGCCGGCGAAAAATAGGCGATCGGGAATGATCAGACTTGTTGCAGTAATGTTGTTGGTGGCCGCGTCGATTTCTTCGCCGCTGTTGGCACAAGAGAATAATGCGGCGACAAGTGGCGTGGCCGCAGAAACCGCAAAGCGTGCCATCGACAAGAAGGGTTTGGGCCTGACGCCCGAACAGGAAACCCTGATTTCGGATTTCACCAAAGATGAGAAGATACAGGCGTCACCGGCGCAGCTTGCGATCGGGTCGCCCATTCCCGATGCAATGATGCTGATCGAGATGCCGGTCGAAGTGAAAGATCAGATCGGCGTGCTGCGCGATTTCAAGTTCGCGCGCGTTCAGGATGATGCTGTCGTGCTGGTTGACCCGACAAGCCGGGTGATTGTCGACGTAATTCAGAAATGAATTACCAGTTAGTCTTGTAGCCCGCGCTGATCGTCTTGTTCAGCGTTCCGGTGTCGGTCTCGCTCACCGAGCCGTTGACGTTCACGCCGCCAAAAAGTTTTTGCTCGGCACCGAGGCTGTGACGCCACTTTTCGTCCGCCGATGACAGTTTCGCGCCGCTGGAGAAGGTCGTTCCGGTAGGTGCGATCGTGAGCCGGGCAACGCCGTCGGTCGTATAGATGCGCGACTGAGGCGCGACCGTAGATGAGGTGGGGGGAGCCGGCGCGAAGGTGTCGGTCACCGCGTAACCGTTCTCCACGCTGACGGAAACCGTGTCGTTGAGCGGTACCGATTTCTTCAGCGTCGTGCCGAGCCGCGCTTGATCGGAATGAGGATCGACCCGCGCATCGACCGAAGCGCCGGGGATGGACACGTTCGCCCAAGCGGCGCCCGATCCGGAATTTGTCGCTGCCGGTGCGACCGGCAACTGGCCGGGCTGCAATGTTTCGGACGGCGTCGGCGCTGTTGAAAGATCAACACCGACCTTGGTGTCGAGCGCGGTCGGCAACCGCTTCTTTCCAGTCAGTGCCTGACTGCCATCCGGATTGAGCTTCTGATCCCAGGTCACCGGCGTTTCCGAC
>CAMBBO010000149.1 GCA_945862935.1 Pseudorhodoplanes sinuspersici | reverse complement strand
GATTCGTTTGCCGCCGTCGGGCCGGGCGTCGAGCGATTGCAGGAAGAGGTGACGAAGTTATTCCCTGACGCGCGCACAATTGTGCTGTCGAGCGATCTCGTGGAATCGGTCGAGCGCCTGCGCGAGGAACTGGAAGGCGTTGCCGAGGGTAAGTTCGATATCGTGATCGGAACGCAGATCGTCGCCAAGGGCCATCATTTTCCGAAGCTCAATTTGGTTGGCATCGTTGACGCAGACCTTGGGCTCGCGAATGGCGACCCGCGCGCGGCGGAACGCTCTTTCCAGTTACTGCATCAGGTCGCGGGCCGCGCGGGACGAAGCGAAGGACGCGGTCTTGGATTCGTACAGACGCATCAACCGGAGCATCCGGTCATGCGCGCGCTATTGTCCGGCGATCGGGACAAATTCTACGGCACCGAAATCGAACAGCGCGAACGCGCAGGCTATCCGCCGTTCGGGCGGTTGGCGGCGTTAATTGTGTCGGGCGGCGATAAACACGAAACGGAATCCTTCGCACGCAAGATCGCGGCTGCTGCGCCGGTCGATGACGATGTGCGCGTATTGGGTCCCGCCGAAGCCCCGCTCGCCGTAGTGCGCGGGCGCTATCGTTTCCGGCTGCTGGCGAAATCACAGCGTGCGTTCGACCTGTCGCATTACATGCGCGGATGGCTCGCCAATGCGCCAAAGACACGTGGCACGCTTAAGCTTGAAGTGGACGTCGATCCTCAGAGCTTCTTCTGAACGAGCTTTTTGTAGCCAGCGCGCAGGACCGCAATCGCAACGCCGACGCTAATGCCGGTGAGCAGATCGACAAATATCGTCAGCAGGAACGTCGACAGCAAGATCAGCGCATCGACCGGCGATCCGCGCAGAAGCGCGACAAAGGCCGCCTTGTCGGTCATCGACCACGCCACGACGAGCAGGACGCCGGCAAGCGCAGCGAGCGGGATATAGGCGACGAGCGGCATCGCGACGAGCACGAAAATCAGCAGGTAAACCGAGTGGAACATGCCGGCGAGCGGCCCGCGCGCACCTGCGCGGATATTGGTGGCGGTACGCGCAATGGTGCCGGTGGCAGGAATTCCTCCGCACGCCGCTGACGCGATATTGCCGACGCCTTGCGCGAGCAGTTCGGCATTCGAACGATGTTGCCGGCCGGTCATTCCGTCGGCAACGACCGCCGAGAGCAAGGACTCGATGGCGCCGAGGATTGCGATGGCCAACGCATCCGGCAGGACGGCGTAGAGCTTTTCCATCGTGAAGGCGGGAAGGGCCGGGGCGGGCAACCCTGAGGGGATGACGCCGAAGCGCGAGCCGATGGTTTCGACGTGGAGCATGAGCAAGGCGCATAGTGCGCTCGCGGCGAACACCGCGATCAACAAAGCTGGCCAGGTCGGGCGCACACGGCGAAGTCCCAAAATGACAAGGATGCACAGCGCGGTAACGAGAAAAGCGAGCGGATTGATACTCGGCAGCGCGTCCCACAAGGTGCGAAGTTTTGGAATCATTGCAGCGGGTTCGTGCGCGAGAGCGAGTCCCAGAAAATCGCGAAGCTGAGAGACAAGAATGATGATCGCGATCCCGGCGGTGAATCCAATTGTGACCGGATAGGGAATGAAACGAATGAAGGTGCCAAGCCGCAGCACGCCAATCAGGATCATCGTGGCGCCTGCGATCATCGTTGCGAGCAGCATGCCGTCATAGCCGTGCCGTTCGATGGTCACCGCGATGAGACCAATAAAAGCCGCCGCCGGTCCGCCGATCTGGAAACGGCTGCCGCCAAGCATCGAAATGAAGAATCCGCCGACGATCGCGGTGTAGAGACCGCGCTCCGGGCCAGCGCCCGCGCCAATTGCAATGGCCATCGATAAGGGCAGCGCGACAATGGCGACGGTCAGTCCCGCAAGCGCGTCAGCGCGCAAGGCTGCGGCGTCATAGCCTTCGCGCAGCATCGTTACGAGCTTCGGTGTGAACGGGTCGGCGGTCGTGCCGCCGCCTGTGTCCATTCGTGGAGCAGCCATTCGTCCCCCGACAAATCAGCACGCGCAGGATAGCCGATTTGCTGTCCGCCCGGCGCGGCAAATGCTTCTGCGAGACTGCGGCCTGCGCAGGGCTGCCTTTCAGCTAACGAGCTTCAGCCCGACGATCCCGGCCACGATGAGCACGATGCACGCAAGCCGCGCAGCACCTGCGGGTTCACCAAACAGATAGATGCCAAGGATCACGGTGCCCACGGCTCCGATCCCGGTCCATGCCGCGTAAGCGGTGCCGACGGGCAGGGATTTCAAGGCGAAGTTGAGAAAGATAACGCTTGCGATCATCGCCACGATGGTCAGCAGCGATGGCCAGAGCCGCGTCCAGCCCTCGGTGTATTTCAGCCCGATGGCCCAGCCGACTTCAAACAGCCCGGCAACGACGAGGTAGGCCCAGGCCATGCGCGTTCCTATTCCTGATGCAGCCCGTCAAAGGGCGCGCCCTCATAACCCGGAAAGGGCTGAGAACAATGCCATCCGCGTCGGTTGGCCATGTTGCACCGCCCTAAGGGCTGTGTTAGCAAACCCGCGATTTTGCGAGGGTTTCCGCAGACTTCTGCGACGTCCTCCGGGATCGGAATTCCCTCTTGGATTCCAAGGCTTTGCGGCGCTGCTCCGGCGCGGCGCGCGGCTTGCGGATTGAAGGTTCTCGAAAGATTTCCATGGCAGGCGAAGACACGATCGTATCCGGCATGGCAGGCCGCTATGCGACCGCTCTGTTCGAGCTCGCGCTCGAAGAGAAGGCCCTCGATAAAGTGAAGGCCGATCTTGAGTCGTTCGACGCGTTGGTCGGCGGCAACCCCGATCTCGCGCGGCTTGTTCGCAGCCCCGTTTTCGGCGCCGACGAACAGGGCAAGGCGCTCTCGGCAATTCTTGATAAGGTCGGCATCGGCGGCATCGCCGCGAATTTCCTCAAGGTCATCACCGCCAACCGGCGGCTGTTTGCCGCGCAAAGCATCATTCGTGGTTTCCGTGCGCTCGTCGCCAAGCACAAGGGCGAAGTGAGCGCCGAGGTCACCGTCGCCGAGAAACTCAGCGACAAGAATCTCGACGCGCTCAAGGGCGCGCTCAATGCAGTCACCGGCAAGGACGTCGACCTGAACGTGCGGGTCGATCCGGCGATCATCGGCGGGCTTGTCGTCAAGCTCGGCAGCCGCATGATCGACACATCCCTGCGCACCAAACTCAATTCGATCAAATTCGCGATGAAAGAGGCCCGCTGATGGACATTCGCGCCGCAGAAATTTCCAACATCCTCAAAGACCAGATCAAGAATTTCGGTCAGGAGGCTGAAGTCTCCGAAGTCGGACAGGTCTTGTCCGTTGGCGACGGCATCGCCCGCGTTTACGGTCTCGACAACGTCCAGGCGGGCGAAATGGTCGAGTTCGAAAACGGCACGCGCGGCATGGCGCTGAACCTCGAAAGCGACAACGTCGGCATCGTGATCTTCGGGTCCGACCGCGAAATTAAAGAAGGCCAGTCGGTTAAGCGCACCCGCGCCATCGTGGACGTGCCGGTCGGCAAGGGCCTGCTCGGCCGCGTGGTTGACGCACTCGGCAATCCGATCGACGGCAAGGGCCCGATCAAGGGCGACAAGCGCATGCGCGTCGACGTGAAGGCGCCCGGCATCATCCCGCGCAAATCGGTGCATGAGCCGATGGCGACCGGTCTGAAAGCTATCGACGCATTGATCCCGATCGGCCGCGGTCAGCGCGAGCTGATCATCGGCGACCGCCAGACCGGCAAGACCGCCATTGCGCTCGACACGATCCTGAACCAGAAGCCGCTCAACGCGCAGACCGACGAGAAGATCAAGCTGTATTGCGTGTATGTCGCGGTCGGCCAGAAGCGTTCAACCGTCGCGCAATTCGTGAAGGTGCTCGAAGAACAAGGCGCGCTGGAATATTCCATCATCATCGCCGCGACCGCTTCCGATCCGGCGCCGATGCAGTTCCTTGCGCCGTTCTCCGGCTGCACCATGGGCGAATATTTCCGCGACAACGGCATGCACGCCGTCATCATCTATGACGATCTGTCGAAGCAGGCCGTCGCCTATCGCCAGATGTCGCTGCTGCTTCGCCGTCCGCCCGGTCGCGAAGCCTATCCCGGCGACGTGTTCTATCTTCACTCCCGCCTGCTCGAGCGCGCGGCGAAGATGAACGACGACAAGGGCGCGGGTTCACTCACCGCGCTGCCGGTCATCGAAACGCAGGCGAACGACGTGTCGGCCTACATTCCGACCAACGTGATTTCGATTACCGACGGGCAGATCTTTCTCGAAACCGACCTGTTCTATCAGGGCATCCGTCCGGCCGTGAACGTCGGTCTCTCGGTGTCGCGCGTGGGTTCTTCCGCGCAGACCAAGGCGATGAAAAAGGTCGCGGGCAAGATCAAGGGCGAACTCGCCCAGTATCGTGAAATGGCTGCCTTCGCTCAGTTCGGCTCCGACCTCGATGCGACGACACAGCGTCTGCTCGCGCGCGGTTCGCGCCTGACCGAATTGCTCAAGCAGCCGCAATTCTCGCCGCTGAAGATGGAAGAGCAGGTCGCCGTGATTTACGCCGGCGTGAACGGCTATCTCGATGCGATCCCGGTCAACAAGGTGCGCGGCTTTGAAGACGGCCTGCTTGGTCTTCTTCGCACCAAGCACAACGACATTCTTGACGACATCCGCAAGACGCTCGATCTCACCGATGCGACTGCGGCGAAGCTCAAGGGCGTCGTTGACGGTTTTGCCAAGTCGTTCGCCTAATCGCCGCAGGAACGGTCACGAGGACTAAAGCGGAATGGCTTCACTCAAGGACATGCGTGTCCGCATCGCCGCGACCAAGGCGACGCAGAAGATCACCAAGGCCATGCAGATGGTCGCAGCGTCCAAGCTGCGCCGTGCGCAGGCTGCGGCGGAAGCCGCGCGTCCGTTCGCTGAGCGCATGGACGCGGTGCTGCAGAACATTGCCGCAGGCATGGCCGGAGCGGCTGGCGCGCCGAAGCTGCTTGCCGGAACGGGTAGCGATCAGGTTCATCTCCTGATCGTCGCGACCGGCGAACGCGGCCTTGCGGGCGCATTCAACTCCTCGATTGTGCGTCTCGCGCGCGAGCACATCAATCGGCTTCTCTCCGAAGGCAAAGAGGTGAAAATCCTCACTGTCGGCAAGAAGGGCTACGAGCAGCTTCGCCGCAATTACGAGAAGCACATCGTCGACCGCGTCGAACTGCGCGGCATTCGTACGCTCGGCTATGTCAACGCTGCGGATATTGGCGAGAAGGTCACCGCGATGTTCGATCGCGGCGAGTTCGACGTCGCGACCTTGTTCTATGCCAAGTTCCGATCGGTGATCCTGCAAATCCCGACCGCGCAGCAGATCATCCCGCCGAAGCTGGAAGGCGCCGCCGCGGCCGCCGACGGCGCGTCTTACGAATACGAGCCGGAAGAAGACGAAATTCTGAACGATCTTCTGCCGCGCTATGTGGCGACGCAGATTTTTCGCGCGCTACTCGAAAATAACGCCTCGTTCTACGGTTCGCAGATGTCCGCGATGGACAACGCGACCCGCAACGCCGGCGACATGATCCGCAAGCAAACCATCAAATACAACCGCACACGTCAGGCGATGATCACGAAGGAATTGATCGAGATCATCTCGGGCGCCGAAGCGCTCTGACGCGCAGACTTCAAGGGTAAGAGGACGCAAATGGCAGCAAAGTCAGGCTCCAACAAATCGGGCAAGGTCACGCAGGTGATCGGCGCCGTCGTCGACGTTCAGTTCGAGGGCTATTTGCCGGCGATTCTGAACGCGCTCGAAACCACCAATGGCGGCAACAAGCTGGTGCTCGAAGTCGCGCAGCATCTCGGTGAATCGACCGTCCGCACCATCGCGATGGACGTCACCGAGGGCCTCGTGCGCGGACAGGAAGTGACCGATAGCGGCCAGCCGATCTCGGTGCCGGTCGGCCCTGGTCTTCTCGGCCGCATCATCAACGTGATCGGCGAGCCGATCGACGAGGCCGGCCCCGTGAAAGCGGAAGGCCGCATGCCGATCCACGCCGAAGCACCGAAATACACCGAGCAATCGACCGAAGCGCAGATTCTCGTCACCGGCATCAAGGTCGTGGACTTGCTCGCGCCTTATGCGAAGGGCGGAAAGATCGGCCTGTTCGGTGGCGCGGGCGTCGGCAAGACCGTGCTCATTCAGGAACTCATCAACAACGTTGCGAAGGCGCACGGCGGCTATTCCGTTTTCGCCGGCGTCGGCGAGCGTACCCGCGAAGGCAACGACCTCTTTCACGAGTTCATTGAATCCGGCGTCAACAAGAAGGGCGGCGGCGAAGGCTCCAAATGCGCCCTCGTGTTCGGCCAGATGAACGAGCCGCCCGGCGCGCGTGCGCGTGTGGGCCTCACCGGCCTGACGCTCTCGGAATATTTCCGCGACCAGGGCCAGGACGTGCTGTTCTTCGTCGACAACATCTTCCGCTTCACGCACGCGGGTTCGGAAGTGTCGGCGCTGCTCGGCCGTATTCCTTCGGCGGTGGGTTATCAGCCCACGCTCGCGACCGACATGGGCGCGCTGCAGGAACGCATCACCACGACGACCAAAGGCTCGATTACCTCGGTGCAGGCCATTTACGTTCCGGCCGACGACTTGACCGATCCGGCGCCTGCGGCCTCGTTCGCCCATCTTGACGCGACGACGGTGCTGTCGCGCGACATCGCGGCGAAGGGCATCTATCCGGCGGTGGATCCGCTCGACTCGACCTCGCGCATGTTGTCCCCGCTTGTCGTGGGCGAAGAGCATTACTCGGTTGCCCGTAACGTCCAGCAAGTGCTTCAGCGCTACAAAGCGCTGCAAGACATTATCGCCATTCTCGGCATGGACGAACTTTCCGAAGAGGACAAGCTGACGGTGGCGCGCGCGCGCAAGATCGAGCGCTTCCTGTCCCAGCCGTTCTTCGTCGCCGAAGTGTTCACCGGCTCGCCCGGCAAGCTCGTCTCGATCGAGGACACCATTAAGGGCTTTAAGGGTCTGGTCGAAGGCAAATACGATCACTTGCCGGAAGCCGCCTTCTACATGGTCGGCAACATCGAAGAAGCCATCGAAAAGGGCAAAAAGCTCGCGGCGGAAGCGGCCTAAGGCGGATCATCGATGGCGACATTTCAATTTGATCTCGTCTCGCCGGAGAAACTTCTGTTCTCCGGCAAGGTCGAGCAGGTCGACGTGCCGGGCTCCGAAGGTGACTTCGGCGTGCTCGAAGGGCATGCGTCGATGGTGTCGCTCCTTCGTCCGGGCATCCTGACGATCAAGGGCGAGCAGGGCGAACAGAAGGTTGTCGTGCACGGCGGCTTTGCCGAAGTGTCGCCGGCCGGACTGACAATTCTTGCTGAGGTCGCAACCAGCGTTGACGACATCGACCATGCGGCGCTCGCGGAGCACATCAAGTCGATGGAAGAGAACGTGCAAAGCCT
>CAMBBO010000148.1 GCA_945862935.1 Pseudorhodoplanes sinuspersici | reverse complement strand
GCGCTGTTCCGCGCCGGTAATGACCGATTTCACGGTCGCATTTTCGAGCGGCTTGCCCTGACGGTAGCGCACATTTTTCAGAAACTGCGGCAGCGGCTCGAAGCGATGGCAGATTTCCGACACTGGCTTCTGGTGGCGCTTGATAACGGCAAGCACCTGAAGTGCCGCAACGAGGCCGTCGCCGGTTGTCGCGTAGTCGGACAGGATAATGTGACCCGACTGCTCACCGCCTACATTGTAGCCGTGCTCACGCATCTGTTCGAGAATGTAGCGGTCACCGACCGCCGTGCGAACGAGCGTTATGCCAAGCCCCGCCAGATGCCGCTCCAGGCCAAGATTGGACATCACGGTTCCAACCGCGAATGGCTTGGTCAGGCGGCCGTCTTCCTTCCAGCTTTCAGCGATGACTGAGAGGATCTGGTCGCCATCGACGATATGGCCGCGCTCGTCGACGATCACGACACGATCCGCGTCACCGTCCAGCGCGATGCCGACATCGGCGCGCACTTCGCGAATTTTCGCAGCGAGCGCATTCGTATCGGTCGAGCCGCATTCCTTGTTGATGTTGAAGCCATCCGGTTCGACCCCCATGGCGATGACTTCGGCGCCGAGTTCCCACAAGGCTTCGGGGGCGACCTTGTAGGCCGCGCCATTGGCGCAATCGACCACCACGCGAAGTCCATCAAGCGACAGGTTGCGCGGCAAGGTGCGCTTGGCGAATTCGACGTAGCGGTCATGCACGCCGTCGATACGGCGCGCGCGTCCAAGATCAGGTGATTTGGCAAGACGCTTTGCGACGTCGCTCTCGATCAATCCTTCGATTTCAGACTCAACCTCGTCGGACAGCTTCCAGCCGTCCGGGCCGAACAGTTTGATGCCGTTATCGTCATACGGGTTGTGCGAGGCTGAGATCATCACGCCAAGATCGGCGCGCATCGAGCGGGTGAGCATCGCGACCGAGGGCGTCGGCATTGGGCCGAGCAGCAGCACGTCCATGCCGACCGAGGTAAAGCCTGCGACCAGCGCATTCTCGATCATGTAGCCGGACAGCCGCGTGTCCTTGCCGATCACGACGCGATGGCGATAGTCGCCGCGCTGGAAAATGAGGCCGGCGGCCTGTCCCACTTTGAGCGCGAGTTCCGGCGTGATCAGGCCATTGGCCCGGCCGCGAATCCCGTCGGTCCCGAAAAACTTACGCGGCATTACGCTTGATCCCCCTGCCCCATAAACGAGGCGGACGCCCGATTGTGAAGACACATTACCCCCAAACGCTGAAATAATCTTTGACCCTGGGTAGTCTGCATCTTGGGCGAAGGCGGCGGGGACCGCCACGGTTAACAGCCAATATAGTGAAACCGCCAGCGCTTAACGCCGGCGGTTCACCAAACGAGGCTATTTCCAGTTCCGGTCAGTGCTTTTTGGCATCCGCCTTGGTCTTCGGCGGCTGCGTTATGGCGACCGGGTCGGAACCGGGGAAGGATTCCTCGAGGCCCTGTTCGAGCGCGCGCTCGGCTGCGTCCTTGCTCTTGTCCTTGACCGTTTTCGGATCGGGGCGCGTGTCGCCTCCGCGCTGGCGATCCGCCTCCTTCTGCGAAACATGTCCCATCTGAAATCTCCTGATTGTGATGCTGGGAGATAACGCAGCACATGGTGTCCGCGTTCCCGCCTCTTTCTGCGCTGGACCCGGATGTGCTACGCGGAAGGCCCATTTCCCAGCGGACCTGCCATGACCACGATCGCCTGCATCGACGACCTGCGCGAAGTTTCCAAGCGCCGCGTGCCGAAAGCCTTTTTCGATTACATCGGCGCGGGGTCCTACGGCGAGGAAACGCTGCGCGCCAATCGCGAGGACATGCAGAAGATCAAGCTGCGCCAGCGCGTGCTGGTCGATATGGCGACGCGCGATCTTTCCACCACCATCGTCGGGCAGAAAAGCAAACTGCCATTTGGCTTAGCGCCGGTTGCGATGGTGGGCATGCAGCATGGCGACGGCGAAATCCTTGCCGCGCGTGCAGCCCTTGAAGCGGGCATTCCGTACACACTCTCCACCATGTCGATCAATTCGATCGAGGACATCGCGGAAGCAACCAAGAAGCCGTTCTGGTTTCAGCTTTACGTGATGCGTGACCGCGGCTTCATCCGCGAACTCGTCAAGCGCGCGGAGAATGCCAATTGCAGCGCGCTCGTGCTCACCGTCGATCTTCAGGTTCTCGGCCAGCGCCATTGCGACATCCGCAACGGCCTGTCGGTGCCGCCGCAACTCAAGCTGCACACGCTTGCCGAAATGGCGATGAAGCCGCGCTGGCTTGCGAGCGTCATCGGCGGCAAGCGCTGGACCTTCGGCAACCTCGCCGGCCACGTCAAAGGCATGGAGAACGTCAAATCGCTCTCCGCGTGGACTGCGACGCAGTTCGATCAGGCGCTGAACTGGAAAGACATCGAGTGGATCAAGAGCATCTGGCCGCGCAAGCTCATCATCAAGGGCATCCTCGATGTGGAAGACGCGCGGCTCGCTACACGATCCGGCGCGGACGCCATCGTCGTATCCAATCACGGCGGCCGCCAGCTTGATGGCACAGCGTCCTCGATCTCGATGCTGCCGAAGATCGCGGACGCGGTCGGCTCTAATATCGAGGTGATGTTCGATGGCGGCATCCGCACCGGCGCCGACCTGACGCGCGCGCTGGCACTCGGCGCGAAATTCTGCCTGATCGGGCGCGCCTATGCGTGGGCCGTGGGCGCTGGCGGCCAGGAAGGTTGCGCCAAGGCCATCGACATTCTGGCCAAGGAACTCGACACCACGATGGCTTTGTGCGGCGTGACAACCATCAAGGGGATTACGCGCAACGTGATCGACGGGGACACCATCCCGGCAAACTGCGCGCTAAAGCCGGTCGCGGCGGCGGTTAAAAAACCCGCAGCGAAAAAGGCCGCGGCGAAAATTTCGAAGAAACGCTGAAGATGGCTGAGAAAGCGCAACGGCCAACGCCTGCGCGCCGCGCGGAATTTCTGCACTTTCTCGAAATCACGACACGCTGGGGCGACAACGACGCCTACGGCCACGTTAACAACGCTGTTTATTATTTTTATTTCGACACGGTGGTGAACCGTTTCCTGATCGAACAGGGCGGCCTCGACATCAAGCAGAGCCCAGTGATCGGCCTCGTGGTCGAAACGGGCTGCAATTACTTCAAGCCGGTCGCCTACCCGGAAACAATCCACGCTGGCCTGCGCGTCGAGCACATCGGCAATTCAAGCGTGCGTTATCAAATCGGACTATTCCGCAACGACGATGACCTCGCCTCGGCGCAAGGCCATTTCGTCCACGTCTATGTGGATCGCGCGAGCAGCAAGCCCGTGCCGTTGCCGGAGAAACTGGCGCAAGCGGTGCGACGGCTTTCGAAATAGCGTGTTTTCTATTCTTCCTTATATCCGAGCGCCTGCGCGTTGCCGGTCGCGCCGTAATATTTGTACGGCAGGAATTTTCCCGACATCCCGATCTTGACGCGGTCGCCCTTCGGATCGGGCAGGCGCTCCATCGTGAAATCGAAATCGATCGCCGACATGATCCCGTCACCGAATTCTTCTTCGATCAGCGCTTTCCACGCCGGTCCGTTGATCATGATGAGTTCGTAGAAGCGATAGATCAATGGGTCCGTCGGCGGCATCGGAATATCCGCGCCGCGCATCGGCACTTCGTTCAGCATCGTCTCTTCGGTCTTCGACAAACCGAACAGCTTGGCCGCGGCCGCGGCCATCGGCTTGGTCATTTTCATCTGGCCAAGCACGCCACCCGTGATGAGCACCGGCGACATGCCGCCGATCTGCTCGCAGATATATTTCCAGCTCCAGCCTTTTTCCCGTTTGATGTCGAGCAGCTTCTCGGTGAGGTCGGCGCGTTTCATGATCTCTCCTGTGACATTTTCCGTAAAAATCCCGACGGATTAGCTTGCAATAGCCATGCCAAAACCCGCGCCGAACCGTTCACGGCTTTTCCATTGGCCGCGCCACAGCACGCCATGCTAGTCGCTTACCCATGAGATCAGCCTGGCAAATCTGGCGTGACCGGCGCGGCCGTATTTCCCCACTGCGGATCGGCACGCTCGCGCTGCTGCTCCTGCCAGTGGCGCTCGCTGTCTACACATTTGCCACCGACGGATTTGGCGCACGCCCGCTGAACGATGTCATCCATCGCACCGGATATTGGGCATTGATCTTCGTGCTGGTTTCGCTCGCGGTGACGCCGCTGCGGCGCGTGCTGCGGTATGGCTCGATGATCGATGTGCGGCGAATGGTGGGCGTCGGCGCGTTCGTTTACGCATTCGCGCATATCTGCCTCTATGTCGCGGACCAGTCCTACGACTTTGCGAAAGTCGTCAGCGAGATCGTGCTGCGGCTTTATCTCACCATCGGTTTCATCGCGCTGCTCGGCCTTGCGGTTCTTGCCGCAACGTCCACCGACGCGATGGTGAAGCGGCTTGGCGCGCTGCGCTGGCGCCGTCTGCATCAGGCCGTCTATGTGATCGCGCTGCTCGCGCTCATTCATTATTTTCAGCAGACCAAGGCCGACCTCAGCGTTCCGATATTCGCCGCTGGCGTGCTGCTTTGGTTGATGCTGTATCGCGTCATCGCCGCACGGGCCGAGCGCAGCGAATTATCGACGCTCGCGTTGCTCGGATTGTCCATTGTGGTCGCCCTGATTATCTTTGCCGGTGAAGCATTCGGAATAGCGCTTTATTATCGCGTCTCACCGATGCGAATTTTATCCACCGTATTCGATTTCGACGTGGTCCGGCCGGGCTGGCTTGTTCTCGGGGCTGGCCTTGCCGTTGTGATCGCCGATCTTGCGGCCTCGTGGTGGCGCGGCGGCGGGGCACAACGCGGGCGCGCACCGGCACAAGCGTAGGACTTGTCAAAATACCCTCGCGGGTGCATCGAGCCATCATGGGCCAACTTTCATGAGCATCGACGTCACCATCGCCGGCCAGACGTTGTCGCCGCACGCATCGCGCGCGGCCATTCTTGGCGAGGTGCATGCGCGGCCATTCACCGCAATCAGGACGCCCTCGCGCGTTCTGCATTTTGCTTTCGATACTGCAGGCGGGCGAGCGCAGGCGGACCGTGCGGCACTCACATCATTCTGCGAAAGCCGCGCGCTCACCCCGCCGACGTCTAACAGCAAGCATCTGCGCATTCCATTCGGCGGCATGGTGCTGCGCTGGGAACAGCATTCCGAATTCACGACTTACACATGGGAACTGCCCGGCGATGCGGCGCCGTTTCATCCAGCGGCATCCGAACTCGCAGGACCGATGGGCCTCGTGCCACAACCCGGACCTTTGCTGGCGGCGATCGACCTGCATCTTCTTGGAGACAAGAGCATCGTGCCGGAGCGGCTGTTCGACCGAGCGAGCATCGCGGTCGCCGAGAATTCCGACGGAACGGCACTTTACGCAACCGACTTCAAACTCGATCCTGCAGGCTTCATCCGCATTCTGATCCTCGACCGCAGCCTTGGCGAGGAACGCGCAGGCGCGCTGGTGCAGCGTGTGATCGAACTTGAAACCTATCGCACGCTCGCGCTGCTCGGATTGCCGGAAGCGCAGCGGCTTTCGCCTTCGATTACGCATATCGAGACGCGGCTTGTCGAAATTACCGAGGAATTGCGCAAATCGGAATCACTGGACACCAATCATCGCCTGCTTGACGAGTTGACGGCGCTTGCTGCCGAACTCGAAGCGGGCGCGGCAGCGAGCCTGTTCCGCTTCGGCGCGAGCCGCGCGTATCACGAGATCGTTCAGCTTCGTTTGCAGACGATCGGCGAACGGAAATCAGGCGGCCTGCCGACCTGGACGTCGTTCCTCGCACGGCGCATGTCGCCAGCGATGCGCACCTGCACCACCACCGAGGAGCGGCAGGCAAGCCTGTCACGAAAGCTTGCGCGCGCGGCAAATCTTCTGCGAACGCGCGTCGATGTCGCGCAGCAGCAGCAAAATCAGGATCTGCTTAAGTCCATGAATGCGCGCACGCGCCTGCAACTACGATTGCAGGCGACTGTCGAAGGATTGTCGGTGGCCGCGATCAGCTATTACGTCGTCGGGCTGTTTGGCTATGTGGTGAAAGGCGCGCACGATGCGGGCCTCACCCGTGTCGAACCGAGCTACGCGATGGCCGCGTTCGCGCCGCTTGCCGGCCTCACGATCTGGCTGATCGTGAGGCGCATCCGCCGGAAGCATTTCGCGGGCGAGGACTGACCCGTCTTATTGCGGAACGACGTCGCGTCCAACATTGACGCGCGCCGCGTTGTAGGTGCCGTCGGGATTCTTGATCGCACCGTTGATCGCGATATTGGCGCCGTCCTTTAATTCGCTTTTGTCGCCGACGCTGTAGGCGAGAATGATGGCATCCGGCGGAATCACGATCTTCTGCTCGCCGTCTTTATACTTCACTCGCAATTCCTGTCCGTTCACGCCGGTGACGGTCGAGTCGACCGTGGCGTTCGTCATCGTGGTGTTCGGCCTGTTCCACGGCCGATGCCCTTCGCCCAAGCCACGCTGCACGTCGGCAAAGATCGTCACCTGAATGGCAAGCTGGCTGCCGTCCGTCTGAGGCGCAGCGCCAACACCGATGAAGCTGCCGGGTTTCACATCCGCGAGCGTCGCCTTGCTCACATCGAATACCTGCACGTTTTCTGCGACGGTAACTGTTGCGGTATCGCCTTGCCGGGTTTTCACAGTCAGTGCATTGCCGCTGGCTTTTTCGATTGTGCCGACGACGCGAACGGGAGACGAAGCTGTCTGCGCCGCCGCTGCGGGCAGCGCGCACAACAGGGCAATCGCGGCAATTCCCGCAAACCGAATTGGCATATCAAGAATCTCCAAGAACGGACGACGCCCCATCGGGAGAAACCCCATTCGCGCGGGCTTATTTCAGGGAAGCGATCAATAAAGTCCGGGCGTCGCGCCGCCATCGACGGCAATCGCCGCACCCTGAATATGTTTTGCCTTGGCGCTGCACAGATACACCGCAAGTTCGGCGACATCCTCGGGCTGGCCCATGCCTTCCTTCAGCGCCTGCTCGCGCACTTCGGCCGGCGTTTTGCCGGACGCCGCCGCGCGCTGCTCGAAAAGTTGCGTGATACGGTCGGTTTCGGTCGAACCCGGATGGATCACGTTGACGTTGACGCCTTCGCGCTTGCCAAGACCCGCGAGCGCCTTGGAAAAATTCGCCATCGCGGCATTCACAGAACCACCGACCATGAACAGCGGATCGGGCGTGCGCGCGGCACCTCCGTCGATATTCACCACGCGGCCCTTGGCTTCTTTCAGCATCGGCCAAAGGGCGCGGCAGAGCCGCACGCAAGCAAAGTATTTCAGCGCGAACCCGTCGAGCCACACATCGTCGGCAAGATCTGCGAATGCGCCGCTCTTGGTCGCGCCGGCACTGTTGATGAGAATGTCGCAACGCTTGAAACGATCGCGCACCTGCTTTGCTGCATCCTCGCAGGCGGCAAGCGTGCGCAGG
>CAMBBO010000147.1 GCA_945862935.1 Pseudorhodoplanes sinuspersici | reverse complement strand
CTCGGCGGCTGCGAGATGAAAACAAGCGACCACATGCCGGGTGCAGGAAATTCCACAAGGCCCACTTTCCGAAAGCTCGTTCCCGATTTCGAAAAGAGCATCGTGAAGACCTGCTTCACCGTCTTGTAGATCGGCCGCACGATCGGCATGCGGTCGAGCACGCTCTCGCTCAATTGCAGCAGCGTACGCCCGACAAGGTTGGCCGTGAGGAAGCCGAGCATGGTGAGCGCAAAGAATGCAATCACAAGGCCTGAGCCCGGAATTTTCCACGGCAGATAGGTTTCTGGCCGGTACATTTCCGGGATCAGCGGGCGAACGAGATCGTCCACCCATGTGATGAACGACCAGATTAGCCAGGCGGTGACCGCGAGCGGCCCAGCGACCACCAACCCTGTGAGAAAATAATTGCGGATGCGCGCGCCAAAACCAGCAGGCGGTTGATCGACTTCGATCATGTCCGGCGGCGGCGCTTGCGGATTCTGGTCAAAACTCATAGGCGCGCCTCATGGATTCCGGTGTTTCGGAATCATTATAAGGCCAAGTCTGCGAAGAGCCTATGGCCAGCGATACGGATTGATGCGGCGGTTACTCGACCGTGACCGATTTCGCGAGATTTCGCGGCTGATCGACGTCGGTGCCGAGGCTGACCGCCGCGTGATAAGCCAATAGCTGCACGGGGATCGCGTAAACCAGCGGCGCAATTGCATTTGGCATTTCCGGCAACGTGATCGTCGTGAGCTGCGGCATCATGGCCTCCTTCGCCCCTTTCGGGTCGGTAACGAGGATGATCTTGCCGCCGCGCGCGGCCACTTCCTGCATGTTGGAGGCGGTCTTTTCGAAAACGCTGTCGAACGGCGCAATCACGATCACCGGCATCGACTCGTCGATGAGCGCAATCGGTCCGTGCTTAAGTTCGCCCGCCGCATAGCCTTCGGCATGAATGTAGGAAATTTCCTTCAGCTTCAGTGCGCCCTCCATGGCGAGCGGATAGCTGGTGCCCCGGCCGAGATAGAGAACGTCACGGCTTTTTGAAATGCCCTGCGCGATCTGCTCGATCTGACCTTCCAGCGCGAGCACGTCGTTCATGTGACGCGGCACTTCGATCAGCGCGCGCACGAGCTTGCGCTCCTCGGCTTCGCTCAACGCGCCACGCGCGCGGCCGGCCGCAACCGCGAGACAGGCGAGCACAGCCAACTGACAGGTGAAGGCCTTGGTCGATGCAACGCCAATTTCCGGCCCGGCATGCGTCGGCATCACCACATTGCTTTCGCGAGCGATGGATGACGATTGCACGTTGACGACCGAAAGGACGTGCTGGCCGTTCTCCTTGGCGTAACGCAGCGAGGCGAGCGTGTCGGCGGTTTCGCCCGATTGCGAGACGAAAATCGACAGATCGCCCTTGCGCAGCGGCGCTTCGCGATAGCGAAACTCGGACGCAATATCGATCTCGACCGGAATGCGCGCATAACGCTCGAACCAGTATTTCGCGACGAGGCCCGCATAATAGGCCGTGCCGCAGGCCGAGATCGCAATGCGCTCGACATTCTTGAAGTCGAACGGCAATTCACCCGGCAGCACCACGCGTTCCGCGGTCATATCAATATAATGCGACAGCGTGTGCGCGACGACTTCCGGCTGTTCGTGAATTTCCTTCGCCATGAAATGTCGGTGATTGCCCTTGTCCGCAACAAAGCTCGTGCCCGTGGTCTTGATGACCGGACGATTGACCAGCCGATCCTGCGCGTCGCGCACCTGCAGCGACTCCCGACGCACCACGGCCCAGTCGCCATCTTCGAGATAAGTCACGGCATCGGTGAACGGCGAGAGCGCAATCGCGTCGGAACCAAGAAACATTTCGCCGTCGCCATGACCAATGGCGAGCGGCGAACCCTTGCGCGCGCCGATCATCAGGTCGTCTTCGCCCGCGAATACGAACGCGAGAGCAAACGCGCCGCGCAAGCGCGGCAATGTCGATTGCACGGCCTCGATTGCGGATTTACCCTTCTTCATCTCGGCGGTGACAAGCTGCGCGACCACTTCGGTGTCGGTCTCCGACGAAAATTTCGCGCCGGTCTTCTCGACCTCTTCGCGCAATTCTCGGAAATTCTCGATGATGCCGTTATGCACAACCGCAAGCTTGTCGGTCGCGTGCGGGTGCGCGTTGCTTTCGGTCGGCTTGCCGTGGGTGGCCCAGCGGGTGTGACCGATCCCGCTCGTGCCGGCGAGTGGTTCGCCGGCAAGTCTCGCTTCCAAATTCTTGAGTTTACCTTCGGCGCGGCGGCGGCCCAGATGACCGTTTTCCACAGTCGCGACGCCCGCGGAATCGTAGCCACGATATTCGAGCCGCTTCAGCGCCTCGACCAGATGCGGCGCAACAGCCTCGCGGCCGAGAATCCCGACAATCCCACACATGAACTTTACGCCTCCCCGCCCGAACTTCCCCATCGCCGTTTACGCGGCGGGAGGGCCTTCGCGGAAATCAAATACCGTTTCGTCATGTGACAGTGTCAGCCTTTATCGCTCTTATTCTTGGCGGGCTTCAAGGTTAAAGCCCAACCTTCCTTAATGGCCTGCCTCCCACGCGCAATGGCGAGAGCATTTGCCGGCACATCGTCGGTAATCACGGAACCTGTGCCGACATATGCGCCATCACCGATTTTCACAGGTGCGACCAGCGCCGAATTGGAACCGATGAAGGCGCCCTTGCCGATGTCGGTGTGATGCTTTTTCGCGCCGTCGTAATTGCAGGTAATGGTGCCTGCGCCGACATTGGCCTTCTCGCCGACGCGCGCATCCCCGACATAGCTCAAGTGATTGATCTTTGCGCCGTCCTCAATGGATGCAGCTTTCGTCTCGACGAAATTTCCGATCTTCGCGCCCTTGCCGAGTTTCGTGCCTGGCCGCAGGCGTGCATACGGCCCAACCGTCGCACCCTCGCCGACTGTCGCACCCTCAAGATGGGAGAAGGCGCGGATCACAGCCTTGTCGCCGATGGTGACACCGGGACCGAACACGACGAACGGCTCAATCGTCACATCGCTACCGATTTTGGTGTCCGCCGCGAAGTACACCGTCTCCGGCGCGACCAGCGTTGCGCCATTCTCCATCGCCGCCGCTCGTAATTTGTCCTGCATCATCGCCTCCCCGCGCGCGAGCTTGGTCCTGTTGTCGACGCCCAGCACTTCGTCTTCGCCAATTTCGATTACCTCCGACGGCAAACCCGCCTGATGCGCGAGCGCGACCGCGTCCGTGAGGTAGAATTCCTTCTTCGCATTGGTGTCGCCGATCTGCTCCAGCAGCGACAGCGCGTGCATGCCGGACAATCCCATCAATCCGCCGTTGCATAGCGTGATCGCGCGCTCGGCGGCGCTTGCATCCTTTTCCTCGCGAATGGCGACGAGCTTGCCATTCTCCTGCACGAGACGTCCGTAGCCAGTCGGATCGGCGGGACGAAAGCCCGCGATCACGATGCCCGCTCCGCGCGCCAGCGTGTCCCGAAACGCCTTCAAGGTTTGCGGCCGCACCAGCGGCGTGTCGCCAAAGACGATGAGAATGTCGTCCGCGCCTTTGACGAGAGCGTCCTTGGCCGCGAGTACGGCATGTGCAGTGCCGCGACGCTCGCGCTGGATGAATATGGAAGCGTCCGGCACAACGCGCTTCACTTCGTCTGTCACAGCTTGACTATCTGGACCGACGACGACGGCCACATCTCCGGCGTCAGCCGCCCGCACCGTCTGCAGCACATGCGCGAGCATCGACTGACCGGCAATCGCGTGCAGCACCTTCGCCTTTGCAGAGCGCATGCGCGTGCCTTCACCGGCGGCTAGCACGATCGCAAGGCAAGTCCGCACGTTCATTCAGCCTCCGCCACATTCCACCGCCGGCATTTGCGGAATTCTCGCCCTCTTAGCCCAAGGCCCCTCCCATGCGAAAGGGCGTCCGGCGAAAGGGGTCTGAGCGACCCACCCGAACTGCTAGCATCTCGCAAAATGATTCGGGTTGTCTGCTACAGGATCAATGAAACAAGCACCGCCTGACCTGATCGTACGTCAATTCGACCTGCGCGCGATCTTTCGGCTCGTCGCCTGGGGCGGCGGCGCCGCCTTGGCGCTGACGCTCTGCGTGCTTTCGATTTGGTCCGATGCTGGCACGCGGCGTCTCGCTGCGGCCTATTCCACCACTCAGGTCGTGCAGGAAAATACGAATTCGCTCGCGCGTCAGCAGGCAGCCGATGACACGCGGCGCCTCTCTGAAGTGACGCGATCGCTGGCCGCCGATCGCGACCGGCTGCTTGCGCGAGTTACCGTCCTAGAGCGAAATCTCGAGGACGTGACCGGGTCTATCGGTCGCGCGCGCGAACCGAAAGCCGAGGCCAATCCAGCTCCGACACCAGAGAAAAATTCAACCGCAGAAATTTCAGGACCGACCGCCCTCTCTACCGCGATGACTACAGCCGCCGCGGCGCCGGCGTCTCCGCCTCTGCCATTGCGGCGACCGGCAACAATCGTGGTACCGCCTCGCGCAACTCCCCCATTCGCCGCTGCGGCACCGCAGGCCGCGCCCGTTGCGCCGCCTGCCGACGCCGAAACCACCCAATCGGTCGCGACCACAAGTGAATTCGGCGTCGACATTGGCGGCGGCGCAAACATGGACGCGCTGCGCGATTTGTGGGGCGCGGCGCGAACCAATCACGGCACTGCGCTACAGGGCTTGCGGCCGGTGATCGCCGTGCGCGACGGCGACAAGGGCGTCGAATTGCGACTGATCGCAGGGCCTTTGGCCAATGCGGGAGCCGCTGCCAAAATCTGCGCGGCCCTGGCGGCCGGCGGATGGGCCTGTAAGCCAACCGTATTCGATGGCCAGAAGCTCGCCGTTCGCTAAATTCTTCGTACGCGCTCTTGCTACGCTTCGTCCAACCCGACTACAGCACCCGCAGCGACGGGATTATCTCATGCAGCTTCGCGCCTATCTCATCCTTGCGGTGATGCCGCTGTTTTTCGTGTCGAACCTGATCCTCGGCCGCCCGGCGGTGGAAAGTGTTCCGCCGTGGACGCTCGCGGCGTTGCGCTGGCTGATCGTATCGGCCCTGCTCGCGCCGTTCGTGTGGCCAACGGTCAAGCGTCACGCGGCGGCTATCCGTGCCGAATGGCGCGCGATCCTGCTGCTCGGCTTTCTCGGAATGTGGCTGTGCGGCGGCCTCGTCTATCTGTCCCTGCGCTACACCACCGCGACCAACGGAACGCTGATCTACACGACGTCGCCCGTCATCGTTGTTCTTCTCGCAGCGATCCTTGCGCGCAAGCCGCTTCCGTTTCTTCAGGCGATCGGCGTTACGCTTGGCGTGCTCGGCGTATTCACGGTCGTTCTGAAGGGCGACCTGTCGTCGCTTCTTCAGTTGCGCCTGAACATGGGCGATCTCGGCTTCGTTATCGCGACGATCGCGTGGTCGGTCTATTCGCTGATATTGAAGCGAAAGCGCCTGCAGACCATTCCAATCGCCGCGCTGTTTTTCCTCATCGCGCTATCGGGGGCGATCTTGCTGATCCCCTTCATGGCCATCGAGCTTGCGCAGGGCGAGGCATTCCCGGTTACCGGCCGTGCATGGTCGAGTATCGGCGGAATCGTGCTCTTTGCATCGCTGCTGTCATTCTCGACCTACCAATACGGCGTGAAGACGGTAGGGCCCGCCGTCACCAGCGTGTTCATGTATCTCTTGCCCTGTTACGGCGTGGCGCTCGCCGCGCTCTTTCTCGGTGAGGACTTGCACGCCTATCACGCCGCAGGTCTTGCGCTGGTGATGCTCGGTATCGTGATGGCGAGCGGAGCGGGCCTGCGCGACATGATAGCGCGGCGGCGTCAACCGGCGCCCGTCAAGGCGCGCCGAAGACGTTGATGAAATCGCGCAAAGAGCGGCATAGTGTGACGATGAGTAAACTTTTTCTGCCAACCGCTCGCCAGACGAACTTTCTCTTGATCGCTGGATTTCTGGCGCTCGGGTATGCGCTCTACATTCGCTATTTGTGGATCGAGCAATCTGCCTTCGGACTTGCCTGCGACGCAGGGCTGAACACATGGTCGTGCTTCGGCAAGAAAACCGTAGCTGTCTTGTTCGACCGTCAGGTGTTTGGAATCGTTGCTCTCGCGCTTGCCGCGTTGAATTTCCTGCGGCCCACGCTGATTATTTTCGGCGTTGCGCTCGTCGCTACGGGCTTCGGCATTGTTCTTTACAATGTGGGTCTGTCGGCGCTCGCCGCAGGCCTGCTCGTTCTCAGCTTCGCCCGGCGCGCGCCTGAACTAGACTGAACGCGAGCAACGCCGCCGCCGCGCAGAACCACAGCGACTGCCAGTTCAGGAAGCCTTCGTTGATTGCGATGTATCCCGTGCAGAGCAAAAGCATTCCGGCGGCGGCGATTTCCGCAACGCCTCGTTTGCCTGCGGCTCGCGGCAACAGCAAGCTGAGTAGAACAAGCGGCATGCCCGACGCGGTCAGCGCGGCATACGGAAAATCCTTGTAGCGCGGGTCGAAAGCAAGCCCGAGCGCGGCATGGATGGCGAGTATCGTCGCGGCAATGCCAAGCGCGCCAAGAGCAAGGGACAAGCCCGAAATTCGCTCGTCGCGCCGCGCCAATATGCGTGCGAATGCGGGCTGCGGCATCCCGCGCATGAGCGACGCCGACGCAATGATCGGCAAGGCAATCGCAACGGCAGCGAAAGCAACCGAGCGTATCCAGCCGCCCGCGCCAAGGCTTTCGAGCGGCAGCTTCTCGATCGCAATTCCAGCCATCAGCCCGCACGCGATCGCGTTGATCGTAACTCCGCCCCAGCGCAACGGCATGTCGTTGCTCCGGCCGGTTCGGTGCGCGGCAAAGGCCGCAACGAATACAACAAGAGCAAGCAATCCCCCGCCAAGCGCCTGCCATTTCCAGTTCGGGTGATTGGAAACAGGAGCGCCCCATTCGAATTTGAGATCTCGTGTTGCTGCGTCGAGCAAACCCCAATGTCCGCCGACCGTACCCTCAAGATTGCGCTTCCACGGCTGATCGAACGCCTCGATTACGTTGATCCGGAAATTCTCGCGTTTGCCGGCGGCCAGAATGTTCTGAATGACCAGCGCCTGATTGGCCGGTGACGGCAACGCGCCTTCGCGCATGCGGCCAGCACTTGGCCAGCCGGTTTCGCCGATCAGGATTTCCTTGGCCGGATAAACCTGCGCCACCTGCGCCCGGATCGACGACACATGAGCGCCAGCATCGCGCGCAGGGATCGGGAAATCCTCCCAATACGGAAGGATGTGGATGGTGACGAAATCTACCGCGTCATAGACCTCGCGGTGCCGCAGCCAGAATTCCCAAACGTCCGCATATGTGACCGGAACGGAAACACGCGCCTTCACGCCACGGATGGTCGCGGCCAGATCCTGCGCGGTCATCTCTCCGCGCAGTAGCACCTCGTTGCCGACCACGATGCCGCGCACCACGTCGGGGTAACGCTTCGACAGATCGACTACGCCATCAATTTCGCGCTTGTTGAACT
>CAMBBO010000146.1 GCA_945862935.1 Pseudorhodoplanes sinuspersici | reverse complement strand
TTCCTCAATGCGACGAAACCGTGCGCGAATCACGGCTGCTGATCTGCACATTTGCCTAGGCTTCGGCCATTTGCTGCCTCATTGGCCATCGGGCCGCTTTTGCTGCCCGTTTCGGCTTTCGAATTGAAGCGCCCAAGTCCTGCCGGATGGTGGGACGGGCTGCGGCAGGCGGTCGCGGCTCGTCAAGGTATTGCGCTCTGCCGCCGGACGGGTGAACCCTGCGCCGGGGCCGGGAACCGGCACACCAAATACAAAAAAGGGATACGCCTATGGCCGATCAGGCAATCTATGTGGTCACGCACGTCGACATCATGAACAAGGTGATCGATGAGGCAGAGGCCGCACTAAAAAAGTACGGCGCCGATGCCAGGGGTGAGCCGGGTGCAGTTCGTATCGAAGTGACCCAAGAAACCGCGCGCCGAAATCACTTCACCATTCTCGAAGTGTGGGCGAGCATGCAGCAATTCGAGCAGCACGAAGCTGCGGCGCAAACGCGCAAATTCCGCGAAGTGATCCAACCCATGCTTGGCGGACCGCTCGACTCGCGGCTGCACTACATCTTCAAGTAATCACCATCAGGAAACGGCGTGGCTCGCGCCGCGCCGTTTCCGCCGGTCTGTCAGGTACGCTGCCTGCGCGAATAGCCGCGTGCGATCAACGCGACCGCAGGCCAGAACGTCACCATCGCGAGCAAGCCAAAGCCGATAGGGTTCGGATTGGGGTCACGCGTCAGGCCCAGCGACGCGAGAACGATCACCGCCAGAAGCGGTCCTGTTCCAGCGACGAGCAGCGCTACTCCAATCCAGAACAATCTCGGCATCGTTTCCGATCACGTACCCGGCGGCGGAGCAAAAAAGCAGCGGCGCGTTCCGTCGGGCCGCTGGCAGCGCCAGAATTTGCCGTCAGGTGAAGGCATCGCTTCGCTTTCCGGCACAAATTCAACACCGTGAAGCTTATAGCCCCAAACAGCAGGGCTGCCATCCTTCGAGGCAAGCTGGCCAAGGCCGTACTCGACTGAGTCAGCCGGGATGGCGAAGCAATCGCCTTCGCCACAGCACCATTCACCGGCGGCATTCCTGTGCCCTCCGCTGGAAATCCAGCTGTCGTGAGCGAATGCGAGCGAGGTCGTCAGAAGCAGGGCGAAGAGAACGAGCAACCGCGTTAGATGTCGCGCCATGAGTGGACTCCTTTTTTGTCCCGGCGTTCGTCAACGGTGACTCAAAAACAACTCCCCTTAGCCTCCCTGATCACGAGCCGGCACACGCGGCCGGTCTTTCATGCCCGCCGCTTTGCGCGCGGCGGCACGACTCGAAGCAATGCAAGAATGTTACCACGCAGCCTTGCGACGCCGATCACGGTTTGCGGCGGATCATTTCAATCGTGCGAGCAATGTCGGCGTACCGCCGGGCGCGCGATTATCGTCTGGAGAACCCGCCGCGGATTGCGTCTACGCGCGCCGATGACAAGGTCCGGCTGTGAACGCTTTCCAACTGGGAAAGGGCTGTATCGCAGGCGACGATGCCGTTCTCGCGGATCTGTCCAGTCAGGTTGTCGAGGAGGTTTTGGCGGCAATCATTGCCGTCATAGGGCATGAAAAGGATCGAGCCTGTGTAGATTTCCTCTTCGGTCGGTGCCGCCTGGGCTGCCGATTGACGGGACACCTGGCGGGCGCCGCTATCGACCAGAAGGCTGAAAGCCACAACGGCCATGAGGCAGCAGACTGCAAACACCGCCTGCGTCAGGTCCCGCCGATTATCGCTGCTCATAATTGCCATATCACCGGACCCTTGAAGGTCCGATGATATGGCGCAACTTCTTCAGCGACCGTAAACAATAGGCACTTAAGGCTCAGATTTCGGCCATGTGCCCGTGCCACTTTGCGCGGGTTTTTCCTGCGGCGGCGCTGCCAGGAGAATGTCCGCGTAAGGACTCAATCTGGAGGACCGCATATCGTTCGGTAGCGTGCCCGTGGCGCGCTGGCCGCCGATGATGATGAGTGCAAGAAGGCCAATGAGCAGAACGCATGACAGAACGGTCCGCACACGGTCCAGTTCGAGCCATGGGCCGAACGGTTCTGGACTGTGCGGGCGAGCTTCCGCCTTCGGCGTGCGCAACCATGGGAGCCAGCGAGATAACATCGCGTTGACGTTAGCTCCCAAATTCGCAACACCGATGTAGGGAAATCTGGCGGTTAAGCCGAAAAATTGCCGCCAATTGAATCCATTCGATGAGATCGAGGAATGGGATGGCCAAAGCGCTAAAGACTGTTCTTGTCTCCGATGTCCGCGAAGGCGGCGCGCAACGCCTCGCGGTCGAAGGCGCGGACCGCGCACGCGCGTTACGTGACGATTGCCTCGCTATTCTGCCGCGCGCGATGACGCCGCTCATCCCGCTGCTCGACCGGCTCGCGCAGCGCTGGCTGACGCATTCGCGTTCGCCTTATCTGCCGGAAATAGGCGCTATTGCCGGCGCACTCGGCTTTCCCGGCGTGTGGCTGTTGAACGGTTCTTATCAATGGGGTTGCACGGCTGTAGCGCGGGAGGAGGACGGCAAGCCGTGGCTTGCACGCACGCTCGATTGGCCGTTTCACGGACTGGGCTACCATGTCGAGGTTGCGCGCATGCGCGGGCCGGCAGGTGAATTCTACAGCGTCACGTGGCCAGGTTACGTCGGCGCCCTGACCGCGATGGCGCCCGGCCGTTTCGGCGCCAGTATCAATCAGGCGCCATTGTGGAGGCGGACATCGCATCCGTGGTTGCGGCTCTACGACATCGCCGCCAATGCGACCAACACCTGGCGGCTGCGGCACATGCCGCCCGACCAGCTCCTGCGTCTGATCTTTGAGTCCTGCGGCAGCTTTGCCGACGCGCGTAACATGTTGGAGACGACGCCAATCGCCCGGCCAGTAATCTTCGTGCTGGCGGGCACGAATTCCGGCGAGCGGTGCGTGATCGAGCGCACGGAAACCGGGTTCGTGACGCGTTTTGATTCCACGTCGGCTGCGAACGACTGGAACGACACGAAAGAAAATTGGGAAGCCCGGATTGGCGGAATGAATGTGCTTTTGCTGTCGCGCGAGGACGCGGCACGGCGTAGCCGCGCCCGGCAGAACAGCTTGTCCGGCTTTGGCGGGACGTTTGCGCGCAATTCCTTTTCGTGGATCGTCGAGCCGGTGCTGAACCCGTGTACCCGCATGGGGGTCGAGATGTGTCCAGCGTCCGGGCAGATGCGGGTCGTGGGCTATGACGTTGTGCCGGGATTTGCGTTGCCGCAGCAGGTCACAGAAATCTGCGAGATCGGCCCCGACAGGCTCGCGGCCTAGCTGCTTTTTCCGCCTCAATTCCGTAAAATACCGATTGCTACAATGATTCACGCCCGATTTGGGCTGGAGGAACGTCGATGAAAACAATCATATTGGCTGCCGCGCTTTCGCTGGTTGCGAGCGGCGCTTTTGCAGCGTCATGCAAGGTGGAAGCGGGCGACAAGAAACTCGCCGGCGCTGCGATGTCGAGCTTCATGAAAAAGTGCGAGACCGACGCGAAAGCAACGTGTGACAAATCCGCAGTTGAGAAGAAGCTCGCCGGTGCCGCGAAGGACAGCTTCACAAAGAAATGCGTGAACGATGCGACTGGGATGTAAGCGGAATTTCCACCGCTGAAATGACAACGCCCGGCGATGAGCCGGGCGTTTGCATTTCAAGGAGTGGTTCGCGTCAATGGCGCGCGGTTGTCCACGCCGCATTGGCAATCTGGCCACGCGTCAGGCCGATGTCGTTCAGGCGGCGCTCATCAAGTTCGGCCAGTGCGGCGAAAGTGGAACGGTATTTCATATAGGTGCGCGCAAAACGCAAAATAGCAGCAAGAAACATGTTGGATTCCGGTCGATGAAGATATGGAAGGCCGAACGGCCCGGCGGGTGCCGCGAGTCAGAAGCGCCGCAGCGAGCGTCAGAAGCGCTTCAAATTTGACAAAGATTGGGCGCGTGCCCATCGAAGCGTCAAAAGCGCACAAAATATTCACGGCGCGCGAAGATTGCGGTAAATGAATAGTTACAAAGAGCGCTCGCCGGGGAAATTCGCATGAGTTTGTTTGTTGTCGCGCATGGTGCCTGGTCAGCCGGCTGGGCCTGGAAGAAAATGCATCCTCTGATGCGCGCTCAGGGCCACCAGCTCGTGACGCCGACCTATACCGGCCTCGGTGAGCGCGCCCATCTGGCGCATGCGGGCGTCGATCTTGAAACGCACATTGCCGACATTGTTGGCGTTCTCGAGATGGAAGACTTTCGCGATGTTTTTCTCATCGGTCATTCGTATGGGGGCATGGTCGCAACCGGCGTCGCCGACAGGGCGCGTGAGCGCATCGCCGCACTGATCTATATTGATGCCTTCGCGCCGCGTGATGGCGACAGCGTCTTCAGCGTTTTGCCACCCGAAGCAAGGGCGCAGCGCCAGCCGATTGCATCGAATGGCGGAGAGGCATGGCAAATTCCACCTAGCCCGCTTCCTGCCGACACTTCGGAGGGAGACCGCGTTTGGGCGACGCCTCGGCGCAGGCCTCAACCGGTCAAGGCGTTCGAACAGGCTCTGCGGCTGCATCGGGGCGAGCCGACAATGCCGCGCCATTATATTTATTGTTCACGGCATTCGCCGGATGACCGCTTCCGCCAATTCTATGAGCGGGCGGGACGTGAAGGTTGGGGCAGGGATACAATCGACGCGAGCCACAATGCGCATGTTACTGCGCCAAACGCGCTGGCCGACATGCTGCACCGGATCGCCTCAGGGATCAGCGGCCTGACAGACCTGCGCGGATTGCCTCAACCCGCTTCGTCGACCATTTCTGGCGCTGCGACGACATAATTTCGGAAACAGCAGTATCGCAGTCCACGGGTCCGCCATCGCGGATCAGCCACGTATCGTTGTCGATGGATTTGCGGTGACAGGGAAGCCCGTTCGGGGCGACGATGAGGATCGCGCCGCTGCGTAGCGCCTCGGCCTGTTCGGTAAGGTCGATCGATGGTTCGGATCGCCCGCGCGCGATGGTTCCGGCGATAGTGCTCAACGCAATAATGATACCCGCCACGCTGAACACGATGATGCGCGCAAGCCGGTCGTCCTTTCGGCCGCGGCGCGAAGCGCGCGATCCGGGTCTCTGACGTATCGTGGCGGCGGTGGTAATAGGTTGCTCCTGAATTCGGCCAATGCTGTATCGCGTTCTACAGGCAAGGTGCTGACCCTTTATGTGCGCGACCGCAGCAAATGAGCGCACAATTTCATTCAAATTCTCACTATCCGGACTGGCCGCCTTTTTTCGGTTTCAACCGTTCCTCGGGAACGCGGATGACAAATTCCGTTCCTGGCTCGTTGCGCTTGATGTCGAGCGTGCCGCCCAGTTGTTGCGCGGTCGACGCGATCACCTTCATGCCGAGCGAACCGGACTGCGACATGTCGAAATCTTCCGGCAGGCCCTTGCCTTGATCGGCGACACGCAACTGGATCACCCCGTCGCTGGTGCGCGCAAACGTAACGTCGATCGAACCCGGCTGGCCTTCGGGATAGGCATGTTTGAGCGCGTTGGTAATCAGTTCGTGAGTCAGCATTGCGAGCGCAATCGCATGCGAGCCGGAAATCTTCAGCGGTTCGGTTTGCAACGTGATCGTGGGCTTTTGCGCGCCGGAATAGGCGTTCTGGCTTTCTTCGCAGATCACGCGGAGGAATTCGCCGAAGTCGACCGATTCCGACGTGTCGGTTTGATAGAGAAATCGGTAGACCGTCCCCATTGCGACCACCCGGTCGCGCGCGCGGCCAAGATGCTCTTTCGCCGTTGCGTTGCGGACATTGCGGCGCTGCATTTCCAGAACGCTCGACAAAAGCGTGAGGCTATTCATCACGCGATGCTGCAATTCGCGCAGGAGAAAACTCTTCTGGTCGAGCAGATCGTGAATCTTGTCGGACATTCGCGACAGGGCGTCGCTCAATTGCTCGAACTCGGTCGAGAAAGCAAAGCTTGGAAAGGGCGCCGAGGTTTCGCCCGCCTCGCGCCGCCTCGCGGTTTTAACCAGCGCGCGGATCGGCCGGTTGATCAGGATATGCGTTGCGATCCAGGCAACGCCGATTGCGAGCAACATCGTGATCAGCGCGAACGTGAGACTGCGTGCATTGATCACCCATGCCTCCGCCAGCGCCACATCGCGGCCGATACCGACCGCGACGAAAAGGCTGGATGACGTTTCGTGAACGGGAGCGTATGCGACAATCTCCGTCGCTCCTTGATCGTCTTTCGCTTCGATTATTCCCGTGCCTGCGCTTTTGACCGTTGGAAAAATTTGCGCGGCAATATTCTTTGCATCGTCCATGTTGTCGCGCGGCACAGCGAGAACGATCGACCCCTCCCGATCCAGCACCATGACCCGATGCCGCGAACGCCACGGACGATCCGCAAGATCCTTCGCCAGTTGCTCGGGGTTGAGGATCAGCACCATGATCCCGTCCACGTTTCCGTCCGGGCCGCGGCGCGGCGCGGAAATGTGGACCGACGAGCTGCGCGTGACACGGCCCTGCACGAGAGTGCCGATAGTCAGTTTTCCGGTCGCGAGCGGTTCGCGGAAATAGACGCGATCCGACACATCGAGCGTCGCGGGGATCGGGATGGTCGAACAGTGAAATTTTCCGGCCGTATCGATGAATGCCGCCTCGCGGTAGAGCGGCATGTCGGCGATCACCGATTTGAAATAGGCGGCGCATTCCTCCTCGCGGCCGGGCACGGCAGGATGGCGGCTCATCGCGTTCATGAGCTGGCGGCTGCCGTCGATGAGCTGGGCAAATTCGGACGATACCAGCCGCGCCGCGCCGAGGGCCTCGTCGCGCGCTTCCTTTTCCAGCACGAGTTGCCAACGCACTGTGTTGTACAGCGTCAGCATCAGCGGCGGCATCAGCGAAATCGCAACCAGCACGGCTAGGCGGCGGCGAAGGCTCATGAGGTCCTTGTCTCGAAATTGTGAAAAAGAGTCTCGGCTTGTGGCCGGCTCAACTCAAAAATGAATCGTTTGGGGACGCAACAGATTACCAGAAAACGGAGCGCGAGCCAATTCGCGATGCGCCGGTTCCATGCAACTGTGATAGGCATACCGCATCAGAATATGGAGAGAAGATGCCCAAACTGACGCTCTATCATTCACCCCGCTCGCGTGGCGCGATCGCGCGCTGGATGCTCGAAGAGGTTGGCGAACCGTACGACGTGAAGATCGTAAAGCTCGACGGGACCGAAAATCGCACGCCAGAATTTCTCGCTCTCAACCCGATGGGCAAAGTCCCCGTCGTCACTTATGGCGATGCTGTCGTTAGCGAGAGTGCCGCGATCTGCACGTTTCTCGCCGACGAGTTTCCCAAAGCCAATCTCAGTATTCCGATCGGCGACCCGCGCAGGGGTGCCTATCTCAAATGGCTTTTCTTTGGACCCGGCCCGATCGAGCAGGCGGTCACGGATCGCGCCTTTCCTCGCAAGGACGAACCGCGCCGCGTGGCCCTCGGATACGGCGACTTCGACACGGTGATGAACGCAACGGCTGCTGCGGTGTCGAAATCGCCTTACCTGATGGGCGAACAATTCACTG
>CAMBBO010000145.1 GCA_945862935.1 Pseudorhodoplanes sinuspersici | reverse complement strand
CAGCCGACCCATACTGGTTGTCGTATTGAATGCTTGCGTCACCGACACAAACGAGACGCTTCGAGCATCGAAAAGTTCGACGAGCTTGGCAAAATCAGCGAGCGATCGGGTGAGGCGGTCAACCTTATAGACGACGACAACATCAATCAGCCCGTTTCCGATGTCTTCAAGTAGTCGTTGCAGGGCCGGGCGGCTCATCGTTCCGCCCGAAAAGCCGCCGTCGTCATAGAGGTCGGGAAGAACCTTCCAACCCTCGTGCATTTGGCTTTTTACGTAAGCTTCTGAAGCCTCCCGCTGCGCGTCGAGGGAATTGAACTCTTGCTCCAAGCCGTACTCGGTCGAGACGCGCGTGTAGATCGCGCACCGGAGCGTTGGTTTGATCTTTGTTGTCATGACCCAAGGGCTGTTGAAGCGGTCTTCACAGGTGGTTGGGGCCCATCCCGCAACCCAAAGAAACGGGGTCCGTTCCATTTCGTGCCGGTAATGGCGAACGCTGCTTCTGACAAACTGCGATAAGTTTTTTCATTCCAAGAATACCCGTTCTCCAGCACAATGACCTTGTGCATTTTTCCTTCGTGCTCCCGAGCGACAATTGTCCCGGGCTTTAACGAACGGTTCTGGGGAACAGGGGGGATGGGCGGCGGAGCCTTAGGCTTGCTGGCTATGCGCGACTTTCGGTCATCTGCGATTTGATCGAGATAGCGAATAGAGGCGCTATCGAGGTCACCCAAGGCATTGGCCTGGATCCGATACACGACAACTGAAAGCAACAGATAGCGAGGCAAATGCGTCGGAGCGTTTGACCGAAAAAGCTTGCGCCATTTTGTTCGTAGATCCGCTGTGCTGAGATAGGTTAGAGCTGCGATCTCGCGTTTGAGCGCATTTGGATCTGCTTGAAACTTGCGCGACGAAAGCGCCATTCCTAGCGTTCACTTATTTACTGTGTTGCAGTGCGGTCAAGCCCGCACCTAGCTTCGCACGTACACATGCTCGGAATGCGCCACTAGTCGAGCGCAAATGAAGACAAGCTTTGCGGGATGGGTTGGCGGCTATTTACGCGCCGGCTTATCGTCGATCAAGCGCCCGGCGCTGATGTCGAGTGCCTTAGCGATTTTCTCGAGAATGAGCACCGTGGGGTTGCGAACGCCCCGCTCGACCCCGCTGACATAGGTGCGATGCAGGCCACATTCGAAGGCGAGCTCTTCCTGCGAAAAGCCCTTAACAAGCCGGTACTTCTTCAGATTAAGCCCAACTCGCTTCCGCACGTCCATGCGGAAAGGGCAGCGGATTTGTGCCCTATTGATCTACAGACTATGAGTCTCATTTTGCTGGACTTCGGGGGGAACGTACGGCATTTCACAACGCAGTTTCGAGGAAAGCAGGACGGGGCTTTGAGTCAGGATATTTTCGAGTTTTGGTCGCAGATTGGGCGCGGGGAGCACGTTCACCCGGCGGACAAGACAATCTTCAATCGCATGGCGCCAGAGCAGCACGGGTTTCGTCTCGATTGTCTGCCGGGCTGTTTTGGTGGGCGCCTGCGCGACGCGCCCCTAGTGTTACTTTATCTTTCTCCCGGATTTAACGCAGCCGATATCGCGGACGCTCAAACAGAAGAAGGCATCGACTTCTACTTCCGCCGTTACAAAGGTTACGAGCTGCCCCGAGATCTTGGCAAGGCCAAGTCATCTTGGGTCACCAGTCGAACTAAGGAATTCGGTGCGTGGGAGAAGGTTAGAGATAAAATCGCAGTCCTCAATATCGGGGCGTACCATTCCATCAACGTCAAGAGTCCTGCGATGTTGATGGCCTTGCCTTCGAGCCGTGTGTCACTGAATTGGGCTCAACACGTCCTTTTTCCTGAAGCTGAGGCAGGCAAGCGGATTGTCATATGCATGCGGTCAGCAGCTCTTTGGGGCCTGCAGCTAGGTCGGACTTACGGCCAGGGGCTTTTTGCCCCATCTGTTATTCGCAGTGGTCACTTAAAGAAAAACGATCAAAACCGTAGCCTGATTAAATTGGTTCAAGACCGGCTCAGAGGATGACCTTTGACCTGCTCCCCAATTTGCCCTCGCATGGCCGTTCGACGGTTTCGGATTCAATGGGGGGTAAGCAGAGAATAACTGGAAAAATTGCATCCTCAGCTATCGATGAGTGGGTTCGGCCTCGCAAAGGCAGCGAGAGCTTGCCGATCAGTAATTGTTATTTGACGACCTTCGCAACCTGCGCCGTGAGCGGACAATAACGACAGAGTCCGTGAAAGATTTTCCGGCGTCATCCCTAACGTGGATGCCAATAATCGCTTGCCGTACTTTAGTTCCACGTAACCGCGATGACCCTGCCGTCGTTCCTCGTCTCGAATCCATGCTGCTAATCGTTCCGCGCTTGATCGCATTCTCTCATTCTTTAGCGAGCGCACGATTCCCCGGTAGCGTGATGCGAGTTCGTTGACGATCGATCTAGCAAATGCGGCATCGCGGCTGAACACATTGCGAACGGCCGCGGCTGGAATCATCAAAATTTGCGTCGGTGTGAAAGACCGTGCTGATTTCAGATACATTTCATCACGAATGACTGCGGCAAGGATGAAAGTTGCCACCGGTTCAATGAGGTCGAGCGTCGATTCCTTACCGTCGTGATTGGCGAACAGTTCGACGGTCCCCTTGATGACGATATGCAAAAAGGCCGGCATTTGTCCTTCGCGGATCAATACCGTGCCGCGCGCAAAGTTTTCCAAGCGAGCAGCTTTCATCAACGCGCCAAAGTGCTTTTGTGACATACCGTGAAATAGCGACAGGTTGCGAATGAGGTCGGTGTCTTGAGTGTCCATGCATTAGTGATAGCAAAAGATGTCAGTGAGAAATTGACGAAGATCAATTCTAAGTTGGAGCGTTGACTTGAGAAACCGCTGATAATTCAGCGAAAAGCGGTATTTGCAACGGTCATCTCGCAGTATCTTGATTTAGGTCAAGGTCAACAAGCTTACCGATCGGCATTTTGATCCCAGCATCGCTATCGCGAAGGTTGGGGGATTGCATGAACAAGGCGACGTCGCACGCGTCGGGCCAGAGCGCCGCGCTTTGGATTTCTACGATTGCTTTCACCGTCTGCTTCGCAGTGTGGACGCTTTTCGCGATCATCGGCATCCAGATCAAAAAGGACCTGGGCCTCAATGAAACGCAGTTCGGCCTTCTGGTCGGCACGCCCATTCTCACCGGTTCGCTGGTGCGCATCTTCCTCGGCATCTGGACCGATCAGTATGGCGGCCGCCGCGTCTACACGGTGGTCATGCTGGCGGCGGCGGTCGCAACCTTTCTTTTGACTTACGCGGAGACTTACACGCAGTTCCTGATCGCGGCGCTGGGCGTCGGCATCGCCGGCGGCTCCTTCGCGGTCGGCATCGCCTATGTGTCGCGCTGGTATCCGCCGGAGAAGCAAGGCACCGCGCTTGGCATTTTCGGTGCCGGCAATGTCGGCGCGGCAGTGACCAAGTTCATCGCGCCCTTCGTCATGGTTGCCTATGGCTGGCAAGTGACCGCGCAGGTCTGGGCCATGGCCATAGCGCTAATGGGCATCATATTCTGGTTCACCACCAAGGAAGACCCGGTCGAGATGGCGCGCCGCGCCAAAGGCGCGCGTCCGGTCAGCGCGTGGCTCGAACTCGATGCGCTCAAAAATGTTCAGGTCTGGCGGTTCTCGCTGTATTATTTCTTCGCCTTCGGCGCATTCGTGGCGCTGTCGCTATGGCTGCCGCGCTATCTGATCGGCGTCTATGGGCTCGGGATCACCACTGCCGGCATGATCGGCGCGGCCTATTCGATCCCCGCCAGTCTGTTCCGCGCCTATGGCGGCCTCTTGTCGGACAAGTATGGCGCCCGCCGCGTCATGTATTGGATGTTTGGCGTCTCGGTGCTGATCACCTTCATCCTCGCCTATCCGCCGACCACTTATACGGTCGAGGGCATCAAGGGCCCGATCACCTTCCATATGGCGACGAGCGTCGTCACCTTTACCGCGCTGATGTTCGTGCTCGGCTTTTTCATGAGCTTGGGTAAGGCAGCGGTCTATAAACACATCCCAGTTTATTACCCGAAAAACGTCGGCGCTGTGGGCGGTCTGGTCGGCATGATCGGTGGCTTGGGCGGCTTCATCCTGCCGATCGTCTTCGGCGTACTCAACGATCTCACCGGTATCTGGACCAGCTGCTTCATGCTGCTGTTCTTAATTGCAACTATCTCGCTCGCTTGGATGCACTTCGCCATCCGCCGCATGGAGCGCGAAGCCTTTGAGCCGGCCCTGCACAAACTGCCGCAGTTTCCGGAAATGCAGCCGATCCACGAGGACAAGCACGTCGGCGCTCTCTCCGGTCATGTTCTGGATGAATGGAAGCCGGAAGATCCGGCTTTCTGGGAGAACAAGGGCCGCGCTATCGCGCGCCGCAATCTGTGGATCTCGATCCCAGCCTTGCTGCTCGCTTTCGCGGTCTGGATGGTTTGGTCCGTGGTTGTCGCAAAGTTGCCGGCGGTCGGTTTCACCTTCTCGACGGATCAACTTTTCTGGCTCGCGGCCATACCGGGCCTGTCGGGTGCGACCTTGCGTATCTTCTACTCCTTCATGCCGCCGATTTTCGGTGGCCGACTTTGGACGTCGATCTCAACTTGGTCGTTGATGATCCCCGCGGTCGGTATCGGGCTTGCGGTGCAGAGTCCGGAAACGCCCTATATCTTTTTCTTGGCGCTGGCACTGCTATGCGGTTTCGGCGGCGGCAATTTCGCTTCCTCGATGGCAAATATCAGCTTCTTCTTCCGCAAGGCGGAGAAGGGCAACGCGCTGGCGCTCAACGCCGGCCTCGGCAATCTCGGCGTTAGCGTCGTGCAATTCGTCATTCCGCTGGCCATCGTCGCCGGCGTGTTCGGCTGGCTCGGCGGCGAGCCGCAGGTGGTGAAAGACGGCACCAAGCTTTGGCTGCAGAACGCCGGTTTTATCTGGGTCCCGTTCATCGCCATCGCGGCCACCGCGGCCTGGTTCGGCATGAACGACATCGCAGACATGAAGGCGTCGTTTGCGGATCAGGCGGTGATCTTCAAGCGCAAGCATAACTGGCTGATGTGCTGGCTTTATACCGGCACCTTCGGTTCGTTCATCGGCTATTCGGCGGGCTTCCCGCTTTTGGCCAAGACCATGTTCCCGCAGGTCGACTCGCTCAAGTTCATCTTTCTCGGGCCATTGGTCGGCGCGCTGTCGCGCTCGGCGACCGGCTGGCTGTCAGATCGTTACGGCGGCGGCCGCGTCACGTTCTGGGTCTTCACATTGATGATCGCCGCAGTCGGCGGCGTCTTATACTTCCTCGGCATCAAGGATCAACCGCATGCGTTCTGGGGTTTCTTCGCGATGTTCATGCTGTTGTTCTTCGCTACCGGCGTGGGCAATGCATCGACCTTCCAGATGATCCCGGCAATCATGCGCGCCGAACTCCTCCGGCTCGAGCCCGGCATGAGCATCGACGTCCGCCAAAAGCAGACCGAAATGGAATCGGCGGCGATCATCGGCTTCACCTCGGCGGTCGCGGCCTACGGCGCATTCTTCATTCCGAAAAGTTACGGCACCTCGATTTCGCTGACCGGCGGACCGGAGATGGCGTTGTGGGGCTTCATGGGTTTCTACGTCACCTGCGTCGCCATCACTTGGTGGTTCTACACCCGCCGCGGCGGCCTGCTGCGCGACATCGAGCGTGGCGGTTCGCTGCCGCCTGCCGCAATGCAACCGGCTGAATAAGGGAAAATCACATGAGTCACTTTCTCGACCGATTGACTTTCTTCAGCCGCGGCAGCGAGTCGTTCTCTGACGGTCACGGCATCACCACCAACGAAGACCGGCGCTGGGAAGACGGCTACCGCAAGCGCTGGCAGCACGACAAAATCGTGCGCTCGACGCATGGTGTGAACTGCACCGGTTCGTGCTCCTGGAAGATCTACGTCAAGGGCGGCATCGTCACTTGGGAGACCCAGCAGACCGATTATCCGCGCACGCGGCCGGATCTGCCGAACCACGAGCCGCGCGGCTGCGCGCGCGGCGCCAGCTACTCCTGGTATCTCTATTCCGGCAACCGCGTGAAATATCCTTTGGTGCGCTCGCGGCTCCTCAAGCTGTGGCGCGAAGCGCGCGTGCTGATGACGCCGGTCGCGGCCTGGAAGTCGATCGTCGAAAATCCGGCCAAGCGCGCGGCTTATGTCGAGAAGCGCGGTCTCGGCGGCTTCGTCCGCTCGACTTGGGATGAAGTCAATGAACTGATCGCCGCGGCCAACGCTTATACGGCAAAGACCTATGGCCCCGACCGCATCTTCGGCTTCTCGCCGATCCCAGCGATGTCGATGGTGAGCTACGCCGCTGGCTCCCGCTACCTGTCGCTGCTCGGCGGTGTCTGCATGTCGTTCTACGACTGGTATTGCGATTTGCCGCCGGCATCGCCCCAAACCTGGGGCGAGCAGACCGACGTGCCGGAATCGGCCGACTGGTACAATTCCGGGTTCCTGATTCTGTGGGGTTCGAACGTGCCGCAGACGCGCACGCCCGACGCCCATTTCTACACCGAGGTCCGCTACAAGGGCGCCAAGAGCGTCGTGATCTGCCCGGATTATTCCGAAGCCTCGAAATTCGCCGATCTATGGATATCGCCGAAGCAGGGCACCGACGCCGCGCTTGGCATGGCTATGGGGCACGTCATCCTGCGCGAATTCCATATCGACCGGCAGGCCAAATATTTCCAGGACTATGCGCGGCAATATACCGACATGCCGATGTTGGTGCGGCTGGTGAAGCAGGGCGGTCACTATGTGCCCGAGCGCTTCCTGCGCGCCTCTGACTTCGTCAAGGGAATTGGCGAAGCCAACAATCCGGAATGGAAGACGGTCGCCTATGACGAAACCAGCGGCGCGGTGGTCGTGCCGAAAGGTTCGGTCGGCTTCCGCTGGGGTGAAAAGGGCAAATGGAATCTTCATGAGCAGGCCTCCGACGGCAAAGAGACCAAGCTCCGCCTGTCGCTGAAGGACGTGAAGGACGGCATCGCCGCCGTTGGCTTCCCGTATTTCGGCAATCGCGAGCACGACCATTTCCAGGGCACCGACCATCCGAGCGTGCTGGTGCGCAACGTGCCGACCAAGACGCTGCAACTGGTCGAAGGCGAAACGATCGTCGCCTCGGTCTACGACCTGTTTGTCGCCAATTACGGCGTCGATTGCGGTCTCGGCGGCGAGCATCTCGCCAAGAACTACGACGACATGCAGCCGTATACGCCGGCTTGGGCGGAGAAGATCAGCGGCGTGCCGCGCGATCAGATCATCACCACGGCGCGCGAATTCGCGCTCAACGCCGAGAAGACCAAGGGCCGTTCGATGGTGATCGTCGGCGCCGGCTTGAACCACTGGTACCACATGGACATGAACTACCGCGGCATCATCAACATGCTGGTGATGTGCGGTTGCGTCGGACAGTCCGGCGGCGGCTGGTCGCATTATGTCGGCCAGGAAAAGCTGCGCCCGCAATCGGGCTGGCTGCCGCTCGCCTTCGGCCTCGACTGGGGCCGTCCGCCGCGCCAGATGAATTCGACCTCGGCGTTTTATGC
>CAMBBO010000144.1 GCA_945862935.1 Pseudorhodoplanes sinuspersici | reverse complement strand
CCGACAACACTGTCTGCTTGGTAACGATTTTGATGCCGCGATCTTCCATTTCACGCCGCAAGTGTGCGCGAACGTCGTCGTCAAAACCTCGCAAGATATTGTCGCCGCGATAGACGAGCGTCACTTCGCTTCCCAATCCCGAAAAAATCCCGGCAAATTCCACCGCGATATAGCCGCCGCCCTGGATCAATATCCGCTTCGGCAATTCGGGAAGATAAAACGCTTCGTTCGATGAAATGACGTGTTCGAGACCGGCGATTTCGGCGCCATGAAACGGCGCGCCGCCCGTTGCGATCAGTATATGACTGGCTTTGATCGTTTCGCCGGTTTCCGTGATGCGGACCTGATGCGCGTCGACAAGTTCGGCGCGGCTACGAATGATCGTCACGTTCGAACGTTCAAGATTGGCAATATAAGCCGCCTCAAGCCGTGCAATCTCACGATCCTTGTTCGCGATGAGCGTCGGCCAGTCGAATTTCGGCTCCGGGACTGACCAGCCGAAACCCGCCGCGTCTTCGAATTCGTGGGCAAAACGCGACGCATAGACGAGTAGCTTCTTCGGCACGCAGCCGCGAATGACGCAGGTGCCTCCGACGCGATACTCTTCCGCAATCGCGACCTTCGCGCCGTAATTCGCGGCTATGCGCGCAGCGCGAACCCCGCCTGAGCCTGCGCCGATAACGAACAGATCAACTTCGCGCTCGGCCATGTCTCACCCAAGCCCTGGAGACGAGATTGAGGAGGCAAACCTCAAATGTCGTGGCCCTTCTTTTTCATATCGGCGCGAATACGATTGATCATCTCCTCGGAGAACGAATTGGCCCAAATTCGTACCCGGCCCATTCCCTGTTCGAGAATCTGCGGTTCGTCCGTGATGACCTTTTTACCGAGCGGCGACTTGAAGAAGGTCAAAAGCTCTTTCATCTCGGCTTCGCTGAACCGCTGAGCGTACGAGCGCGCCATCAAATTCGCGAGCTCTTCGCGTTTTGGATCGAATTCCTTCCGCAGATTGGCGGCAACGTCGTTGAGATCCTTCGCCAAGGCCGGGTTCGTCTGCAAGAACATGTTCTTGCCGGACTCGATCACCCCCGGAACGATCGGATCGAGCATCACATTGCCGCCCTTCAAGATAACGAACTCCTTGGCGAGTGCGAGATGCGCAGCCGACGGTTCCTGAGCCTGAGCGGGGTTTGCGGCAGTGACGAAGCCAGCAAGACAAAGCATGGCAATCGCGGATCGGACAAAAGCGATAACATTCATAGAAAGGCTCCTTGTGGATATTTGACGCTTAGCGTTCGACGACGCGAATGCCGTCCGCTCCCGCGAGAATGGCGATCTTCGCCATTCCAATGAAAAGACCGTGTTCGACCACACCCGGAATGGCCACGAGGCGATCTGCAAGTTGCTTTGGATCGGAAATATGGCCCATGGCTGCGTCGATGATCCAGTGGCCACCATCCGTGACGAAAGGATGGCCAGATTTGTCGCGCCGCAACGCAAGCGACCCGTCCGCCTGCCCTGTGACCCTTGAAACAGCGCGATGAGTGGCCTGGTAGCCGAAGGGGACGACCTCAATCGGAAGCGGGAAGCGCCCCAGCGTGGGCACCCATTTGCTTTCGTCGGCAATCACCAGCATGCGAGCCGACGAAGATGCGACGATCTTTTCCCTCAACAATGCACCGCCCCCTCCCTTGATCAGACTGAGATCGGACGCAGCGATTTCATCCGCGCCATCGATCGTCAAATCAAGCTCTGGCGTCTCATCGAGCGTCGAAAGCCGGATATTCAGGGCCTCGGCCTGTGCGCGGGTCGCCTCCGAAGTTGGCACGCCAACGACATCCAACCCGCCTCGCACCTTCTCGCCAAGCAGATCGACAAAGTGCCGCGCAGTCGAGCCAGTGCCGAGACCCAGCCGCATGCCGGATTTCACCCAATCAAGCGCGCGGGCGGCGGCCAGCCGTTTCTGTGCTTCGATATCCATGTCTGTGCAGGTGCCAAATGACTGGCGCCTGTCTAGCCTCGTTCCGGGCCGGAACCTAGTGCCAAAATCCGCGCCTGGGCCTTGTGTGAATAATGATCGGCAGCTACCCAGCCGGGCATGCAGCCTCTGATCGTTTTCGATCTCGACGGGACCTTGGTCGACACCGCACCGGACCTGATCGACACGCTCAATCTTATTCTCGCTCGGCAAGGGTTGCCCCCGGTAAGCTACGACGATGCACGTCCAATGATCGGTGCGGGAGCGCGCGCGTTGCTCGAGCGCGGACTAAGCGCGCGCGGCCACAAAGCGCCGGACGGATTGCTCGACCAACTTTTCGAGCAATACCTGGTGCACTACGCAGATCATATCGCCGACCGGTCGCGGCCATTCCCCGGCGTCGAAACTGCGATGAACAATCTCGCGGCCTGCGGTTTCCGCTTTGCCGTTTGCACCAACAAACTGGAATGGCTTTCGAGAAAACTGCTCGACAAACTCGAGCTGAGCGACAAGTTCGCAGCAATCTGCGGACAGGACACTTTTGGCGTCAAAAAACCAGACCCTGAAGTGCTGCGCCGGACAATCGAGGCTGCACAAGGCAGCGACCGCCGCACGATCATGGTTGGAGATTCCGAAACCGACATCACGCTGGCGCGCAACGCAGGCGTTCCGGTGATTGCCGTCGATTTCGGTTACACAGACCGTCCCATTGCATCGTTCAAGCCGGACAAAGTCATCAGCCATTTTGATGATTTAGAAGCAGCCATACGGCGCCTGCCCGGCTTTGAGGCAGATATTCAAACGCGTTAATCAGCGATTAACCATAATCGGGGCAAATGAGGCACGGTTGCAAACGCTTACCGGCTCACCCTCATGCGATTTGGCCTTTTCAGGCGACAGCAAAGCCGCGCGGAAGTGCCCGTGACGGAGCTCCGCGACGCTGCGGTCGCACCATCCGATGCAATAGCCGCTCCGTCGCCCGAGCAAACTCGCATCGGCGCGATCCGCGAAACCATCGACCTTCTGGAAGCTGACCTCGCCGCAATGATCCGCGACGTCCAGCTATCGTCCGACGCCGTGCGTCAGGGCGTCCAGTCCTCCGCCACGGCGCTATCGTCTATCCGAGACCGAAGCGAAACGCTCGCCACGATTGCCAAAAGCGCCAAGGATGATTCCATCAACCTCGCCGCGACAACGGAAGAATTCGCAAGTTCGTCCAACGAAATTCTGCGACAGGTTCGCGAAGCAAGTTCGCTGGCCGATGGCGCGGCAGTTGCAGCTCGATCTGCGACGCAAAGCGTTGACGGTCTGAAATCGTCGTCTGGCGAGATCGGGCACGTTATCGACCTGATTGCTTCGATCGCCAAACAAACCAACCTTCTTGCATTGAATGCGACGATCGAGGCTGCCCGCGCGGGCGAAGCCGGGCGCGGGTTTGCCGTGGTCGCAAGCGAAGTAAAGGCACTCTCCAGCCAGACCCAAAAAGCAACCGACGAAATCGCTCGCAAGATTGGGCAATTGCAGGCCAATGCCGCGCAGTCGATCGGCGCGCTCGGGGATGTCGCAGGTGCGATTGATGCGATCAGGCCGGTCTTCACCGCCGTTGCCGCAGCTGTCGATCAACAGGATGCAACCACAAACGATCTTGCGCGCAGCGCAACCGAGTCCTCGCAATTTATTTCGAGCGTTGCGGACGGCGCCAAAGAAATCGAACTGACTGCGACGGAAGCCAGCGGTCATAGCGAGACGGTCAGCCGGTCGGGTCTTGAAGCGACGGAAAAAGCCGAGCGTTTGAAGGCACGCTTCGTGATGCTGCTGCGGCAAACGGAATTTGGCGACCGTCGGCGCACGGACCGCCTGCCCTGCGAATTGCCGGTTATTTTGGAACAAGGATCGGTCAAGATCCACGGCCAGACCTTCGATATCTCGGAGCATGGCGCACTTATCCGCTCACCTGACATCGATCAGGTTACGATTGGTGCAACCGCCAACGCGGAAATATCAGGAATCGGTCATTGCGATCTGCGCGTCGTCAATTGCTCCGCGCTCGGCCTGCACGTCGAGTTTGTCTCGCTGGGCGCGTCGCAGCGCGACACGCTCGAAGCAAAGCTTGCGGCGATCCGGGACGAAAACCGGGAATTCATCGACCGGTCACAATCAACGGCGCAACGCATTTGCGAGGCCTTCGAGGCTGCTGTCGTTGCCGGCCGTCTCACACGCGAAGAGCTCTTCGACAACAACTATGTGAGCATTGAAGGCTCAAACCCACCGCAATTTCGAACGCAATTTCTCAGTGCGCTGGAGGAGATACTTCCGCCAATTCAGGAAGAGTTTCTTGCCTCTGACAAGCGGATGTTTTTCTGCGCGTGCGTCGATCGAAATGGCTTTCTCGGGGTGCACAACCGTATTTATTCACAACCCCAGCGTGCCGGTGAAGTCGCATGGAATACCGCAAATTCGCGCAATCGCAGAATATTCGACGACCGCGCGGGTCTATCCGCCGCGCGCAATGTCCGCCCCTATCTGATTCAGAACTATCCTCGGGACATGGGCGGCGGAGTTGTCGTCGTGATGCGCGAAATCGACACGCCCATCCGCGTGTTCGGAAAGCACTGGGGAGCTTTTCGCACCGCGTACAAAATATGAGTTCGCCCATGCAACCGTCTTCTCGACAGCCCCGTTGCACCGCACCTGCTCCCCTCGTATGGTCCTGTCAGGAAACGGGAGACCTTGAAAAAAGGCTCAATAGGGGACGACCTATGTCCGTTGGTATGCGTAGCGTATTGATGATTACCTCGAGCCTCGCGCTGGTCGCCTGCTCGTCAACGGGTTCCGATTTTTTCAAGACGGAACCCCAGACACTCACCCTGCAATTTGAATCCGAACCGCAAGGTGCCGAGGTCAAGACCTCTGGCGGCCAGACATGCCGAACCCCGTGCGCGCTCGCAGTACCCGCCACCGAATTGACGGCAAGCTTCACTCTCAAGGGATTCAAGCCGCAGACCGTGCCTGTGAAGGTCGTACCGCCGGACATCACCATGGACGTCAAGGAGCCTCGGTTCATGCCAAGCCCGGTCTACGCCGAGCTAGAGGCAGCAGGCCCTCCGCCCAGAAAGCCGGCGCCGAAAAAGCCGGCCCCGCCGCGACGGCCCGCCGCGACCGTGGCACCCCAAGCCGGGGCTGCGCCGCCTCCGCCAGCAGCGGCCGCGTCGCCTTGGCCCGCGCCGCCCGCTCCTACCCGCTAAGCGCGGTACCGTCGAACGGTTCGCTTGACACCCCTTCGACGCGCTCGTTAATAGCCGCGACTTGGTCAGGGCGCTTAGCTCAGCGGGAGAGCGTTCCCTTCACACGGGAGAGGTCATAGGTTCAATCCCTATAGCGCCCACCATTTCATTCCGTGCCCACCTTTGTCCCAAGAAGTCTCTGCAACGATTCGGAACTTTCTCTCGCAGCGCGAGACGGTTAAGCGTTCGGCTGCGGAATCCACCAAACATAACTCGCACGAGGGTCCAGCATGCTGTTGCAATTTTCTCACCGCGCCGTAGTGGCGGCGAGTCTGGTTCTTATGATGGGCAGTCTCTCCAGCGCCCAGACCAGGGACCCGGAAGAGCGCTACAGTGGCGGAGCGCCGCTATCCAAGAAATTTTCGCTTTTCGGCTATTCGCCGGTATCGAAAGCGACCGTGAATTTCGAAACCACGGAGAAGCCCGGATCGATCGTGGTCAATACGAAGGAACGCAGACTCTACTACGTTCTCGGCGAAGGACGCGCGCTGCGCTATGGCATTGGCGTCGGACGGCCCGGCTTCACTTGGAGCGGCGTGCGGACCGTGACCGAGAAGAAGGAATGGCCGGGCTGGACGCCGCCCGCGCAGATGCTGAAGCGCAGGCCGGACCTGCCGCGCTACATGCCCGGCGGTCCGGAAAATCCGCTCGGCGCACGCGCGATGTACCTTGGGTCGACGCTTTATCGTATCCACGGTTCGAACGAACCGGAGTCAATCGGACAGGCCGTGTCGTCGGGATGCTTTCGCCTGACCAACGACGACGTGAAAGATCTCTACGACCGCGTGAAAGTCGGCGCGCGCGTCGTCATCATGCAGTAGGAAATTACGCGCGACCCGTCACTGGCGGGTCGCGCGTCAGCCCCTTGGCGGCAAGTTCGTCGACATATTCGCGCCAATATTCATCATGGCGCTGGCCGAGTTCGAGCAAATACTCGTAACTGAAAATTCCGGTCGAGTGCATATCATCGAACATCAGGCGGACCGCGTAGGTCCCAACCTGCAGCACTTCGAGAACGGCCACATTTCGTTTTCCGCCAACAGTAACCCGCTCATCCGGCGAATGCCCCTGAACTTCGGCGCTCGGGCTTTTGACCCGCAGATATTCCGCAGGCAGGGCAAACTGCTCCCCGCTGTCGAAGGCGACGGTCAGGGATCTGCGATCCTTGGCGAGTCTGATTTCGGTCGGCCAAGGCCGTTCGGCGGTTGATTTTGCGATCATCTGGGTCCGTTTTAGCGCCCGTTCGGCCGCCGTGCCAATCCTGCGCGTTGAACCGCATCGGCAAGCCCTTATATCGCCTGTGACAGCCGTTGGCTGGACGGGCCGACGGTAATCCGTCACAATTCGCAACCTTCCTGGCCGGACATAGAATGCTTTCCAACCTCTCACAGAGCGCGCCGCTTGTTGACCCCTTTGGCCGGACGGTCAGCTATTTGCGCGTGTCCGTGACTGACAGGTGTGATTTTCGCTGCACCTATTGCATGTCCGAAAATATGACCTTCCTTCCGAAGGCGGATCTTCTGACGCTCGAGGAACTGGATCGGGTTTGCAGCGCCTTCGTTTCTCGCGGCGTTCGCAAGCTGCGCCTGACGGGTGGTGAGCCTCTCGTCCGCAAAGACATCATGACTCTCTTTGCCTCGCTTTCCCGTCACCTCGCGAATAACTCACTCGACGAATTGACCCTCACCACCAACGGTTCGCAGCTTGCGAAGTACGCCTCCGAATTGAAAAGCCATGGCGTCAAGCGAGTGAACGTGTCGCTCGACACGCTGAACGCGGAAAAATTCCGTTCGATCACACGCTGGGGTGAACTGGACAAGGTTTTGGCAGGCATCGACGCTGCGCGGGCCACTGGCCTCAAGGTTAAAATCAATGCCGTCGCGCTGAAGGGAATCAACGAGGACGAGATTCCGTCGCTGATGGAATGGGCGCATGGCCTCGGAATGGATTTCACGCTGATCGAGGTGATGCCTCTTGGCGAAACTGGTGAAGGCCGTATCGACCAATATCTTCCGCTCTCGCTGGTGCGCGCACGGCTGTCAGAGCGATATACGTTGACCGATGTCGATTTCAGCACCGGCGGTCCGGCACGCTACGCACAAGTGGCCGAAACGGGCGGCCGGCTAGGGTTCATTACTCCGCTCACTCATAATTTCTGTGAATCCTGCAACCGCGTGCGGCTGACCTGCACCGGCACCTTGTTCATGTGCCTCGGTCAGGAGGACGCTGCGGACCTGCGCACGCCGCTGCGGGCGTCCGAAGGCAACGAACTCCTGAATATTGCGATCGATGATGCCATCGCGCGCAAGCCCAAGGGGCACGACTTCATCATCGACCGGCGCCACCAGCGCGCCGCCCTCTCC
>CAMBBO010000143.1 GCA_945862935.1 Pseudorhodoplanes sinuspersici | reverse complement strand
GGAATTGCAGCGTCACGGAACGCCGCAGGAAAAATCCTGCGAGCACGCGCTGCTCGATCTGGCTTACGCACGCGGCCTGCCGCTGGTTGCGACCAATGAACCGTTCTTCGCCTCGCGTGAAGATTACGAGGCGCACGACGCGCTGATCTGCATTGCCGAAGGCCGCGTCGTGGCCGAGAGCGACCGCCGCCAACTCACTGCCGAGCATCGTTTCAAGACGCGCGACGAGATGGCAGCTTTGTTCGCGGATTTGCCGGAGGCGATTTCCTCGACCGTGGAGATCGCGCAGCGATGCTCGTTCCGTCCGCTGACGCACAAGCCGATCCTGCCGCGCTTCACGACCGGCGAGGGTGAGGTCGATGAATCCGCCGAGTTGCGAAAGCAGGCAGAGGCAGGGCTGACGCGCCAGCTTGCAGCGCATGGCACGGCGCCGGGCGCGACCGAGGACGATTACCGCAAGCGTCTCGATTTCGAACTCGATGTGATCGCCGGGATGAAATATCCCGGCTACTTCCTCATCGTTGCCGACTTCATTCAGTGGGCGAAAGCCAAGGGCATTCCGGTCGGACCTGGCCGCGGCTCGGGCGCGGGATCGCTCGTCTCCTATGCGCTGACGATTACCGATCTCGATCCGATCCGCTTCGGTTTACTGTTCGAACGCTTCCTCAATCCGGAACGCGTGTCGATGCCGGACTTCGACATCGACTTCTGTCAGGACCGGCGCGGCGAAGTGCTCGACTACGTGCAGAAGCGATACGGCAACGATCAGGTCGCGCAGATCATCACCTTCGGCACGTTGCAGGCGCGCGGCGTTTTGCGCGATGTCGGCCGCGTGCTGGAAATGCCGTACGGGCAGGTCGACAAGCTGTGCAAGCTCGTGCCGCAAAACCCCGCAGCACCTGTAACGCTTGGTAATGCGATCGACGGCGAACCGAAATTGCAAGCTGAGCGCGACGGCAATCCGATTGTCGCGCGTGCGTTCAACATCGCACTGAAACTCGAAGGTCTGACGCGCCACGCCTCGACCCACGCCGCAGGCATCGTGATCGGCGACCGTCCGTTGAGCGAACTCGTGCCGCTTTATCGCGATCCGAAATCCGATATGCCGGTGACCCAGTTCAACATGAAATGGGTCGAAGCCGCAGGCCTCGTGAAATTCGACTTCCTCGGTCTAAAGACGCTCACGGTGTTGCGCAAGGCAGTCGATTTGTTGAAACAACGCGACGTCGATCTCGATCTTTCCGCGATCCCGCTGGACGACCAGAAGACCTACGATCTTCTCGCGCGCGCGGAAGCGGTTGGCGTGTTCCAACTGGAAAGTGCGGGCATGCGGCGCGCATTGCTCGACATGCGCCCGGACCGGTTCGAGGACATCATCGCACTCGTTGCGCTCTATCGCCCCGGTCCAATGGCGAACATCCCTACCTATTGTGCGCGCAAGCACGGTGACGAACAGCCGGATTACATCCACCCGAAACTTGAAGCGGTGCTGAAGGAAACCTTCGGCGTCATCGTCTATCAGGAACAGGTGATGCAGGCCGCCCAGCTTCTCGCGGGCTATTCGCTCGGACAGGCCGACCTGCTGCGCCGCGCGATGGGCAAGAAGATACGCTCGGAGATGGCCGCACAGCGCAAGCATTTCGTGAAAGGCGCGACCGACAACGCCATTTCGCGCGATCAGGCCGATGCGATCTTCGACTTGCTCGAACGCTTCGCCGAATATGGCTTCAACAAGAGCCACGCGGCAGCTTACGCGCTGGTCGCCTACCAGACCGCCTATATGAAGGCGAATTACCCGGTCGAATTTCTTGCAGCCTCGATGACGCTCGATATGGGCAATACCGACAAGCTGTCGGAATTCCGCGCCGAGGCGGAGCGTCTTGGCATCACCGTGAAGCCGCCGTCGGTCAATCGCTCCGGCATTGAATTCGATGTCGACGGCACGACGATCCACTATGCGCTCGCAGCGCTAAAAGGAGTCGGGCGTGAGGCGGTGAAATCGATTGTCGGTGCGCGCGGCAACCAGCCGTTCAAGGACCTGTCGGATTTCGCTGGCCGGGTCAATCCGCGCGCAGTGAACAAGCGCGTGCTGGAAAGTCTCGCGGCGGCTGGTGCATTCGAGGATCTGGAAGAAAATCGCGCACGCGCACACGCATCTGTGGAGCAGATGCTGTCGGCGGCGCAGCGTGCTCACGAGGCCGCGACGATGGGCCAGAATGAATTGTTTGGCGGCGGGTCGAGCCGCACCGCTTTGCCTTTGCCGAACGTGGAGCCGTGGCTGCCGGCGGATCGTTTGCGCCGCGAATACGAATCGATCGGCTTCTTCCTCACCGGCCATCCGCTGGATGATTACACGCAGGCGCTGAAGCGACTGAATGTGCAGTCTTGGGCGGATTTCTCACGTTCGGTCAAAAACGGGGTCAATGCGGGCAAGACCGCGGCAACGGTCGTCTCGCGGCAGGAGCGCCGCACCAAGACCGGCAACAAGATGGGCATCATCGGCTTGTCCGATCCGTCCGGACATTACGAAGCGGTGATCTTCGCCGAAGGGTTGCAGCAATACAGGGATTTGCTTGAGCCCGGTACGGCGGTGCTTTTGTTCCTGTCGGCGGAGGCGCAAGGCGATGATGTGCGCGCGCGCATTCAGTCCGCAGAACGGCTCGATGCGGCGGCTGAGAAAATCGCTAAGAGTCTTCGTATCTTCGTGCGTTCGCCGGCTCCGCTTGAAGGCATCACCAAGCGCCTTGAATCCAAGGGGGACGGCGAGGTGAGCCTTACGCTGCTGCTCGACGCAGGGACCGAGGTGGAAGTGAAGCTGCCGGGCCGCTTCAAGGTGTCGCCGCAGATCGCAGGAGCCATCAAAGCCGTGCCGGGCGTGGTCGATGTCGAGGCGGCCTGACGTTGTTTTTCTCCAGTGATTGATTACTTGCGGATGATTGGCCGCAGGCAAATCCCGTGACATCGTCTCCAAATAGCTGGCTTTCGGACATTCGCCTTGGCGCTCGCTCTCTCGCCGAGTTCGGGCAGGGTCTGTTTCAGCCAACCGTTCGCCTCGGTATCACGGGTCTGTCGCGCGCCGGCAAAACGGTTTTCATCACCGCTTTGGTGCATGGCCTGATCCGCGGTGGACGGTTTCCGGTGTTCGAGGCTATGGCAGGAGGGCGCATCGCCCGCGTGCGCCTTGCACCGCAGCCCGACGACGCCGTGCCGCGTTTTCAGTACGAAAACCACATCCGCGATCTTCTGGAAAAGCGCATATGGCCGGACTCCACGCGCCAGATCAGCGAATTGCGATTGCTTGTCGACTATCAGTCGCGCAGCGGCGCGCAGCGCACGCTCACACTCGATATCGTGGATTATCCGGGTGAGTGGTTGCTCGATCTGCCGCTGTTGACCATGACATACGAGGCATGGGCGGCTGATAGCCTTGCCCGCTCGCAAGGAAAGCCGCGCGATGCGCTGGCTCGCGACTGGCACGCTCATCTTGCGAAACTCAGTCCAATGGCGCCCGCGCGTGAGGCCGAGGCGATCGAGGCCGCCAGATTGTTCACCAGTTACTTGCGCGCGTGCCGCGACGAGACAGTTGCAATGAGCATGTTGCCGCCGGGTCGTTTTCTCATGCCCGGCGATCTGGACGGTTCGCCCGCGCTGACATTCGCGCCTCTGCGTGTGCCGAAAACCGGCGAGGCGCCGGATGGGTCGCTTTGGGCGATGATGCAGCATCGCTACGAAGCCTATAAGACGCTCATCGTGCGCCCGTTCTTCGAAGACCACTTTCTGCGTCTCGACCGTCAGGTCGTTCTCGTCGATGCCCTTGCCGCGATCAATGCCGGACCGGATGCCCTGCGCGATCTGCAAAGCGCGATCGGAAACATTCTCGACTGCTTCCAGACCGGGCGGCGTACTTTATGGAGCGCGATGCTGCGCCCGCGCGCCGACCGCATCCTGTTCGCAGCGACCAAGGCCGATCATGTTCATCAGCGTCAGCATGAGACGATGGAAACGATTTTGCGACGCATGACCGAGCGCGCCGCCGAGCGCGCGAAATTCTCCGGTGCTCTGGTCGACGCTGTGGCGCTCGCATCGGTGCGCGCGACGCGGGAAGCCAATGTGCGTAGCGATGGCGGTTCGATGCCAGCAATTGTCGGCGTGCCGATGGGTGGCGACGACGATGCGGAGATCGCGGCTTTCGCAGGCGACGTGCCGGACAATATCGAAGCCTTGTTCGAAACCGGAGCGACCGCAGTCACCCCAATTAAATTCATGCGCTTTCGGCCGCCGCTGCTTGAGAGTGTCGACGGAGTGCCAGCGTTGCCGCATATTCGACTCGATCGCGCTCTGCAATTCCTGATTGGAGACAAGCTGCAATGAATACCTCGCGGCGCGGACCTGCGACCTTCAAACTGGACGATCCCCGCGTCGAGGTCGCCGCGCGCGAAGACGCATTCGACGAGCCGCAGATGGCGCCCGAAGCACAATTGCCGGCCGTCGTGCCGGCAGCAAAACGTAATCGCTGGCGCTGGGGGTGGATGTTCTGGTCGTCGGTGACGGCGCTGGTCGCGCTCGCGCTCGGCCTTTCCATCGTCAAGCTGGTCGAGGATTTGTTCGCGCGTTCTCAGTCGCTCGGCTGGCTTGCGTTAGTCTGTGCCGTAACTGCAGGGCTTGCGTTGCTCGCAGTCGTTTTACGCGAGGCACGCAGCCTGTGGCGGCTCGCATCTGTGGATGCGATCCGAGATCGGGCAATGTCGGCGATCGCATCGGATGACCGGGCCGAAGGGCAGGCGGTCGTTGCCGGCCTGCTGACATTGACGTCGGGCGTGCCGCGGCTCGCGCAGGCGCGCTATCGGCTCGACGGTCATTTGGGAGACATCATCGACGGGCGCGATTTGGTGCATCTTGCCGAACGCGAATTGATGGCGCCGCTCGATCTTGAGGCGCGCCGCCTCATCACATCCGCAGCCAAGCGCGTCTCGGTCGTAACTGCGCTCTCGCCGCGCGCGGCCATCGACATGCTTTTCGTGCTGTTCAACGCGCTTGGCCTGATGCGAAAGCTCGCGACGCTCTATGGGGCGCGGCCCGGTCTGCTGGGGCTGATACGGTTGTTCCGGCATACGATCTCGCACCTGACCCTGACCGGTGGCATGGCGGCAGGTGACAGCCTGATTCAGCAGGTCGTCGGGCACGGCCTTGCGGCCCGGCTGTCTGCGCGGCTCGGCGAGGGGGTCTTGAACGGACTTTTGACCGCAAGGCTCGGTCTTGCCGCCATGGATGTGACCCGCCCATTGCCGTTTTCGGCCCTGCCGCAGCCAAAACTGAACGATCTCGCCGGGCACCTGATGAAAGGCTCCGGGGCGGACAAGGACGGACAGGGGCAAGCCGGTTAGGCCCGCTTTTCCTTGCGCCAGAGGGACTCGGCGGCTATATAGCGCCCATCTCACACGCGGATTGTGGCTTTTGGCCCCGACAATGGGTCTGAAAAAGCCGTCCGGTGCGAAGGCATCACGCCCTCGCTCTCACATCCGCGGCGGACCAACCGGAGAAGACAATGGCGCTTCCTGACTTTTCGATGCGTCAGCTTTTGGAAGCTGGCGTTCACTTTGGCCATCAGGCCCACCGCTGGAACCCGAAGATGGGTGATTACATCTTCGGCACCCGCAACAACATTCACATCATCGACCTCGCGCAGACCGTGCCCGCATTGCATCGCGCATTGCAGGCGGTGTCGGACACTGTGGCGAAGGGCGGACGCATTCTGTTCGTCGGCACAAAGCGCCAGGCGCAGGACGCCGTTGCAGAAGCTGCGAAGCAGTCGGCGCAATATTACGTCAACTCGCGCTGGCTCGGCGGCACGCTGACCAACTGGAAGACGATTTCCGGTTCGATCTCGCGGCTTCGCAAACTCGAAGAGATGCTCTCGTCGAATGACGCGCATGGTTACACCAAGAAGGAGCGCCTCGATCTTCAACGCGAGCGCGACAAGCTGGATCGTTCGCTCGGCGGGATCAAGGACATGGGCGGTCTGCCCGACATGCTATTCGTCATCGACACCAACAAGGAGGACATCGCGATCAAGGAAGCGCAGCGGCTTGGCGTTCCCGTGGCTGCGATCGTCGACACGAATTGCGATCCGAAGGGCATCACTTATGTCGTGCCGGGCAACGACGACGCCTCGCGCGCGCTGACGCTTTATTGCGATCTGATTTCCAAGGCGATCCTCGACGGCATCTCACGTTCGCAGGGCGAACGCGGCGTCGATCTTGGCGCGCAAGCAAAGCCGATGATCGAGGAATTGCCGACCGCGCCTGCGGCGGATTATTTCGAGGCTCTGCCCGGACCGCGCGGCGTTGCCGACGATCTGAAGAAGCTTCCTGGCGTCTCTGGCGCAATCGAGAAGCAGCTCAACGATCTTGGCATCTTCCATTTCTGGCAGCTCGCCGATTTGAAGCCGGAAGCCGCGCATCGCATTGGTGAAGAGGTCGGTCTTCCGGGCCGCGCCGATGCCTGGGTCGTGCAAGCCAAGAAGTTCAACGCCGAGGCTGACGCCGACGCGTAATCGTTTCGCGCGGGTGCATCAGGCGCCCGCGCGTCCTCTTATCCGTGAAACGTTGAGACAGATGGCTGATATTACCGCTTCGATTGTGAAAGACCTGCGCGAGACGACTGGCGCTGGCATGATGGATTGCAAGGCCGCGCTGACGGAAACCAAAGGCGATATGGACGCCGCCATCGATTGGCTGCGCAAGAAGGGCCTGTCCAAGGCGGCGAAGAAATCCGGCCGCGTCGCGGCCGAAGGTCTGATCGGCCTTGCGATTGCCGGCACCAAGGGTGTCGCCGTCGAAGTCAATTCCGAAACTGATTTCGTCTCTCGAAATGATCTGTTCCAGGGTCTTGTGAAGATGATTGCGAATGTCGCGCTCTCCGCGGGTACTGACGTTGCGAAGATCAATGCGGCGAAGGCTGGCAGCATTACTATCGCGGAATCGATTTCCGACACGATTGCGAAGATTGGCGAAAACATGAATCTGCGCCGCGCCGCCGAACTCTCGGTGAGCAAGGGCGCGATTGGCGCCTACGTGCATAATTCGGTGTCCGACGGACTTGGCCGCATCGGCGTTCTGGTAGCGCTCGAATCCACCGGCCAGACGGATGAACTGACCGCGCTTGGACGTCTGCTCGCGATGCATGTCGCAGCCGCCAATCCGCAGGCTGTGGAATCCGCGAGCCTCGATCCGGCAATCGTGAAGCGCGAGAAGGATGTGCTGGCCGACAAATTCCGCCAGCAGGGCAAGCCGGAAAACGTCATCGACAAGATCGTCGAATCAGGGCTGAAGACTTACTACAAGGAAGTTTGCTTGCTCGATCAGCCCTACATCCACGAGTCCGACAAGACCGTGGCGCAGGCGCTGAAAGAGGCCGAGGGCAAGGTTGGCGGACCGATCAAGGTCACGGGCTTTGTGCGTTACGCGCTCGGCGAAGGTATTGAGAAGCAGGAATCCGATTTCGCCGCCGAAGTGGCGGCCGCCGCCAAATCCTGACGCGGATCAGGCGGCCGAAGGCGAGGAAAACGCGCCATGGCTGAGCCGGGCTATCGACGTGTGATCGTCAAGCTGTCTGGCGAAGCGTTGTCCGGCAGCGAAGG
>CAMBBO010000142.1 GCA_945862935.1 Pseudorhodoplanes sinuspersici | reverse complement strand
GCAATGGGCGCACCGCATGCACGGCTTCGATCCCGCAGCCCCGGACGATTTCGAACAGGCCAAGAGCGCACCTCTCATTCCCGGCCGATGAACGATCTTACCAAGCAGCTGACTGGCGCCGAACGCGACCAATCATTTCCCAATCGCCGTCCAAAGGACGCAGCGACCGTCATTCTCGTCGACCGCAGCGGCAAAACGCCGAAGGTCTTGCTCGGCCGCCGCCATCACGGTCACGTCTTCATGCCGGGGAAATTTGTTTTTCCGGGCGGGCGCCTCGACAACGTGGATCGTCTCGTGAAGCCGTCGGCGGCTCTGCACAAGCAAGTTCAGAAGAAGCTGATGGGCGGCGTTCCGAAGGTCTCCGCTGAGCGCGCCCAGTCGCTCGCGCTGACAGCGATCCGTGAGACATTTGAGGAAACAGGTCTGCTGCTCGGCCAGAAGGCCAAGAGGCCGCCGGTCATGCCGGCTGGGCCCTGGGCAGAAATGGGTACGCTCGGATACGCGCCCGACCTTTCCGGGCTGCACTTCATTGCTCGCGCGATCACGCCGCCACGCCGTCCCCGCCGTTTCGATACGCGGTTCTTCTCGGTCGATGCGAGTGCCGTCGCCCACAAGGTTGATGGCATCGTGCACGCCGAAGCAGAGCTTGTGGAGTTGGTCTGGCTGCCCATCGCGGAAGCGCGCAAGCTCGACCTTCCGACCATTACGGGCGTCGTGCTGCAGGAGTTGGAAGCGCGCGTCGCGGCGGGATTTGGCCACGACCTGCCGGTTCCCTTCTACCGCATGCTGCACGGCAAGTTTCAGCGGGCACTTCTCTAGGCCAGCGCGGCATTCCTTGACATTCCGGCCGTGGAGGCTAGTTTCCGCGCCAAATCAGCCCATCCCTGAGGATTCCATGGCCAAGGCCGTCACCATCAAGGTCAAGCTCGTGTCCAGCGCCGACACCGGCTATTACTACGTGACCAAGAAGAACTCGCGCACCCAGACCGAGAAAATGGTCAAGACCAAGTACGATCCGATCGCGCGTAAGCACGTCGAATTCCGCGAAGGCAAGATCAAGTAAAATTTCGCTGCACGCGACACGACAAAGGGCGCCTCACGGCGCCCTTTCGATTTTGCGGTGGCCTTTAGTTGCCACCGATAAGGTGGCCGGCCGGGAACGTCATGAGGAGGCCACTCGTAGCCGCTCCCGAGCCGGCCGAACCCCACGGACCCAGAAGATGCGGCGGATCTGAGCGACCGCAGGGTTATCGGTTGGGAATGACCTGCCCTGCTTCGCCGCATCGAAACTTACGCGGGCAAGTTTTCCCTTGCCCGAACGCTATTCCTCTATCTCTTTGAATCAAACGAGAAGCGTCGTTTTAACGACGTTAGCCTCAGGTCAACCTAAAGCGTTAAGGTTGCCGGCCCCCGTTTTCACAACGATGCTGAGCGTTAAGCCGCGTCTGCAACCACGCGGTTGCGGCCATCGCGCTTGGCGCGATAGAGCGCCTGGTCCGCGCGCTTGAGCACGCTCGCGGCATTGTCGTCCGCGGTTTCGAGCGAGGCGAGACCGATCGAGATCGTGACTTCGAGACTCTTCGTGCCTTGCGCGATAGGGAACGGTTCGGTCGCGATGCGCCGCCGCAGGCGCTCGGCAACCGTCGCTGCAACCGCCATGTCAGTTTCCGGCATCACGATGACGAATTCTTCGCCACCATAACGGCAGGCGAGATCGATGCCGCGAATGGATTTTCGCACCCGGATTGCAAATTCGCGCAGCACGTCGTCGCCGGCATCGTGGCCGTGGCCGTCATTGACCGCCTTGAAGAAGTCGATGTCGAGCACCAGCACCGTGATCGGCTTGCCGCGTGCGGCCGACTGCTCAACCAGGCTGCCGAGATGGCTTTCCATGTAACGGCGATTGTAGAGGCCGGTGAGCGCGTCGGTGATCGCGGCCTCGATCGAAAGCTGCACGTTGTCGCGTAGCCGTTCGGTGTAACGCTTGCGGCGAACCTGAGTACGGACCCGCGCCAGCAATTCGTTCTTGTCCACCGGACGAATGATGTAGTCGTTGATTCCGATTTCAAGTCCGCGCGCGAGCCGCGAACCATCTTCGCCGTCGGCGATGGCGAGAATGGGCATGTTGCGCGTGCGGTCAAGCGAGCGGATCTGGCTGCACAGGCGAAGTCCGTCGAAATCCTGAAGGCCAAGCGACACGATTACGCATTCGTAATTGCCTTCGGCCGCACGAAACAGCGCGTTGTTCGGATCGGTTTCGATGTCGATGCGATGCTCGGCTTCGAGCACCGTCATGATGCGGTCGTAGGACGAGCGCCGGTCATCGACCATCAGCAGCCGCCCGCCCCGGCCGGTTTCGGTCATCGCTTCGCGTTCCGGGCTTTCGATCCCGATTTCCTTCGACGTCAGCGCGCGCATGCGCAATTCGTCGGTCATCATTTTCAGGCGGGTAAGCGAACGCACGCGCGCGATCAGCGCGACATCGGAAACGGGCTTCGTCAAAAAATCATCGGCGCCGGCCTCAAGGCCCGCGACGCGATCGGACGGCTGGTCGAGTGCGGTCACCATCACCACCGGGATGTGATGCGTCACCGGATTGTTCTTCAGCTTGCGGCAGACCTGGAAGCCATCCATGTCCGGCATCATGACGTCGAGCAGGACGATGTCGCACTCGGAGCGCTCGCACAACGCAAGCGCCTCGGCACCGGAATGCGCCGTCAAAACGTCGAAATACTCCGCGGAAAGCCGCGCTTCCAGCAATTTCACGTTGGCTGGAACGTCGTCGACGACGAGCACGCGCGCTGTCATTTTATTCCTTACGCGTTACCGAGAAAATGCCTGATGGTCTCAATAAATTTTCCGACTGAAATCGGTTTTGAAAGATAAGCCTCGCAGCCGCCTTCGCGAATACGCTCCTCGTCGCCCTTCATCGCAAACGCGGTGACGGCGACGACGGGAATTGTGCGCAATTCGGTGTCGTCCTTGAGCCATTTGGTGACTTCAAGGCCGGATACCTCCGGCAATTGAATGTCCATCAAAATCAGATCGGGACGGTGCTCCCGCGCAAGGTCGAGCGCGTCGATCCCGCTGCGGGTTCCGACGGTCGAATAGCCGTGCGCTTCGAGGAGATCGTGGAAGAGCTTCATATTAAGCTCGTTGTCCTCCACGATCAGGACCTTCTTCGGCATTCCCGCCCCCTCGGGCATCCCCGCCCCGCGCTATTCGCGCTTGAAGGTTTCCACGTCGCCGGAGGGCGCGCGGTCGGGCATGATGCATCCAACGTAGTTCTGATTTGTTACGGAAAGGCAAACACAAACCCATGGTAAAGAGGGTATCTGGCGGGAATCGTCACAAAGCGGAAGCAATGGCTATTCAGGCACTTAGCTTCATAGCCGCGGACCCGGAACGGATGGGTCGCTTTCTTGCGCTCAGCGGGATCGGGCCGGACGAGGTTCGAACTGCCGCGCGCGCGCCAGGATTCCTCGCCGGGGTCATGGACTATATCGCCGGGGACCAGCGCCTGCTGGCTGCTTTCGCCGAAGAATTGGGCATGACACCGCGGGACGTTGGCGCTGCCCTGATTGCGCTCGGTGGCCCTGCCTGGGAGCGCGACGCCCCGTGACCCAAGCCTTTTGCCGCGATTGCCTGTCAGACGCGCGAGATGACGCCCCGCGCTGTTCGGCCTGCGGCTCTCCAAGACTCCTGCGCCATCCGGAAATCCCACGCTGTCCCTCGCACATGTCGATTGCGATGCCTTCTACGCAACAATCGAAAAGCGTGACGACCCCACACTCGCAGACAAGCCGCTGATCATTGGCGGCGGCAAGCGCGGGGTTGTATCGACGGCCTGCTACATCGCTCGCACCTTCGGTGTTCGTTCGGCGATGCCGATGTTCGAAGCTCGCGCCCTGTGTCCGCAAGCGATCATCGTCAAACCAGACATTCAGAAGTATGTTGCAGTATCGCGGCAGGTGCGCGCGCTGATGCTCGATCTTACGCCCCTCGTCGAGCCGGTTTCTATCGACGAGGCATTTATCGACCTCTCTGGCACCGAACGGCTGCACGGTATGCTTCCCGCAAAGTCGCTCGCGCGCTTTGCACTCGCCGTCGAACGTGAACTTGGGATCAGCGTTTCGGTGGGCCTTGCGCCCAACAAGTTCCTCGCCAAAATTGCCTCCGACCTCGACAAGCCGCGCGGCTTTGCGATGCTCGGCCAGAACGAAGCTGCGGATTTTCTCAGCACCAGACCGGTCTCAACGATCTACGGTGTCGGGCGTGTTGCCGAGCAGAAACTCACCCGCGACGGCTTTCGCACCATCGCCGACCTTCAACGCGCCGACGAGACCGACCTGATGCGCCGCTATGGCGTAGAAGGCCGCAGGCTGTGGAGGCTCGCGCGCGGGATCGACACGCGCGAGGTTTCGCCGGAACGCGAGGCGAAAAGCATCTCCGCCGAAACGACGTTCGACAAGGATGTTGCGGCGCTTCGCCCGCTCGAAAAGCAGCTCTGGCATCTCACTGAGCGCGTCTCCGCGCGCCTCAAGCGCAATGAACTGGCCGGATCGACCGTAACTCTGAAGCTCAAGACAGCGGACTTCCGCACCAGGACCCGTGCGCGCTCGATGGAAGAACCGACACAGCTTGCGTCAAAAATATATCAGGCCGGACGCGATCTTCTTTCCAAGGAAATCGACGGCACCAGCTATCGGCTGATCGGGATAGGCGTCACGGCACTCGTTGATGGCGAGGACGCCGACCCCGCGTCCCTGCTCGACACGACTGGCGTTCGCACCACCGCCGCCGAGCGCGCGCTCGACAAGGTGCGTGAACGCTTTGGGCAGGATGCAGTGATGCGGGGCCTCGCGCTGGATGAGCCAGAAGAGGTTACTTCACGCAGGCGGCGGCCGGCTTGATATCGATCTGGCTCATCCGCCCGACGATCACAAAGTCATTGTAGTCGAGCGAGAGCTTTCGCGAGACGCCGTTTTCGTAAAGCTCAAAACCGATCGAATAGACCGGCAGCGGTTCACCCGCCTCTTTCTTGCTGCGATCGAAATAGCTGATCGTAACGGGCCAGCGTTTCAGTCCATCCAGCGCGGCCGCGCTTCCCGCGGCATCGTCCGGCTTGTCGCCGGGTGCGATTTCCTTGCCGATGATCGCAAGCGTATTATAGACCTTCTCGCCGGTCTCCGACCCGTCGAACACCGGCAATTCGATGAGCGTCTTGCCCTCGCGCGCCGCTTCGATAATCCGGCGCATGTGCTCGGTTGGAAAGACGATGCCGTTTTCCAGATTGAAGATCTTCGTGCCCGGCTTTTTCAGCGCGATACCCACGCCCGTATTCTTGCGCTCCGCCGTGCCGTCGACCTGATCCACGAGATTGTCGTTGATGAAGTTCTGCGAGGTGAAGCGGAATGTCTTGGCCGTGCCATCTTCGAAGGTCGCCGCGCGCAGGTCGCTGGTCAGCGACTTGCCCTCGCCTGCCTCGATCTCGGACACCTGGCGGAATTGGAGCGCGTAGCCTTCGCAGGAGTTTCCGGTGAAATCGTACAGGATGCGGCCGCGCACAGCCTCGATCGGGCGTTTGCCGCGCGAGAATGAAAGCGACAGGTCATAGACCGCGCGATGAGCGGTCAATTCCATCGACGGCGCAGCATGGGCCTGCGGCGACAGACAGGCGGCGAGAAAAATAGGCAGAAGCAATCGGCCAGCGCGCATCATGTTGAATTTATTCTCCAGCTCGCCCCGGATTCGCAAAGATAGGGGTGCGCGCTGTGCGCCGCAACGGCGTCTTGCACCCCTTTCGGCAATCGGCGAGAAAGAATGCCACTTGGGCATCAGAATGGGGCAACGAATGGCCGGCGAGATCGAAAAGAAACTCAAGGAACTCGGCATCGAATTGCCGACGCCGGCAGCGCCGATCGCCAATTATGTCGGATTCGTGCGCACCGGGAATCTGCTGGTGATATCTGGCCAGCTTTGCTTCGACGCCGACATGAAGCTGGTTGCCAAGGGCAAGCTCGGCTCGTCGGTTTCGGTCGAGGACGGGCAGAAGGCTGCGCGCACCTGCGCGATCAATCTGCTCGCACAGATCAAGGCCGGCCTCGGCGATCTCGACAAGGTCGTTCGTGTCGTGCGGCTTGGCGGCTTCATCAATTGCGAACCGGATTTCATCGACACGCCCAAGATCATGAACGGTGCATCCGACCTCATGGTCACGGCCTTCGCCGACAAAGGCCGCCATGCCCGCACGACCATTGGCGTCGCGGCATTGCCGCTCGACGCAGCGGTCGAGGTCGAGGGCATGTTCGAGGTGTCGTGAATGGCCGGATTGGGCTGGTTGACGGCGCGCCCTATCGCGCACCGGGGCTTGCATGACGCTGCATCTGGCTTGATCGAGAATACCCCGTCTGCGTTTGCCGCCGCCATTGCCGGCAATTACGCCATCGAATGCGACCTCCAGATTTCGTCCGATGGCGAAGCGATGGTTCATCACGATGATAGGCTCGGCCGCCTGAACGACGGCGACGCGCAACTGCGCACAAAAAGCGCCGCGGAATTGCAGGCGGTCAAATTCAAGGCAACTTCGGACCGGATGCAGACGTTGAAGGAATTGCTGACGCAGGTTTCCGGACGCGTACCGCTGGTGCTCGAAATGAAAAGCCGCTTCGACGGCGACGTGCGGCTTCCCGCGCGCATGGCCGAGATCGTACGTGGCTATTCCGGACCGGTCGCTGCGATGTCGTTCGATCCCGATCAGGTTGCCGAAATCGCGCGCATCGCACCGTCGCTTACCCGCGGCATCGTCGCCGAGCGCTGGTACGCCGACAAGGAATGGGCGCCGCTGCCGCAAAGGCAGAAATGGATCATGGGCAATCTTCTGCATGTGCCGCGGACGCGGCCGCATTTCGTGAATTACTCGCTCAAGGACCTGCCTGCGGTGGCGCCGCTCGTGGCCCGTTACGCTCTCGGCATGCCGCTGCTCGTCTGGACGGTGCGGAGCGCCGCCGACCGCGCAAAGGCGCAGCGATGGGCCGACCAGATGGTCTTTGAGGGATTTCGGCCATAAAGGCAGCCTATGGCAAACGAGCGGGCACCCTCACCAATTTCCACTGGCCGATGACCGAAACCGGATTTCGAATTCGCGTGCTGCCCGCAATCGCACAAATTGGGGCGCAGGAGTGGGATTGCTGCGCCAATCCTCACGCATTGGACAATCACGATGCGGCGTTAGTTGAGGCAGTTAAAGTAAATTCTGAGCTAGGTGCTATCAGCTCTGTGGATACTTGTGGATACTCGTACAACCCATTCGTTTCCCATAGTTTTTTGAGCGCACTTGAAGCCTCTGGCTCGGCCGCCGCGCGAACCGGCTGGCAGCCCCAGCACCTCGTTGTCGAGAGCGAAGACGGGGCCGTCCTTGGGGTCTGCCCCTGCTATCTGAAATCGCATTCCCAGGGCGAATACGTGTTCGACGCTGGCTGGGCCGAGGCCTACGAGCACGCCGGCGGGCGCTATTACCCAAAGCTGCAAGTGAGCGTGCCATTCACGCCAGCGACAGGCCCTCGCCTCATGGCGCGGCGCGGCGCGTCAGCCGATGCCACGCGAGAAGCGCTGGCGGCGGGCCTGATCGCGCTAACGCAGCGGCGCGAGGCC
>CAMBBO010000141.1 GCA_945862935.1 Pseudorhodoplanes sinuspersici | reverse complement strand
ATATGACGGCTGGTCGTCATCGCTGTTCTTGCGATGACTGAGGGATCGTATATCGTTTGTGTTCTCTCGCTTTGCGGATGAGGACATGAGCGACGCAGGCAATGCCGGAAAATTTGTCGACCAGACCGCGAGTATCGTCGCGGCCTATGTGTCGAAGAATGCCGTTCCTGCAAGCGAGATCGGAACCCTCATCGGTCTCGTCCATGCCGCGCTGACGCGCGTTGCAGCGGGCCACGCCAATGCCAACGGCGATCCGCTCAAGCCCGCCGTGCCGGTGAAGAAGTCGATCGCGCCGGATTTTCTGGTCTGTCTTGAGGACGGAAAGAAGTTCAAGTCGCTGAAGCGGCACCTTCGCACGCAATACAACATGACGCCGGAGCAATACCGGGAGAAGTGGGATCTGCCCATCGACTACCCGATGGTTGCGCCGAATTACGCGGCCGCCCGCTCCAAGCTTGCCAAGCAGATGGGACTTGGCCAGCAGCGCCGCCGCGGCGGGCGCTAAGGCGCGACAGGGTTCGCAGGAGGCCCGTGCAAGACCTGAGCGTTTTGCACAGGACCGGTTGAAGGAAACCCCGCCAATCCAATGATTTGACGCAGGCTGCGAAAAGTTATCCCCGCGCCCCGTTCTTGCCGCATCCGGTAGTGGGTCAGTTTGAATTTTCTCGGGCTTGACCGGCCTAGCGGGAGTTTCAAAGATGATGCGTCATGTCCGGGTGGCCGAGCCGCAGAGGGAGAGCCGTCCTTTTCTGTCGATCCAGTACCAGCTCGATGCTCTCGAGGCGGTGGTCGCGGCGACCTTTGCCGTACCGATTGCCGCCTTGCGCGGCGAGAGCCGGGGCTGTGCGCGCGCGGCATTCGCGCGTCAGAGCGCGATGTATCTCGCCCACGTGACATTCGGGCTGAACTGCACGGATGTTGGCCGCCTGTTCGGGCGCGACCGCACGACAGCGGCGCATGCCTTCCGCACGGTCGAGGATAAGCGCGACGATCCGTTCTTCGATGCGGTGCTCACAGCGCTGGAAACAAGCTGCGCGCGCGGAGCTGCAGCATGAGCAAGATGAAAATCCGAACCGCGCGCGACGACATCAATCCGTTCCGCGCGCAACATTTGCGGCTTGCCGAAGTCAGCGTTGAAACCGAATCCGGGCGCGCCGATGTTTTGACGGACGAAGCAGAAAGCCCGCTTCTGTGGCTCGCGCGGCGCAAGGGACGTGACGGCTCCCCGCTGATCTCGGCTCATCAGTTACAGGCGGGCGAAAGACTCCGCGGCGATTTCACGCGCGCGCACATGATGCCGCGCACTACGTCGAATTGGGAAGCGCCGATTTCACGCGATCGCGGCTCCGGCGGCAGCGGGATGAATTTCACCGACACGATGATTGCCTCGCGCCAGAGCATGAACAATGCGCTGCAGGGTGTCGGGCCGGAATTTGCCGGGCTGCTGCTGGACGTCTGCTGCTTTCTAAAGCGGCTGGAGGATGTGGAGCGCGAACGCGCGTGGCCGTCACGCTCCGCCAAGATTGTGCTGCAGCTCGCGCTGGACCGGCTTGCGCGGCATTACGGATATGCGGCGCAGGCGCGCGGAAAAGCGAGCGTACCGTTGCGCGCGTGGGCGGCGCCATCCAGTGAAAGTTAAGCTGCGGTTCCGATCGCCCGCTGCGCCTCGCCCCGGATGCGCTCGACCATCGAGCGCAAGCCGTTCGAGCGTTGCGGGGTGAGGTGTTCGCGAAGGCCGAGCGTATCAAGCATGGCGGGCGCGTCGGCGGCGAGAATGTCTTTTGCGTGCTTGCCGGAATAGAGCGCGAACAGGATCGCGATCAGGCCGCGCACGATATGTGCGTCGCTGTCGCCGACGAATGTCAGCGTTGGCCCCCCGCCGCCATTCGGCTTCACCTCGGTTTCGAGCCACACCTGGCTGGCGCAGCCCTGCACTTTATTGGCATCGGTACGGGCGCTTTCCGGGAATGGCGGAAGCGTACGGCCAAGCTCGATGATGTAGCGATAGCGGTCGTCCCACTCGTCGAGCAAGGAGAAATTCTCGATGATTTCGTCAATCGACATGCGAAAGGCCCGCGCGAGCGAGGCGCCCGCCGGACTAGATATATTGAGCCTTCGCCGGCAATGAAAGCGCGCGTGTCAGGAGGCGTTTCGGGTCTGCGGGCGGGTCGTGGGCGCGCGCCAGGACGGTTGCAGGTCGGAGGCGCGCAGCGTGTGCTGCGAGTGCTTGCCCGGTGCCGTGCTGACCTGCGTTGGCTTGATGGAGCCAGTATCGTTCTGGACCATCTTTTCGTTGATGAAGTCGAACACCATGCGCGCGCCAGCCTGTGCCCGCTGGCCGAAGGCAACGGCCGCCTGCGCGCCGACATCGCACGCGTCGGGCTGGCGATCGCAGAATTGCGTCATGTCGGACACAGCCGCACCTGCCGCAGTCAGCGTCTCGACCGCACCCACGGAGGCTTCCTTTTGTGGCGCCTTTGACGCCGTTCCGCTCGGCAGCAGCACCAGAACGATGCTCAGCCAGAACGCGACACGCAATAGAAAGAACATGACCCTTCCCCCGGCTGACTTTAGTTGTCGCCTTGGATTGCAAGCTACAACGCAAGCTTTGAGGGGCGGTTCGATCCACCGTTCGGGTTTGATGCGAATGAGGTGCAATTTTTCCTAAAATCCGAACGATCGCGTTTGGAAACTTAACGTTCACCATATGCGCAGGATAGGCGCGCCCTCCGCCACGAAAACGCATGGGAAAGCCCAAGCCACGGGCTTTTGCGCGGTTTCGGGCGGGCCTCCTTAGTGTTCGCTTAAGCGGCCTCTGACACGATCCAATCCTTAATAAGGGAAGCGTCGGCCCTGTGAGGCCGCGTTGGATTGCAGTGAGTCATTCGGGTTTTCTTCGGCCTGTGCGTGATTTTGTCGATGGGCTCGTGCATCCGTCGGCGCGCCTTGATGCGCTGACTGCCGCGCGTCATCGCGCGTTCATCGCCCCGCGCCTGATCGGAAGCCTGATCGCGTTGTCGATCTTGCCGATCTACTTGTTCATGCGCGGCGTTCCGTCACCGCTGGAAATAGCGGTGTTTGCCTGGCTGATCGTGCCTATCCTCGTCGCTTATTTTCTCTCGCGCACTGGACGCTATGAAGGCGCGCATATCCTCTCATCGCTGTCGCTGACGGGGCTTGTCACAACGGTTGCGCTGATGACCGGCGGCATCTCGTCGTTCGCTGCGATCTGGCTCGTGGTCGTGCCGCTGGAAGCGGCCCTCTCGGCGTCACGCCGTGTGGTTGCAACCGCGTCGACATTCGCGCTCGCGGCAGCGGGGCTTCTTCTCACCATTCGATTTGCCGGTCTGACGCCGGCCGAAGATCTGGCGTCGGAGGCGCATCAGGCGCTCGCGGCCTTCGGCATCATTTCGGCCGCGCTGTATGCGACCGGGATCGCGCTCGGGGCGGAATCGCTCGCCCGCATGAGCGTCTGGCTGTTTCAGGCCGAGGAAGACCGTTATCGCCTGCTCGCGCGCAACATGACCGACGTCATCACGCGGCATGGCCGGCATGGTGCGGTCGTTTTCATTTCACCTGCGGCGGAAGCTTTGTTTGGCGCGCGCATTGCCGATTTGCGCGGGCATGGCTTGTTCGAGCGCGTGCATGTGGCTGATCGTCCGGCCTATCTTACCGCGCTGTCGCATGCCGCATCCGGCAGCGAGACGCATTCGCTTGAATTCCGCGTGCGCCGTGAGGCGAACGCCGCTCATCACGTCTGGGTCGAGATGCGCTGCCGTCCCGTCGATCCGGTCGAAGGGCATACCGAACGCGATGTCGTCGCCGTACTGCGCGATGTCACCGACCGCAAGAACCAGGAACGCGCTCTCGAAGCCGCGCGGGTCGAATCCGAACGGGCACACGCCGCAAAGACGCACTTCCTCGCAACGATGAGCCACGAATTGCGCACGCCGCTCAACGCGATCATCGGCTTTTCCGAGATGCTGTCCAATGAAGTTCCGATGCGCCTCGATGCCGAGCGCCGCGCCGATTATGCGCGCCTGATCAACGATTCCGGCCATCACCTGCTGGATGTGGTGAACGGTATCCTCGATATGTCGAAGATGGAGACCGGCGATTTCGAGCTCGTGCCGGAAACCTTCGCTCCGGGCGACGTGATCGGAAATTGCTGCGAATTGCTTGCGTTGAAAGCACACGATGGCGGGATCGAACTTGCAACCGATCTATCCGGCGGCCTGCAAACGATTGTTGCCGACCGGCGCGCGCTCAAGCAGATCATGATCAATCTCATCGCCAACGCGATCAAGTTTACTGATCGCGGCGGGTGCGTGACCGTGTCCGCTGTTGCCGAAACCTCGCGGCTGGCCATCGCGGTCGAAGACACCGGCATCGGCATCAGCGAAGCTGATCTGGCGCGCGTCGGCGATCCGTTCTTCCAGGCGCGCCAGGCCTATGACCGTCCGCATGACGGCACCGGGCTTGGCCTTTCGATTGTGAAGGGTCTCGTGGCCTTGCATGGCGGCGAACTCGATATGCATTCGCGCGTCGGCAAAGGCACGCGCATTACGGTACGGCTGCCATTCGATTGCGAAGCGAAACGCGGCGAACACAACATCACGCATCCGGACTTCGCTCAGGGACGGCGCAAGCCAGAACACGACGGCAATCAAGCGGTGAAGAAAAGTGCGTAAAACTAGAACACGAAAAGAACCGAGCTTTACGTCGGCGGTCGCGGATGAACCGGAAGCGCCGATCGCGCTGCTCAAGAGCCGCAAGGACCTTGTGGCCGCTCTCGTATTGCTGGCTGCTGCCTGCGGGATCGCGAGTAACGCGCTGTTCCTGCAGAAAGGGCCGCATCCTTATCCGATTTTCCGCGCGCAGCCGAAGCCAGCCGCATCGCTGCCAAATCCCGTGCCTGCGCCAGCACCCACACCTGTTGTGCAGAACGCCGATCCGGCAAATCCGGTTGCGTTGCCGCGCCCGCGTCCTGTTGAACTCGCAAGCCCGGTGATGCCGGCACCGCCCGTTCCGCCGCTACCCGTCGGACGTTCGCAGACCGACATCGTGATCGACATCCAGAAGGAACTCAGCAAGCGCGGCTTCTACGAAGGCGTGGCCGATGGCGTCTATGGCGCAAAAACCGACACGGCGATCCGCGACTTCGAGCAGACTGCAGGCCTGAAGCCGACGCGCGAACCGAACGAGGCTTTTCTTTCGGTGGTGACGCAATCGAAGGTGAAGGCGCAGCCATCGCCAAAAGCCGATGCCGTGCGTCCGGGCGACGAGATCGCGAATCTGATTGCGCCGTCGAAGCGCGTGATGGCGGTGCAGCGTGCGCTCTCCGAATACGGTTTCGGTCAGCTGAAAAGCACGGGCCTTCTCGACCGCGAGACCCAAGACGCCATCGGGCAGTTTGAGCGCTCGCGCAAATTTCCGGTGAGCGGGCAGATTTCGCCACGCCTCATTCGCGAGCTTGCCGCGCTGACCGGACGGCCGCTCGAATAGCGGTTATAGAGGGCGCATGCGCCTGAAATCTGGAATCTGGGTCTCTGCCTACTTGCGCCGCTGCGCCACTGAGGGCGCGTTTGCGGTGGTGCGCCGCCGCGGTGCGGATGAGGCGGGAGCAGTGTTCGTTAAGATCGACCGGCTCGACGGCAGCGTGGATTTGTTTGGTCCCGCGCCGCAAAGCGCTTTCGACGAGGCCCATCCAGTCGACCGCGCCTTCGTTGCGTGCCTGAAAACGCAGCCGGCGCCATCGGCCGACGCGGAAGCCTATCTGCAAAAGCAAATCCGCTTCGACCCCGATATCTGGATCGTCGAGGTCGACGACAGCGCCGGACGTAACTTTCTCGACCGGATCGTAGCTTAGGCGATATTGCCGCGGCGCGCGCGCTCGGATGGACGGGACGCGGTGCTGCGCGCATCCGTCATCGCTTCGGCTCGCGCGCGGCGCGGCTCGTCGTCATAGGTGTAAGGCTGATGACGCGGCGTCACGATTGCCGCGCTGGCATTGCGCCAGATTGTCAACACACGGCGCGCGGTTTCCGGTTCGATGTCGTCGTGCAATTGCACCAGATCGTAAACGCGTTGCACCGAATGTCCGATCTCAGGATTGAGGAACAGGATCACTCGCTGAAGAATATCGGTTGGTATTGCCAGCGTGCGTAGGGCCACGATCAGCGGCTCGCCTGAGACATCCTGCGCGACGCGTAAGGCGAGCGGCTGCGAAATGCCGAGCGTGCCGACGAGGATTGTTGCAAATTCGAATGGATTACGCGCGAGGGCCGCGGTTTCGAGTCGACGCGCGGCTTGAAGCGCATGGGCCTCGTGCAGCGCGTCGGCAGGTTCGATCGCTGCGATATCGAGGTTGTGCAGGATCAGACGCCGTTCGTGCGGGCTGGCGTCGAAGAACAGTCCGGTGAGTTCCGCCGATTGCGCGGCGAGCGTCGCGTGCGGATCGTGCGCCGGGACGAGGGCAGGATGCTCGTATTCGATTTCGACGGCATCCGGCGTCTCGGCTTGCACCTCGATTTCGGCCGGGCCGGGTACCTCGGCCAAAGCCGCAGCCACGATCGATTTTGCGAATTCTTCGAGAGATTGCATCGGTTCTTCGGTCGCAGGCTCGGCCTCGGCTGGCGATTGGCCAGGCATTCTGCCTTCCAGCGCGCGCATCACCATCGCAGGTGCCCGGCCATAGCGATGCAGCCTTTGGGCGATCACAAGGCGCGTCGGAATGTCGACGACGTCGATCAGCCGCAGCGAAAGCTCGGTGAATTGACGCTCCTCCTCAGGCGAATGGGAGGGCTTTTGGACATAGAGATCGGTGAGGGTTCGAAGTAGCGCCGCCTGGATGCTGGCGCCGTCGGACCTTGGCAGGCCCGCCATATTTTCAAGCTCGGAATGCGACATCGCAACAACACCCAACTGACACCCCGATCCTAAGCGGCGGGCGTTAGCGAACCGTTAACATTGCTCCGTCCTTAATCGGGCAGTTCGAGAATCCGAAAGCCGGGATGGGGTGTTTCCCCTGGCACCGGCGAGGGCAGGAACATGGGAATCATTGTCGACTTTCCGATGAGCCGGCGCATGGCGCAGGCTGAAAGAAGCAGGGATATGAATGAGCCGGCGCAAGTCGTCATTCTTCCCGTCGTGCGGATCGAGCGCATGGCTGACCAACCGGCATCGGGAATCGCATCCCGCGTGACGGTGCGTAAACGCCGCCGCCGCGCCCAGCGATCCTGATCGCGTGGCCGTAACGGTCCGCCGCCGCCGCAGCGCGCTTGCGGTCTGCATCCCTCTGATTGGATGCCTCAACGGCGATTTCGGCCGCGTGCGCCAGTCACTCGTTACCGACGACATGCATTCATGGGTCGGCGCGACGGCGGCCCTCAGCGAAGGCGTGGTGCCGTCCGAATTCCAGCTCACCGACGACGAGCGGCTTTTGCGCGATCTTGCGTATCCGTTGATTGCACCGCCCTATGACCGCGCGCGCTGGGATTCGGTGCTCGATCATTACGGGCTGACCGGGCGGACCAATCCCGATCTCGTCCCGGACGTTCCGAATTACACTTCGGCACTTCTGTCAGAGTTGCGCCGCTCGCCGCTCTCTCTCTACGCGCAACTGAACGGCGACATCCGCAACGACGTCGAACGAATCCCGGCCTTCGAGGATGTTGCGCGTCGCGTCGCCGAT